>JAGRPB010000185.1:0-4508 GCA_020439945.1 Verrucomicrobiia bacterium
TGCCACGGGGCACCCGTAAAATCCAGTTCTATTGGGAAGGTGGAAATCTGAAGCCGCGACTCTTCGGTCCCGAGGGAAAACTCGTCGCCGAGATCGACAGCAATGGACGCTACGTCAGCATTCCCGTGCCCGAGGGCGCCGACGGGCATGCCTGGCACTTTGAGCGTTTCGCCCCGCGATTTTTCTGGATGACGAATGTGCCCAACTATTTCGCCGCCTCGCCCGAGGCGCTGCTGGTACCGCGCGAAGCGCTCAAGCCGTAGACCAGCCTACTCCTTCACATAATCGGCGTAGCGTTCCGCCACCTTGGCATCCTCCGGTGAGCCGTGGTGAAAGTAGAGACGATGCCGCAGCTTGAGCGTCTCTCCCGCCTTGATGGTGTAATCGCCGTCGCCCTTCTTGGCGCCCTCATTCGCCTCGAAGAACCCTTTTCCGAACCGGTTTGCCGTGAGAAGTCCGTAGGTCCGCGCGTGCCAGTTGGTCGGGTAGCGGAGGTTTTTCGGGTAATCGAAAATCGCGATACCGACCGTCTTCCCGCTCGGGTCGGGACCGAAATAGTCGCACCACTCCGCCTTCTTGCCCCAGGCCTCCGCGTTCTTGTCGCCCCGGCTGTTGACGATGGTGCCCTTGCCATCCTTGGTTTTGCGATCCTCCACTTTCATGGTGCCCGCCACCCGGACCCCGAGACCGCCGTCCTTTTCGTCAAAGAAGGTCACATCCTTGTCCGGCGCCGTCAGGGCGAGATCGAAATCCATCAGCATCTCGTGATCCGGAAGCGGCTGAAAGCGAAGCGTCACCTCTTCGGTAAGCACCAACTCGCCATCGCCCATCCAGCGATTAAGCAGCTTCAGTTCGCCGATGTCCCCGTCTTTCATTTCCTCGATCTTTTCCAGTTCGATCGTGGCATCGTGCCCACCCTGCTTGGAATCCGGCGCCCAGAAACTCATGCCGTTCACATTGCGGTGGGAAAACCGGATCGACCGGTGATGCGGGTGATCCTGCTGCTCGCCTTCGACGCCCTCTTTCATCGGGAAATTGCGTGTCACGTTCACGCCGTTAGGGCCGATAACCGGATAGAGATAGGGCGCCTTCCATGCCTTGTGCTGCCACTCGGTGAAAAGTTGACCATCGACCTCAACCCGGATTCGGTCTTCGAGCTTGGTGAAAGTGACCTCCGCTTCCGCGACCGAGAGGGTGAAAAGCGTCAGGCAGGTGAGACAGGCGAGCGGTGAGATTTTCATTCGGGAGCAATTCGTGATGCGAATCCTAGTGAGTCCGCGCGCGAAGATGAATCTCCGGGTGATACGTGTTGCCGCCATCACCCTCCCGGCGCGTTCGCGGTGTGGCCGGTGGCGCAAACAGGGTCAGGTCCGCGACCCAACCCTGTTGCCTCCGCTCCCCGTTTCCTGATAGAACGCCTCCATGAGTCGAAAATTCCTCGCCATCAGCGCTGTCATTCTCGCCGGTATCGGACTACTACCGGAATCACTCAGGGCGGAACTCCGGGTCGGCACCTCGGTCGTCGACATCACGCCCGACCAGTGGCCGCTCGCCCCGCGGGGCTCCTTTTTCCCGAAGCCCGTCGAAGGCGCTCACGATCCCCTCCATGTTCGCTGTGTCGTACTTGCCAATGGCGATACCACCATCGCGCTCGCCGTGGTCGACAGCTGCATGGTGCATCGCGAACAACTCGGCCCCGCCAAGGCCGCCGCGTCGGAAAAGACGGGCATCCCGGTGGATCACCTGATGGTGTCGTCGACCCACACCCACTCGGCCCCATTCGCGAATGCCAGCAACGGCACCCCCCAGGAAATCGCCTACCAGGAAAAACTCATCAACGGCATCACCGAGGCCATCGTTCAGGCGCACGCCAAACTCCAACTGGCGCGCCTCGGGTGGTCGGGATACGATTTGCCCGACGAAGTCCACAACCGGCGCTGGTTTCTCCAACCGGACAAGATGCCGCTCAATCCCTTCGGTGAGGTCGACATCGTGAAGATGAACCCGCCAGCCAGCCCCGATGTCCTCATCAGCCCGGCCGGCCCGGTGGATCCCGAGGTCTCGGTGCTCTATGTCGAGGACGCGAAGGGCAAGCCGCTCACGGTTTTTGCCAACTACGCGCTTCACTACGTCGGCAACACGGGCAGCCAGATGTCGGCGGACTACTTCGGCGAATTCGCCCGGCTCATGCCTTTCCGGCTCCGCAACGTGTCCGACGATTTCGTGGCCATACTCTCCAACGGCACCAGCGGCGACATCAACAACATCGACCGCGTCAATCTCATCCCGCCCCGCGAGCCCTACGAGCAGATCCGCATCGTCGCGGGCAAGACCGCGGACGCCGCCTATCACGCGATCCGACAGATCGACCGAGAAATCTCGGATCCCGTCCTCGACATGCGGCAGCGGGAAATCACCCTCAAGCACCGCATTCCCAGCGCCGAGCAGATCGAACGTGCGAAAAACATCATCAAGGTCGACGAGGAGGGAGAGAAAAAACTGCCCAAACTGGCCAAGGTCTACGCCCAGCGAACCCTGTCCCTGGCCGAAAATCCGGAGACCACGAAGGTGCTGGTCCAGGCCATCCGCATCGGCGACCTCGCCATTTGCACCATGCCCTTCGAAGTTCTCGTCGAGATCGGACTCGATCTGAAAAAACGCAGCCCCGCCGCCGACACCTTCATCGTCGAGTTGGCCAACGGCGGCTATGGCTACCTCCCGCCTCCGAATCAGCACAAGTTCGGCGGCTACGAAACCTGGCTCGGCACCAACAAGGTGCAGGAGGATACCTCGGTCATTCTCTCCGACAACCTGCTTGAGATGCTGGGAGAGTTGTTTCCTCAATAGCGGACGCCTCGACGAGGCTGTCTCAGCCATTTGGCGTCGCCCGCGAAGACATGGGCCGCAGGGGCAAACGTGAATCGGTCCTTTTCCCGATCCGGAGGCGCGTCATAGTAGTCAACATGACGTTTTCTCGCCTATTCCCCCAATTTTCGCTCGTCCTGGCGGGCGCCTTTTCCCTGATCTTCGTTTCCATCGCTTCCTGCGACGAGTCCCGCCCCAATCTCGTCATCCTGTTCGCCGACGACATGGGCTACGGCGATCCGGCCTGCTACGGGCACCCCCTCATCCGCACCCCCAACATCGACCGACTCGCCGGCGAGGGCATCCGGCTGACTTCTTTCGTAACCGGATCCTGGTGCGTCCCCTCGCGTACCCAGCTCATCACCGGACGCTACATGCCGCGCGTGAAATTCAATGGCGGAACCGGCGCCGACGGGAAGGGCGGGCTCCCGGATTCCGAGTGGACGCTGCCCGAGGCACTCAAGGACGCGGGCTATCACACCCACATGATCGGGAAGTGGCACCTAGGCTACAAGGAGAAGCGCTTCTTGCCGGTACATCAGGGCTTCGACACCTGGTTCGGCCTCCCCTACTCCAACGACTACACCAAGCCCTGGGTGCAGACCGACGAACCCCTCGGGCTCTTTCGTGGCGACGAGATGGTGGAGCATCCCTTCGATCAGGATCCCCTGACGACCCGCTACACGGAAGAGGCGGTCAAACTCATCACCGAAGCTGGGGACGACGCCCCGTTTTTCCTCTACCTCGCCTACGCCATGCCCCACCTGCCGATCCACGTCTCCGACGCCCGGCGAGGGAAGTCGAAAGCCGGTCTCTACGGCGATGTCATCGAGGAAGTCGATTGGTCGGTCGGGGAAGTGCTGGCGGCGCTGGAGAAGAAGGGCATCGCCGACAACACCCTCGTCTTTTTTGCCTCCGATAATGGTCCCTGGGTGGAGGCGCCTCCCCGCATGTTGCAGGCCGGCAACGAGAAATGGCACGTCGGATCGGCCGGACCGCTGCGCGGCTCGAAAGGTCAGACCTACGAGGGTGGCCCGCGCGTGCCCGCCATCGTCCGCTGGCCCGGGAAGATCGAGCCCGGTCGCGTCTCGGGGGAACTGGTCGGCATGCCGGACATCTACCGGACTTTCATCACCGCCGGCGGCGGCAAATTGCCCGACCACGTCATCGATGGCAACGACCTGACGCCTTTCCTCACCGGGAAAACCGAAACCTCGCCGCGGCACGACTACTTCTACTTCCGGAGCGGATTGGAGGCGGTTCGGGTCGACCGCTGGAAACTTCGCACCACCACCGGTGAACCCGAGCTTTTCGACATGGTCACGGATCCCTACGAGCGAATCAATCGCGCCGCCGACCAGCCGGAGAAAGTCGCCGAGCTTCGCGCCAGGATGGAAACGATGGCCGCCGAGGTCGGTGTGAAAATTGCGGGTACCGGCAAAGAGAAAAAGTAAACCTTTCCAACCCCGGCAACCCATGAAACTGCCCGGCCGCAATTTCCTCAAACTGAAGCTCAGCGACCTGATCGATCGCGAGGGGCCCGGCATGGCCCAGAAAACGCCCGGCCAATCGCCCGGCACCCTGATCCACACCGGCGAGAAACGGACCGACCGCGTCGTCTTCACGGCGACCGAGTATGATGA
>JAGRPB010000185.1:4518-10081 GCA_020439945.1 Verrucomicrobiia bacterium
CGAACTGCTGGCCACCGAGGACGTCGATGAATGCGTTCGCTTTGCGGAAACCCGCCAGGTCTCGTGGATCCACGTGACCGGCCTCCATGATCCCGACAAGATCAGTCGACTGGGAAAAGCCTTCAAGATTCATCCCCTGATCCTCGAGGACATTCTCCACACCGACGGACGTCCCAAGATCGAGGAACAGGACAAGTATGTCTTCGTCGTCTCCAAGCTGCTCTACTATGACTCGGAAACGCACGTCATCGACGTCCAGCAGTTCTCCCTGCTCCTCCTGCCGGATTCATCGGTGATCACCTTTCTCGAATCCCCGAGCCCGGTGTTCGATCCCGTCCTGGAACGTATCCGGACCGGCGGCGGCGGACGCATCCGGAGGTTCGGGCCGGATTACCTGACCTGGGCACTCCTCGACATTGTCGTGGATCACTATTTCAAGGTGGTCGACGGCGTCGAGGAAACCCTCGACGAGTTGGAAGACCGCTTCGAGGCCGATCCCAATTCCCTGGAAACCCGCGATCTCTACCTGCTGAAAAAGGAGGTTACCGCCCTCCACCGGCTGGTGCGCCCGATGCGGGAAATCGCCACCATCCTCAACCGTTCGGATTCCAGCCTGCTCACCACCCGCACGCTTCCCTATTTCCGCGATCTCTACGATCACGCCGTTCACGTGCTGGAGGAAGTCGAAACGCTTCGCGACAGCGCCTCTTCACTCCGGGATTTCTTCCTCTCCCAGGTCAGCAACCGGATGAACGAGGTGATGAAGGTCCTGACCTGCTTCGCCACGATCTTCCTGCCCCTCACCTTCCTCGCCGGCATCTACGGGATGAACTTCAAATACATGCCCGAGCTGCACTGGCGCTGGGCCTACCCGGCATTGTGGGTCGTCTTCGTCGCGGCCGCCGGCGGCATGTTCTGGTATTTCCGCCGAAGAAGGTGGCTTTGAATGCCATCCTGAAAAACCCGTCGAGAAATGAAACGCCACCTCCCCCGTTTTTTTGCCGTCGTTTGCCTCGTGTCGGCATCCCTGGTCTGGTTCGCCTGGCATTCCCTGGCCGAGAAGTCCGAGTCTCGCGGCGAGGGCGGCGGATGGAGGGTCGGCCTGGCCGCCACCGACATTACGCCCCGGGATCCGGTCTATCTCGCCGGTTATGCCTCCCGGGACCACGCCCACGAGGGCGTCGCCGCGCCCCTTCACGCCAAGGCCCTGGCCCTCGTCGATGATGGGGGCCATCGGGCGGTCATCATCACCACCGATCTCATCGGCCTGACTTCTGAAGTCGCGGAACCGATCTGCACGCGGCTCTCGGAAAAGACCGGCCTCGACCGGGCCGACATCCTCATCAATTCCTCCCACACCCACACCGGCCCCGCCCTGACCCTGTCCGCCGATCCCACCACCAAGATGAATGCCGAGGAGGCGGCGAGACAGGTCTCCTACACACGGCAGCTGCAGGACGCGATTTTCGACCTGGCGATCGAGGCGCTGGATCATGCCGATCATCCCGCCCGGCTCACCCGGGCCACCGGGGTGGCGCCTTTCGTCATGAACCGCCGTGAACCGACCGAAGATCGCGGCATCGTTCTCGGCGTGAATCCCCGCGGTCCCGTCGACCGGAGTGTGCCGGCGCTGCGAGTGACGAGTGGCGACGACGACCGCCTGCTTGCCGTCCTCTTTCAGGCGGCCTGCCACAACACCACCCTCGGCGGCAATTTCTATCGCATCACGGGAGACTACGCGGGTTACGCGCAGCAGTTCGTGGAGGAAAAACATCCGGGAACCGAGGCGCTTTTCATGATCGGCTGCGCCGGCGACGCCAACCCCTATCCGCGTGGCGAGCTGTCGATGTCAGAAACGCACGGTCGCGAACTCGGCGAGGAGATCTGCCGCCTGCTCGATGACGAAAAAGTTTGGAAACCGGTCAACGGCCCGCTGACGACTTGCTTCACCCGGGTCGATCTCCCCCTCCAACCCGCCCCCGAAGGGAAAGCGCTCGCCGAACTCAAGCTCGGTTCCGGCGGCTGGCGGGGATTCGTGGCCTCCGAGATTGAGAAAAGGCGCTCCAACGGCGAGACCATTCCCGATCGCTACCGGGCGCCGTTTTCCGTGTGGCAGTTTGGCAATGACCTGACCCTGGTCGGTCTGTCCGGCGAAGTGGTGGTCGACTACGTCTACCGGATCGAGGAGGAACTCGGGCCCGCCGATCTCTGGATCGCCGCCTACTGCCACGACGTCTACGGTTACCTCCCCAGCGCCCGGGTGCTTCGCGAGGGCGGTTACGAAACCCGCGGTCTCTATGCCGGCGGCATCGGCCTTTTCGCGCCGGAGGCGGAAGACGTGGTCGCAAAAACCGTCCGCGATCTGGCGGTGAAAGCGGGGCGGGAACTTCCCTGAACGAGGGAGCGATAGGACATTCGCGGAGGTGGCCGGTCGCCAATTCCGCCGGAAACGAGCTTTGCGGTCCGCGTGTCGGATTGGAGTTGAAAACTGTTTTTTTGAACAGTATTCTTCCGACCGAAACGCTCTCTTCTCCCGAAACACCAACCCCTGACTGCCGCACCGAGAAAATGACTCATGCGTAGCCATCGTGCTTCCTCTCCTCCGCCCCCCTATCTCGAACTCCACGCCCGCAGCGCTTTCAGCTTCCATCATGGAGCCTCGCATCCCGAGGACCTGGTGCGACGCGCGGCGGACCTGGGATACCCGGCCCTGGCGGTCACCGATCGCGACGGTTTCCATGGCTCGGCGCGAGCCCACTATGCGGCCAGGGAATTGAAACGCGAGCAGGGTCGCGATTTTCGCGCCCTCGTCGCCACGGAACTGACCCTGGAGGGCGAACTGGTGCTGCCGGTCCTGATAAGAACACGGGCCGGCTATCAGTCACTCTGCCGGTTGATCACCGACGCCAAGTTGCGCGGCATCTCGAAGGAAATCACCGGCCGCGTCGCCGAGGCCGCCACCACCTACCGGGTCAGCCGGGTGCCGGACGCCGAGTTTCTCAATCCTCGCAAGGACGGCCGGGTGCTCTGGCGGGATCTCGAGGACGGCATCGAACCCGGCGGCGTCATCGCCCTCACCGGCGACGAGGAAGGGCCCATCCGACGCGCCCTCGCCACCGGCGACGATTCCCTGGCCGAGGACCGCGTGCATCGGCTGATCCGGATTTTCGGCCGGGAAAATGTGATCGTCGAAATCCAGCGGCACCTCGTGCGTGGTGAGGAGTGGACCAATCGCCGCCTCATCGATCTCGCCGAAGCCCACGGTCTCACGGTCATCGCATCCAACAGTGTTGTGTCCGCGACTCAACAGGGTCGAATGCTCGCCGATGCCTTCACCTGCCTGCGGCATCACGTGAAACTCGACGGCGCCGGGACGCTGCTGGCGAGGAATGCCGAGCGCTACCTGAAAAGTCCTGGGCAGATGGCGGCGCTTTTCGCCGACCGGCCCACCGTGCTGGCCAACACCCTGCGCGTGGCGGAGCGCATCGAGTTCACCCTGAAGGATCTCGGTTACCGCTTTCCCGATTACCAGGTTCCCGACGGCCACGATGCGGACAGCTTTCTCCGCGAGCAGACCTATCGCGGCGCGAAGAACCGCTACGGAAAGCTCACGCCTCCGATCCGGAAACAGCTCGACCACGAACTGCGCCTGATCGCGAAGCTGGGATTCAGCGGGTATTTCCTCATCGTCCAGGACATCGTGAATTTCGCCCGTTCCCGCGGCATCCTCGTCCAGGGACGCGGGTCGGCGGCGAACTCGGCGGCCTGCTTCTGCCTGGGCATCACCGCCGTCGACGCCATCAGGCAGAAATTACTCTTCGAGCGCTTCCTCTCCGAGGGGCGCCACTCCTGGCCGGACATCGATCTCGATCTGCCCAGTGGCGACCGGCGGGAAGAGGTCATCCAGGGAGTGTTCCACCGCTATGCGCCACGGGGCGCGGCCATGACGGCGAATGTGATCACCTACCGCGGCCGCTCAGCCATGCGGGAGATGGGCAAGGTGCTCGACATTCCCGAGGATATGCTGAGCCGGTTCTCCGATGCCTGGGGCAGCAGCCACGTCAGCAATGCCGACGACTTGAAGGAGCGCGTCCGCGAAGCCGGCATGGATGCGGAGCACCCCCGGCTGCCGGCGCTGATGCACCTCTACCAGGCAGTCTACGGCCTGCCCCGACACCTGGGACAGCACTCCGGGGGCATGATCATTTCCGACCGCGGGCTCGACACCGTGGTGCCGCTGGAGAACGCGACCATGGAGAACCGGCGCGTCGTGCAATGGGACAAGGACGACTGCGAAGACCTCGGCATCATCAAGGTCGACCTGCTCGGGCTCGGGATGCTGGCGGCGCTGCAGGACACGGTCGAACTCTGCCGCCAACGCGGGCGGCCCGTCGATCTGGCGAAGATCCCGAAAGACGATCCCGCGACTTTCGACATGCTGTGTCGGGCCGACACGGTGGGCGTCTTCCAGGTCGAGTCGCGGGCCCAGATGGCCACCCTGCCCCGGATGCGACCGAGGGAGTTTTACGATCTCGTCGTCGAAGTGGCCATCATCCGTCCCGGTCCCATCGTCGGGGGCATGGTGCATCCGTTTCTCAATCGCCGAAACGGCAAGGAAGCGATCGATTTCATCGATGACCGGTTCCGACCGGCGCTGGAGCGAACCCTGGGGGTGCCGCTGTTCCAGGAACAGGTCCTGCAGATGGCGATGATCGCGGCGGATTTCAACGGCAGCGAAGCCGAGGAACTGCGACGCGCGATCAGCTTTCACCGATCGGAGGAACGCATGCGGAAGGTCATGGCCAAGCTGCGGGCGGCCATGGATCGCAAGCGGGTCACGCCCGAGGTGCAGGAGCGCATTGTGGATTCGATTTCGAGTTTCGCCCTCTACGGTTTTCCGGAGAGTCACGCCATCAGCTTCGCCCTCATCGCCTATGCCAGCGCCTGGTTGAAGGTGCACCGGCCGGCCGAATTCTACGTCGGACTGCTCAACAACCAGCCCATGGGTTTCTACTCGCCCGCGACCCTGGTGAAGGACGCGCGACACCACGGCCTGCGGGTGAGACCGGTGGACGTCTGCGTGAGCGAGGCGGGATGCACGGTGGAGGAAGGCGAGCACGACGATCCCTCTCTCCGACTCGGCCTCAACCAGGTGAAGAGCCTCCACGCCGAGACCGCCGACCGCATCATCGTCGAGCGGCAAAGACAGCCGTTTGCTTCGCTCGATGATTTCCTGCTTCGGGTCGAGCCCACCAAGGCAGAGCGCCGCGTCCTCGCCAAGATCGGCGCGCTTAATTTCCTCCCGGGCACCCCTCACCGGCGCGAAGCCTTGTGGCAGGTGGAACGTTTCATCGATCCCGATGACCTCTTCGGCGGACGAACCCCTGGAGGGCGGACCCCCGTGTCCGCCCAAGTTTCCAAATCAATCGGCACCCCTCCCGGCGAAGCTCCGGCGGACACGGAGGTCCGCGCCCCCCTGCGTCCCATGGATCGCTGGGAGCGTCTCCAGGCCGATTACGATGGCCTTTCCCTCACCACCGGACCGCACCCGATGGCTTACCTT
>JAGRPB010000016.1 GCA_020439945.1 Verrucomicrobiia bacterium
CGCGGGTTGTCGTCGAAATCGAGCGAAGTCGGGGAACCGGGATCGTAGAGGTGATGGCGAAGCTGTCGCTCGATGGCGCTGTTCACCACGGCGTGCCTCGCATCCTGGTCAGGAACCAGCGTGCCACCGGGAGCGGCCTCGAGAGACGCTTCTAGCAGTGAGGTCAACCAATGGCGATTCGCGTCGGCAAAAACCTGACCATAGACTTGAGCAACGGCGACGAAGGATGCGGGCTTCGCTTCGTCGAGCGCGTCGACAACGCGCGGATTCCACTTTGGCGCCTTGGTGGCAAACTGGTGTTCGTTGGCGAATTCCTTCGGATCGCCGTTTTCCTGGCTGAGTGTTTCAATCAACGCCACGCATTGAGCGGAGAAATCCTCGGAATTCGCGATTTTCTCCAAGCGCTTCCACGGACCAAAGACGGGATCGCTTTCGTCGCGGGCGGCCAGGTATTTGCGCCAGCGCTCCAGGACCACCGGACGCAGGTCCTCGGTGCGGTAAGAGAGAAAGGTCGTCGACGTGTCCTGTTCCGGCGTTCCCTTGGCGAGCTCAGTGAGGTAAAGCCCGACCTGCATCCGCAGGCGGCCCCGCATCACGTCGCCCTGTTCGCGCACGATGTCGTTTCGGAGTCGGGAGCGTTTTTCCAATTCGGCTCGGTAGCCCGCATCGATCTCGGGATTCCCAACGAGGGGCAATTCAACGGGTGAACGACTCGGCGAGAGCGCGGCGTGGAGCGCGTAGTAATCGGTGGTGGGAATGGGATCGAACTTGTGATCATGGCAACGGGCGCAGGCCACCGTGAGGCCGAGCAGTCCGCGGGAGATGACGTCGATCTGGTCGTCGAGCCGATCGTGGACGTTGCGATATTGCCGACCGATGGTGAGAAAACCGAGTGCCGCGAGAGCGGGATCGTTTTCTTCCAGCTTGAGCTGATCGGCCGCGATCTGTTCCAGCACGAATCGATCGTAGGGCAGGTCGCTATTGAACGCGGCGATGACGTAGTCGCGATAAGTGTAGGAAAAAGGGAAGCGGGTGAACCCGATGGCGCTGGCACCGTGGGTGTCGGCGTAGCGGGCAAGGTCGAGCCAGTGGCGTCCCCAGCGTTCGCCATAGGCCGGCGAGGCGAGGAGACGATCGACGACATCCGCGAAGGCCTCGGCGTCGGGTCGTTGATCTTCGACGAAAGCCCTCACTTCCTCCCAGGACGGAGGGAACCCGGTGAGATCGAAGGTGGCGCGGCGAATCAGTTTTTCCCGCGAGGTGGGTTCGGAAAACCGCAGCCCCATTTCATCGAGTCGGGCGAGCAGGAAACGATCGATGTCGGAAAAGTCAGGATGGCTTTCTTTCGTCTCGGGAGGTTGATGGTCCTCGATGGGACGAAACGCCCAGTGCGCTTCGTATTGGGCTCCCCCGGCTATCCACTGACGCAGGCTCTCCTTTTGTGATGCCGTGAGAGCTTTTCCCGTATCGGGCGGCGGCATGACCTCGTCGGGATCGAGATTTTCGATTCGTTCAACGAGAAGGCTGTGCGTTGGCTCGCCGGGTGCGATGGCGAATTTCCCTTCACCCAGATCCCGCGTGGCGCCTTCCGATTGATCCAGCCGGAGGTCGGCCTTGCGCTTCTTCGCGTCGGGTCCGTGGCAGGCGAAACAGTTTTCGGAGAGGATGGGCAGGATATCGCGATTGAAGTCGATATCAGCTCCCACAGTGCGCTTTTCCGCGGACACGGTGAGGCACAACGCGCTGATGACAAGGTGCCATCCGCAATTCAGCCGTGCCGGTGGATGGAGTCTGCGGGCCATCGATCGCTAGCATACGAAAATCCGGGCCGTTCGTCCCTCACGGGATGGCGTGGTATGATCACGGTTTCAGGAAGCCCCGGGCCGCTTCCCGGTGAGCCGGGTGAGCTTGCTCGTCCTCGGCGATCTGTTGGAAAATCCGTTTGGCCTCCTCTTCGCGACCGGCGGATTGAAGAACCTCGGCGCGGGACATTCTCAGGGAGCCACGCCAGGAACCACCGATCTTTTCGGGATCGACATGATCCAGAACCGCCAGGGCTTCATCGTATTTCTGTTGCCGCGCCAGAATCCGGGCAGCGCCCTGGAGTCCGTAGAAATAGTCGGCACCGCCGGTGTGGGTGGTCGAGTCGGCGATGCGGCGAAAGGCTTCGAGGGCGGCCGGATCGTCCTGAAGGTTTTGTTCGCGATTCCAACCCATCGATTTGAGCAGGCTCAGTCGAATGCCCGGGTCGGAAGTGTATTCAAGGGCGAGTTGGAAATCGGCTTCGGCTTTCTCTCCCTGCTTCACCGCCTGGAAGGCGCGTCCGCGGGCAAAGGCCCCGGCGCCGATCTGCCAGAAGGGCCACCGGGACAGGTCGATGTCGCCGAATTGCTCGCCGATCGTGTCCCATTCACGCCGCGCGAGGAGCGATTCCATCTGGGCGGTCAGGCGGACCGATTCGATCGGGATGCGTCCGGCGATGGTATCGGCCTGGGAAAAATCCTCCAGTCGACCGGCACATTCGGCAGCCTGCGCGAGGGCGGTGGCGACCTGGAATTCGGTGGCGCCCTCCCGTTCCGCCAGGGACAGCCAGGCGGCGAGAGCTTCCTCCGTTTTTCGATCGCTCTTCAGCTTCTCGGCGGCGCGGCTCTCGATGAGCCAGTCGGTCACGGTGGGATCGACGTCGAAGGCGTGGGAATGCCCGTCGTAGAAATGGGCGAACTTCATCGGTTCGTGGAATCCGCCCGTTCCGGTCGGCGAAAAGGCGCTCAACTCCGATCCGTTGTCGCGAAGGCGTTGCCGGCAAACGTTGAAATGCCAGGGCAGGCTCTGGGAAGGTTTCCGTCCGACGACCTGGTTGAGCGGATCGTTTTCGTCGTCGGTCACCGGAATCCGGATCTCGATGGTCCAGTGATCGTCGGCCACCTGGGTGGCCACCTCGGCCTGCGATTCCCAGCGAAACCAGGCGCTTTTTTCCGCTCCCCGATCGAGATCGATGAGGGCACCGGCGGGATTGACCGCGATCTGGTAATAGCGGTGAGCGTCGGTATCGAGGAGGATCTCCACCAGGTCGCCATACCAGATCGACTGGTCCTCGTCCTGGGTGGTGGCGATGTTGAGTGGCTCCCCGGGTTTCTCTTCACATCGAATGCCGAAGTAGAGATTCTGTCCGCCACGATCCCAGCCGGCCATGACGGTGGTGCCGTAGAGGGGCAGTCGTCCGGTCTGGAGTTCGCGGAGGTTGCCGGTCGAGGAAACCGGGCAGTCTCGCCAGTATTGGTCATCCAGCTTGCCGTCGATGACGATGGGCTCCTTCGGATCCCAGACGGTGCGAAGCTTCGTCACAGGGCCGCGTTTCTGACTCAGAAGCTCGGCCTTGCTGCGAAGCTCGTCGAGAAACTCGTCGACGAGCGCGAGGCGTTTCCGGTAGATCGAATCGGGAGCGGCCTTCGCTTTGGCGGCGGCGAACAGTTCGAGCGCGGTGTTCACCTTGTCGGCATCCGTTTCCATCGCCTGCCAGTTCGGTTCACAGTAGTCGAAGAAGGCCTGCATCTCCGGTCCGGCTGGGCCGTAAAAGAGCCGGCAATACTCGGCAAGCATCGCGTCGGGATCGAGGTCCTTGCCGCCCCAGTAGGCTCGGGCGGTGAAATAGACCTGGAAATGATTGAAGCCGATCCCGCGGGTGTCGAAGTCCTGCGGGATGCTCAGCCAGATGTCCTCGCCCCGGGAGATTCCCTTGGTGGCATTGACGGTATCGACAAAGGTGTGCGCGGTGAAAGCCGGCAGGTACCAGCCGCGATCGGTGAACGGATAGTTCTCGAAAACCATCAGCGGGTTGTCTGTTTTTTTCGACCATTCCTCGCGAAGCCGCCGAACGTCGTCCTGCTGCTCGGGAAGGTTGGATCGAGGCCGGCGTCCGCCGACGATCATGACCTGCACGTTGGGTTCGAGCTTCGACAGATTGGTCGGCGGCTCGGTGTTGGCCCCGTAGGCGCAGCAGAGAATCTTCTTGTCGGGATGGGTCTTGCCGACTTCCTTTGCCACCCGGTTGACGAAGTCCCAGACATGGTTGGAAAGCTTGCCGCGGGCGCCCATTTCGGGAACATCCTTGCCCTGGCAGAGATCGCACTGGCAGATGGCGATGTAGGCGTCGGGCGGCATGATGGAAACCGTCTGGAAATCGTAGACGTCGAACTGGGCTCGGGCGTAGCGGGCGGTATTCTCGAAGAGTTCCGGGTTGGAATAGCAGAGATGATTGAGACGTTCCCCGGGTTGGTTGTCGCGTTTCCCGCCGTAGAGCGCGAACCAGTCCGGATGCTCGCGGAGGATGGTGTCCGTATGGGTCATCCCGTGCATCCCGTGGGCAATCATGAGTCCGTAGGGTTGCCGGATGCCGAGGCGCATGAACCACCACATGGTATCGTCGCTGGCGGTGCTCCAGCGGACGTTGAACTGCCTGACGGGAAAGTCGGGCGTCACCGTCACGTCGATCTCGGGAAGCGGAATGGATTTCAAGGCGGGCACGACTTCGCCCAGTTCCCCGGGCAGGTACCAGCGAACGCCGAGGGAACGGAGGAATTCGCAGACGGCGTTGTAGGAGCCGCGCTCGTCGAAGTTCCAGACCTCGAGTTTTTCGTCCTTCGGCACCTCGACGCCGTCGGGGAGGCCGAGGTCGTTCGGCAGGCCTCGCTCGCGGTGTTTGTACATGCCCGCGTTGGGCACGCCCCAGGCGTAGCCGGCCTTCTTCTCCCACTCCTCCTGGAGTTTACCGCTGACGATTTCGGCGTTGCTTTTCGCCCACGGTTCGACGGGAACGAAGTCGGTGTCGTCACCCAGCAGCGCGAGCCAGTTCTCGCCCGAGACGATCCGGCAGGCGCCGCCCTCGAGATCGTCGATCGTGAGGCCGAGGGCGTCGGTGTGTTCGCTTTTCCCGATGTAGACATGGACCGGCGCCGACGGGTCGGGGGTGAAGCGGATCGGCAGGCGGGCGCCGGAAATCTTTTCGAGGTATTGCCGGAGATCGTGGGCCGCGAGTCGGGTGGATCGGGAGGGATTCCGGGGAATGACGATCTCGGCGCGGGCTTCGCCGTCCTCGACGAGAAACGGTGCCGAGAAGACGTTCCCGGATGTGGCGAGAAACAAGATCGCGGCGAGATTTGGGGCGAGGAAGAAACGACCGTTCATCAGCTCGATGAAACTCGATTCGGTCGAGATCGGCAATGGCGCGGATCGGTCGATCGGGTTCGAGATGCGGCGAGATCGTGCCATCGCCGGAAGCCGCCGATGGCGATAGGATGGCGATCCCCATGAAGATTCGATCCCTCCTTTTCCTCGCCCTCGGGTTCCTCGCTCTTTTGCCCGCGGCTGCCCTGGCGGGTGACGACCAAGGTCCCAACGTCCTCCTCATCATGACCGACGACCAGGGCTACGGGGACCTCGGTTTTCACGGCAACGACCTCATCGAGACGCCGGTCCTCGATCGCCTCGCCCGGGAGTCGACCCGTTTCGAGCACTTCATGGTTTCGCCGCTCTGCTCGATGACGCGCGCCACGCTCCTGACCGGGCGCTACAACCTGCGCACCGGTTGCGCCTCGGTGACGCGCGGGTTGGAGACAGTGCGGCCGGAGGAGGTGACCATCGCCGAAGTATTGAAGGGGGCGGGTTACGCGACGGGATGTTTCGGGAAGTGGCACATCGGGGAGAACTACCCGAGCCATCCCAATGGACAGGGTTTCGACGAGTTTCTCGGCATGCCGCAGGGACACTGGGACGATTACTTCGATCCCGAACTGGAACACAACGGGCGCCGCATCCGGACCGAGGGCTACATCACCGACGTGCTCACCGATGCGGCCATGGAATTCATCCACGGGCATCGCGACGAGCCCTTCTTCTGCTACCTGCCCTACAACGCACCACACACGCCCATGCAGATCTCGGACGATTATTTCGACAAGTACCGGGCTCGGGTATCCGACGACAAGGTCGCCGCCATCTACGGGATGGTGCAAAACATCGACGAGAATGTCGGACGGCTGCTCGCCCTGCTCGACGAGCTACACCTGAGCGAGAAGACGATCGTGATCTTTCTCTCCGACAACGGCGCCGAGGGACCGGAGGGTAGCCGCTACAACGCCGGGATGCGCGGGATGAAGGGAACGGTTCACGAGGGGGGCGTGCGGGTTCCCTTCTTCGTCCGCTGGCCGGGCCACGTCGAAGCCGATCGATCCCTCGAACAACTGGCCGCTCACATCGATGTCCTGCCCACGCTCGCGGAACTCTGCGGAGCCACGGGCGTGCCCACCAAGCCGCTGGATGGGCGGAGCCTGGCGCCGCTTCTGCTGGGCGAAACGTCCGAGTGGCCGGAGGATCGCAGGATTTTCACCCGTTCACCCGGCTGGCGTGCCATGGTCGGCGCCGACGGTGTCCCGGCGTCGGAGAGCGTGAACGTCGCCTTTCCCGGATCCGTCCGCACCACCCGGTGGCGGGCGGTCAACGAGGGGGGTGGTTGGCAGCTTTTCGACATGCAGAATGATCCGGGACAGCGGGTCGACATCTCCGCGGAGCACCCGGAGGTCACTCGGCAACTCGCGGGTTCCTACGACTCGTGGTTCGATGACGTGAGGAAAGTGCCCGTGGTCCGGCCGGTGATCGGAATCGGCCACGAGGAGTGGCCGCGTGCCCGGCTGGCGGTGCCCGAGGCTTATTTCACGGGGAAGGTCGACTGGTACAATCGCTGGGGCTTCGCCCACGACTGGCTCACCCACTGGGACGATTCGGTCGACAGGATCTGGTGGGAAATCGAGGTGAAGAACCCGGGGAAATACCGGGTCAGCGTGAACTACGCCTGTCCGGAGTCCTCGGTGGGAACGGTGCTACGGGTGCGCACGCGCGATGCCTCGGCCGAGGGTGCGCTGGAGGAAGCCCATGCTCCGAATCCGGTCCAGCGTCCCACCCGGATCAAGAAGCCCCGTTTCGTGCAGACCTTCCGCGAACAGGCGCTCGGCGAGTTCGATCTGGAGGCGGGTCGCACGCGACTGACGCTCGATTGCGTGCGCCAGGTCGGTCCGTCGATCTGCGACGTCCACTCCATCGTGGTGGAGCGGATCGCCGAATCGAGGTGAGTTCGACGTCTCAGTTTTCCCCGCTCGAGGCCACGCTGTCGGAGGGCGCGGCCTTGATCGAGAAATCGTCGTACTGCACGTCGTTGATATTGGTCGTCAGGCTGACCAGCGACTTGGTGGCGTGGGCGTTTCCTTCGCTCTCGAACTCACCAACCTCGTCTTCGTCGATTTCCACCGTCACCAGCGGACCCTTGGTGCGAATCCTGAGGGTGTGCCATTCCTCGCGTTTCAACTCGACATCGAAGCGGGCCGATTTGGTCTCCAGCATCTTCTTCGTTTCCTCGTCGAGGCCGCCGGGGGCGTTTTTCTTCTCATAGATCGAGTTCTCCATGTTGCCGGTCTTGGCGTCGGAAATCTGGACACTGGTCGGGCTGATGCTGACGCTGGCGATGTGACCGGCGTGGGAGCCCTGGTAGTCCTTGTCGTCGAACCAGACATTGAATCGTTCCGCCTGTTCGCCGGCAAAGTTGAACTTCAGGCTGACCTCCATGTCCTGGCGACCTTCGAAGCGGATCGAATCGACCCCGGCATGGTCGTTGATGTCGATGGTCTTTCCGGTGAGCACCCCATCCTGGATGACGCTCTCGCTCTTGTAGTGACCCCAGCGCTCGCCGAAGCCTTCGCCGGAGAAATCGTCCGCAAAGATCTCCTCGCTGTAGTAGAGATCCTCCTCGTTGCCTTTTCGCTTCGCGTCCCACTCCGCGAGCCAGGTGCGATCGGCCTCGGAAAGCGTCTCCAGGGGAATCTCGAAGACCTGGCTCTGGCTGCGGATCTTCACTTTACCCTCCTGCATGTCCAGCAGTTCGGCGTTGATGGTGCGGCCTTTCACGTCGGTGAAGTCGCGGAATTCCCGGGCCGCGAGCGGCAGGGCGATGAGGGACACGAGTCCCAGGATGAGGGCGGTTTTCATGGTGAGGAAAATCGTAGCGTTCGGGCGACTTTTCCGCAAGCACCACCTACGCGCCGGCGACGGCGATCAAACAGGGTCGAGTCCCGGACCTAACCCTCTTTGTTCTCTGGTTCCGCGGTGAGGGTGAACAGGTCGGCGTTCTCGAGAAAAATCTCGACCCTCACCTCCTGGCCGGCCAATTCGTTCATGGATCGATCCTCTTTCCAGCGAACACGATGGCGTACCGAATCTCCCGCAAACGTTTCGCAGCCGGCGTGATCGTAACCCTCGAGAGGATCGCGAATAGCATTGCTGATTCGCACCGTGACCTTCGATTCGCCGTCACCGGCGGGAGCGACATTGAGAAAGAGATCACCGCCCGGCCATTTGAGGAGCCGGGTGACCACGACGCCCCCTCCATTTTTCGGACCGCGCAGACTCACGAGGCGCTCTTTCGGACAGGTCGCCAGGCCGATGGCGGCGGTTCGTTCTTTCGAGTCATGTCCACCATCGTGGCCGGCGTAGTAGAACCACCACTCGTCACCGACCTCGATCCAGTGAGGTCCGCCAAAGGTCATGCCGTCGTCCCAGCTGCCTTCGGGTCCGAGTGGAATCAACGGAACCCGCTT
Organism: Verrucomicrobiia bacterium; assembly: GCA_020439945.1. Classification (GTDB taxonomy): domain Bacteria; phylum Verrucomicrobiota; class Verrucomicrobiia; order Verrucomicrobiales; family DEV007; genus JAEUHH01. The sequence goes on from JAGRPB010000016.1 coordinate 8,643, forward strand.
CGGAGCGCGCTTCCAGTGAAGACCGTCGCGACTGGTGACGAGTTCGGTGTGGATGGGATCGTTCATCCGGAAAACCCAGAGAAATCCCCAGTAGATGCCGGCGTAGTGGTGCATCGGCATGCCGTAGAAGAAATTGAAATCCTGGTCGGCATCGATCTCGTCCGGAGTCAGGAGGGCATGGGGACTTTCCTTCCACTCGGTCCAGAGTTCTTCGCTCTCCATGACGGAAATGCGACGGGAGGCGCCGGTATCGATCATTTCGTCGCCGAATCGTCGATAGCGATCCTTGGCGCGACAGGTCATGAGGTAGCGGTCACGCTCCGCGTCGTAGACGATGCTGTTGAGAGTATCGGAATGCAGGTGCTTCGGCCGTAGTTCGCTCTCGGGATCCCAGTGAATGCCGTCATGCGAGCCGGCGAGTCGGATGCCGTCGTGATCCTTGCCCGCGCCTCCGGTTCGGTAAGTCATGACGTAGGTGAAACCGCGTTTGTCTTTTTCCGGGAGTGTCATCAACACCTGCGGTCCACTGGCCCGGGCGTTCTTCGGGCCACGGATGACGATGTTGTTGTCCTTCGTGCCCTTCCATTCGAAGAGACCGAGGTTGGGCGCGGTCCAGACGAGGCCGTCGTCCGATTCCGCGTAGGCGATGGCGTAACGGGTGCTGCCTCCCTGCTTTTTGTCGACCCAGTCATGAACCTGGGTCCAGAGCTGAAATTTCCCCGTCTCGGGATGGCGCGCTACGCTGACGTAGCCACTGTCACCTGCGTAGACCGGGTTCGATGCGTGCTTCGTCGGCGGATGGGCGACGTGGACGACGGCGTTGTTCTTGTACTTGATGGCGAACCGATTATCGACCAGCCAGTCGTCGATGAAAAATTGGGGCACGCCGCGCTGGATCTCGATCGGTTCATCCGGGACCTGGGCGTGGACAAGGAGGGGAAGGCCGAGGATCCACAGAAACCCGAAAAGCGGAGTGATGGCCGTCTTCATGGTTTTCAACACCGTCCCGAAAGGTTTCAGATTCAGGCTTGCGGTTCCAGCCCCAGTTTTGCGAGCACCTCGGGCGGAGGTCCGGTCCACTCGGCCACGGCGACGTTGCCGCGGTAGCCGAGGTCCTTCATGCCTTCCGGTGTGGTGTAGTAGCCGCCGGCAATCAAGTCGCGGAGGCGTCGGAAAAAGCTGCCGGGAAAAGCTTTGCGATCCTTTTTCGCGAGGATCGAAAGGTCGCGGCAGATCGCGAATTGAGCATTGCCATCGAGGGATACGAAGTCCTTTTCGCCCTGGCGGCCGGCTTCCTCGTCGAGCCAGTCGAGGCCTTTCAAGATCGCATTACGATCCGTTTTCTGGCCGGGATAGGGCGAACTGATCCACTCATCGACGAAGTCGTGAACTCCCAGCGAAGACGCGCTCGGAGACGTGTCGTCCGTCGGCATGATGAGGTCGCAGAGCACAATCATGGTCGCCCGTTGAGCATCGGAAAAGGTCAACGGCCAGAGGTCGCCTGGCTGATAGACACGCTGGAGATCGGGATCGGGCCCATAGCCTTTTCCACCGGGAGCTTTTGCTGAGTCGGAAGAAGCATCCTGCCCGCTCCCTATCAGCGGCATCGAGGCCGCCGCTGAAGAAATCCATTTCAGCGCCACCCGTCGATCAATTCGTTTCATTTCGCTCATTAGAAAAACTGACCACTAATTGCCGATCACCGATTACTCAAACATCTCCGCGTTTCATGTCCTCCATCAAGCGTTCCGCCGCCCGCCAGGCCAGGGCCATGATCGTGAGCGTCGGATTCTTGTCGGCCGTCCCGGGAAACACCGCGCCATCGGCGACGATCAGGTTGGGAACCTCCCAGACCCGGCTCCAGCGATCGGTCACCGAGTCCGCCGCCTTCTTGCCCATCACCGCGCCGCCGACTTCGTGAATCGTCTTCCCACCTTCCTTGACCGCCTTCAGGGGATCCTCGGTGTCGGGTGGGCGAGTGAAGCGTCCGCCCATCGCGTCGAGAATGGCGGCCATGGTCTCCTGCTGATGGACGACCTGCTTCAGTTCGTCGTCGGAGAACTTCCAGTGAAAGCGAAGCACGGGAATACCCCAGCGATCCTTTTTCTCCGGATCGAGTTCGGCGAAGCAATCGTCATTCGCCGCCATCGCTCCCTGCCCGCCGATGCCCTGGAACGAGCCGTAGTAGCGGCGCGCTTCCTCCTTGAGCTGCTTGCCGAAGGGAATGCCTTCCGCCTCGGAAACGGCATCGAAACTCTTGCCGGTGCTGAGGCTCGGCAGCTTGCGACCGCTCACCGTGAGCAGTTTGTAACCTCCGGAAAATCCGAGTTTCCCGGCGAGGAGTTCCTTCACTTTCTGAAATGGCAGGTAGGCCTGCTGCCCGACCACGCCGTCCTCATTGTGGAGCGGCAGGTTTTCCAGCGCCGGAATCTGGGCGGAGAAACTGCTGCTGACGGAATCGGTCAGGTACTTCCCGACCTTGCCGTTGGCATTGCCAATGCCCTCGGGAAACGTTTTCGATTTCGAGTTGAGCAGGAGCCGCACGCTTTCCTGCGAACTGGCCGCGAGAACGACCGTGCGACCCTTCGCGTGATGCTCGCCGCCATTCACCTTGTCGATGAAAATGACCCCGGTCGCCTTGCCCTCGTCGTTGACCGTGACTTCGCGCGCCATGGCATTGGGAAGAACATCGAGGTTTCCCGTCTTCAGCGCGGGCCGGAGAAAGACAGTCATCGAATCGAAGGCGGCCCCGATGGCGCAGCCGCGATGGCAGTCGGTGGCGAAAAAGCATTTCGCCCGCATCCGCATGTTCTCGGCGAGGAGCTTCTGGGCCTTGGCGTTGCTCGGATGCAGCTTCGCGGGAACGCGGTCGGCGTCCTGGGTTTTCGTCAGCACGGCGCGATGCACCGGGACCACCTCGAGGCCGAGTTTTTTCTTGGCCCGATCCCTGGCCAGCAATTCCCCGGCCCGGAACTTGGGCGGCGGCAGCAGCACGCCCGGAGACGAGTCGGGTGAGTTTTCCATTCCTTCGTTCGCTCCGAAGATTCCGGCGATCATCTCGACCTTGTCGTAGTAGGGCGCCAGTTCGTCGTAGGAGATTGGCCAGTCCAGCCCGACACCCTGGCGGGTTCGGGTTTCGAAATCATAGGGACCATTGCGCAGGGAGACCCGCCCCCAGTGGTTGGTGCGCCCGCCCATCATCCGCTGGCGCCACCAGAAGAACTCGCGCTTCTCCGCGTCGCTCGCGTTGGTGTAAGGCTCACCCGGCATTTCCCAACCCGACTCGACCGAGTGATCGTAGAAACCGTACTGCTTGTCCGGCGTACTCTCCGCCCGAAGCGGCGCCATGTTCGGCGTGTGAAACATGGCCACCTCGCGCGTCGGATCGACCATGCGGCCGGCCTCGATCACGAGCACCTTCAATCCCTCCATCGCCATCAGGTAGGCGACCTGACCACCGCCGGCTCCGGAACCGATGATGACGGCGTCGTAGCTTTCCTTGAGATCTTCAGGGGCGATGACGGGCATGGGGTTGAACAAGTTTCTTCGGCGATCACAGCAAACCAAACACAAGATCGCAAGCATTGGGGCTCCCGATTGACGCAAGTCAATGAAGGGCTACTGCAGAAAAATCTTCTTGGCTTAGAAAAGACGGTTTCTCATAAAGCTGTCCATGCTGGAACTTGCCGCGCTCATTGCTGTTAGCATCATTATGGGAAAAGTCGCCGCTCAGAGCGATTGCCATGGGGTAGTCTGGGGGCTGATAACTGCTATGATTTGCGTGGCCTGTCTATTCTTGATCCCTCTGCCTCTGCTTCGGATTATCATTGCGACCGTGGTCTCGTTCGCTGCTCTATTTCTTTATCGTCTGCGATCATCACCGTATTGACGGAGTCATTCAGTGGCGATCAGAGCGTATGATCGGATTCAGCAGGACATTGATCGCAACGCAGTTTGTTTTCATCAGTTGATCAATTAACCATCTTGAGTTCCCCCAGCATCTCCAGCAGGTTCTTTGTCAGGATGTCGGAGGCTTCTTCCTGGAAACGCGCCGAGCTCAGCCAGGTCTCGTAGCCGCCGAGTTGGTGCTGATTCGGCGGCGGCAGGTAGCCGTGGCTGCCGTTGGCCTGCTCGATGAGAAAGGTATGGGGAAAAGGGCTCTTCTCCTTGATCTCGAGACCGATCTCCACCAGCACCTCGAAGGGCATGGAGACGATGGCCTGGTCGCCGATGCGAATGGCCTGGATCAGGACCGGCAACGGTTCGGGGCGATCCGCGCCGGAGTATTCCAGAGTCAGGGTGACGTTGTTGTCGGAACGGCTGTTGATCTCGTTGCGTTCCTTCCGGGTCAGTTCGAGCAGAGCCGTGGCCTGTTTGACCATATCCTCGGAGGGCTCGCGGTATTCGAGCGGAACCTCTCGTTGGCGGATGGCGATGACAGGATTCTCCTCGTAAGTCTCGATCTTCTTCACCGCGCGCCAGGCGGCGTCGGCCGCTTTCGCGGCCACGATGCGGATCTGTTCGTAGGGAGCGCGCGGGGGGCGGGTGCTGTTGAAGTCGATGTTGTTGATGTCCCCGGCGGCGCCATTGGTCATGAAAGCGACGAAATTTTCCGGCGGATTGCCGCCGAGGCGATAGGGCATGACGCGGGCGAATTCACCGAAGTAGTCGGCCGAGGCCATCCCGACTACCTTGCCGTCCTCCTCCACGACTTTGGGAATTCCGCCGACGTAGTGGAGCGCCCAATTGGCCACCAGCCCGAGTGGTCGATTCTTCCGCGTGCGGATGTCGACGACGCAGACCTCGGGATCGACCGGACCGGCGGGTTTCACCAGGTTCTGGCGCGGCGCGTTGGTGCGGACCTGGTCGTAGCCGCCGAGCGGATTCTTGTCCATGGTGCCTTCCTTGAGAAACCAGCGTCGGTTGTAGACCTCGGTGGACTCCTGGTCGGACGCGTAGCCGACTTCAGCAGGTTCGAGCGATTGGATCGCCTCGATCAAAGCCTGGGCCATGCCTTCGTTTCGTTTCTTCTCGTAAGCGATGCGACCCGGCGAGGTGTCGCCACCTTTCGGAGCACTGTGGGTATGCGTGCCGGAAATCAGCATCTCCTCCGGTTTCCAGCCCGTCTTCTCGGCGGCGATGCGCTTGGCCTCGTCGGTTTCCTCCCGCCCCGTGCCGATGGCGTCAATCAAGGCGATGGCGACGCGTCCTTCGCCGTTTTGCAGCGCGACGGCGCGGACGTGAAGGGGATCGTGCACGTATTTCGACGGTCCCGAGCGCAACTGCATGGGGAACACGTCCGGGGTGATATCGACGGCCGAAGCGCCTGCCTGGAGGCCGGCCGGTTTGTCTTCCGCCAAGGCGGCCGTCGAAACGGTGAGAAGCGAGGTGAGGAAAAGTGCGGGGATTCGTTTCATAGTAAGGGGGTCAGTTCTGGTCGAGATCGTCGGGTCCTTTCGGGTTCTTTTTCCACTTCCGATTGGGGTGATCCGGATGGAGTCCCGCCATGCGATCGGTCGTCGGACGGACGGGACCCCAGTTGATGGCATAGGGATCTCCGGAGGCGTTGGCTTCGACGTCCCGCCACAAGGCCTCGACCTCGCTTCGCAAAGTCTCGTCGGGTTTCTGCCAGTAGGTCTTCATGCGTCGGGCGATCTCCATCAGGAGCCGGCTGTGTTCGAGCCCCGTGGTCACGAACGCGACCCGCTTCGCGTAGATCCCTTCTCCCTGGTTGCCGGCGTTCGCGGCGGCGCGATCGAGCAGCTCGCGGCAGGTACCGAGCAATTCGGGCGAGTAAAGCCTGGAGAAATTCCGGGGATCCGTTTCGAGTCCATACTCACTCACGTAAGCCGAGCGTGCCTTTTCCAGTTTCTCGAAATAGGACCGAATCTCTTCCGACGAAGGACCGAATCCCCGCTGGTAGTAGTCGCCGAGAATCGCGTCCGGATCAGCGTCGGGATTCCATACGGTTTGCGCCATCAGGTAATACTGCGGTCCCTGGGTGGCCCAGTGTTCCCAGACCGAATCGATGTAGATGCCGACGCAATGTGCATTCGCCACCGCCTTGATATCAGCGATCGTCTGCGTCGTGGTCAGGTCGGGCAGGCCCTGTTGCCAGCCGGCCGGACTCCCGGTGTTGGGTCGCCACATCAGGTGAGGCGAAATCCTGCCCCAGCCGTCGAACTGCTCGCGGTAGGTGTCCCCGCGGGTCGATCCGCGATCGACCAGTCCCGTTCTGCCCAGGAAGTTGGCCACGCTGGAAATGATCACGTTGTCCGCCGGTCGCGCCTTAACAGGAACCGGGCGTGAGTGGCCGTAGGACATCATGAGCACGTAGTAGTCCTTGTCCGGATAGCGTTCCGACAGCAGGGCGCCGAGCCGATTCGCGAAGGTCACATCACGGTCCGAGAGGGCGGGGCGCTCTTCGTGGACGCCTTTCCAGTGAAAGAGTCGCGGTTCGCCGTTGGGATGATCCCAGGCCGAGCATTGCTCGCAGACGCAGTGCCCGCTGGCCCAGCCGTCATTGGGCGACGCATTGAAGACCCGCTGGTTGGGATCCACGGCGAGTTGCTCGGCGACGTCCTTCAGCCACAGCTCCCACACCTTTGGATTCGATTCGCACAACTTGGCGGTTCGGGGATTGGGAAAGCCGCTCCGGGTGCCGTCGGGCTGAAGCGCGAAGATCTCCGGGTACTTCTCGTGGTAGCGCTCCCACCAGTCGCCGAAACCGTGGCCACCGCCCATCTCCAGGGAGTCGAGCTGGAGTCGCTGCTTCCGTGTCCAGTCGTGGGCGCGACCGTAGCCCTTGTTGCCGAGCGAGGAGAAATTGAAGACACCGCCCCGCGATCGGATCCGGGGATGGAAGCGATACTCGAAGGGTGCGAAGGAGATCGTGTCCCGCTTTTCGAGATCCTCGCCGAGTTCCCCCGGCCACAGCCAGCGGACGCCGAGTTGATCCTGGAGAAACGTGTAGACCGCATTGACGGTGCCGTATTCCAGTTGGCGCCCCTCGATCTTCTCGTCGATTCCCTCGACCACCAGCCGATCCGGATCCCAACGATCGCGACCGGCGATGACGAGATGGTTCTCGTTGGCCGCGATCAGGATTTCTTCCGGATGGGTGAAGTCGAAATTCGTGTCCGGAAAGAGCTTCTTTAAGACCGGCTGATAACCGACCCAGATGGCGTGTTCGGGCAGGGGGTTCGGCGTGCCCTCGAGAATCTCGGGGCGCGCGTCGCCGACTTTCTCAACGTAATCGGCCAGGGTGTCCGCGGCTTCACGGGTGAAGGGAGGCGCGTTCTCGAAAACCACGATGGGAGCCTCGCTGACCCCGTTTCGGACCAAGGTCAGATCATCGGACAGACCGTCGTGGATCGACATCCACAGTGCCGTGAGCGATGCGATGGCACCAGCGAGACGGGAGAAAAAGTTCCCTTTCATGCGAGGTCGAGTCGGGCCATCACTTCGCGGTCGAATCCTTGTCCAGAACCGGGATCGCGAAAGTCTCCGACGGAACACGCTCGGTTTTCATCAGCTTTTCGATCTTCGCCAGGATCTCCGGATTTTCGGCGGCAACGTCCTTCGATTCCGACACGTCATTCTGGAGATCGTAGAGTTCGGTCTTCACCGCGATGTCCGCGGGACTTTTCTTACCGCGAGGAAGAAGGTCCTGGCGGATTCCCTTCCAGCGATCGCCCAGCCAGACGGCCTGCTGCCCGCCGTAGCCGCCGAACTCGCGATAGAGAAACTCGCGGTCAGGCTGCTCTTGTCCCATCAAAGTGGGAACGAGGCTAATGCCGTCGAGGCCCTCCGGGAGATCGCCAGTCGCTCCCGTCAGTTCGGCGAGAGTCGGCATCCAGTCTTCAAAGCCGGTGATGAAATCCGACACGCTTCCGGCCTCCACTTTTCCGGGCCAGCGCACGATCAGGGGCACCCGAACGCCGCCTTCGTAGAGAGAACCTTTCAGGCCCCGGAGCGGTCCGACACTGTCGAAAAACACGTAGTCCACCTCGTCGCCGAGATGCGTGGTGCCATTGTCCGAGGTGAAAACGACAATGGTGTTTTCCGTCAGTTCCAATTCATCGAGCAAATCGAGCACCCTGCCGACATTGCTGTCCATGCGACTGATCATGGCCGCGTAGGCCGCCCGGGGAGTGAAGTGCGGAGTGTAGCCTCCCTTGGTGCGGGTGAAAGGCGGGTCGTGCCATTTCTCCTCCAGGTACGGCTTCAGGTCTTCGTCCGGCACGTGGAGCGCCACGTGGGGAATGATGGTCGGGTAATAACAGAAAAACGGTTCGTCCTTGTGCTGGCGAATGAAATTCAGCACCGCCTGGTTGATCTGGTCGGGGGCGTAGTCCGTGCCCTTGAAGCTGTCGTAGCTGTGCGGGTCATTTGGATCGGCACCCTCGGGCAGACTGGCGTGGCCCGGAACCGGTGGGTTGTTGTCCAGCGACACCTTGTCGTTGTCGCTCCAGAGATAGTCCGTGTAGTAGCTGTGAGCGTGGGACTGGCAGTTGTAGCCGAAGAAACGATCGAAGCCCTGCTTCGTGGGATTTCCCGTGGACCACACATTGCCCAGTCCCCACTTCCCGAAGGCGCCGGTGACGTAGCCTTCCTGCTTCAGGACCTCAGCGATCGTCACCTCCTCGGCGGGCAGGGGATGCTGGCCTTCCGGTTCGCCCAGCGGAATCATCGACCGGTTGTTGCGCACCTCGGCATGACCCGGGTGCTTGCCCGTCATCAGCACGCAGCGCGACGGGGCGCAAACGGCGTTGCCGCAATAGTTGCGGGTGAAGCGCATCCCTTCGGCGGCCAGGGCATCGATGTGCGGCGTGCGGATTTTCCCCTGTCCGTAGCAACCGAGTTCTGCATAACCGAGGTCATCGGCCATGATGAAGAGAATGTTCGGTTTGTCCGCGGAAAAGGCGGAGGCTGCCAGGGAAATCACCGCGCCGGCGGCGAGAAAGAGGGATCTCAGAGACATGCCGGCAGTATTACCGGCGCAGCGGGTGGTGAACAATAACGCGATGCGGTATGACGAAAGAAAGCGCGTAGACCCGGGCAGGGCTGCCGCGACGGGAGTCGCTGGCCTACGAATGAAAACGCTGGGCGATCAAAGAGGGTTGAATCGCGGACCCAACCCTGTCTACTCTCGTGTCATGCGCCGGCTGCTTTTCGCCCTTGCCCTTTCCCTCTCGCTCATGCCCGTGTTGCTCTCCGCGGCAGCTGACGAGCGACCAAATATTCTTTTCATCTACACCGACGATCATTCGCATCGGACGGTGAGTTGCTACCCGGAGGCCTATGACTTCGTGAAGACGCCGAACATCGACGCCTTGGCGGAAAGCGGAGTGCGATTCAAATACGCCTACATCGGCACTTGGTGCATGCCATCGCGAGCGACGCTGCTGACCGGGCACTACCAGCACGCGGTGGAATCGATGCGGATGGAGGGCGCCTATCCCGGGAGCGAATACGATCCGGAGAAATGTCCCTTCTGGCCGAAAGTGTTTCGCGAAAACGGTTACCAGACCGCCCAGCTCGGCAAGTGGCACACCGGCACCGATACCGGGGCGAATCGTGATTGGGACTTTCAGAAAGTGTGGAACCGGCCGCGCTATCCCAAGAACGCCGGCAACTATTACAAGGATCAACTCATCGAAACGAACGGCGGCGAGCCGGAGATGGTGAAGGGCTACTCCACGGACAACTACACCGAGTGGGCGGTCGACTACCTGAAAGGGGAGAATCGCGATCCGGACAAGCCTTTCTATCTCTGGCTCTGCTACGGCGCGGTGCACGGTCCCTACACACCGGCGAAGCGTCACCTCGATTCCTATCCCGATCTCCAGGTGCCGATCCCGGCCGACATTTATCCTCCGCGTCCAGGCAAGCCGGCCTACCTTCAGGATTCTTCCCTGTGGGCCAAAGGCGAGGATGGGCTGCCGCATTTCAAGGGCAAGCCGCTCGCCTACGGGGGATTCGAAGCCAAGAGCGGAATTCACGGGAGCGATCTCAACAGCTGGGTCAGGCAGTATCACCAGGGCGTGCTCGCGCTGGACGAGGCGGTAGGCACGCTGATCGCGACGCTCAAGGAGACGGGTCAGTATGAAAACACGCTCGTCGTTTTCACCTCCGACCAGGGATTCGCCTGGGGCCAGCATGGATTCCGCACCAAGGTGGCGCCCTACGATGCGAACATCCGCAGCCCGATGATCATCGCGATGCCGTCGCGAGTGGCGCAGGGAAAAGTGAACGACACTCCGGTCGGCGGAGTCGATCTGGTGCCGACTTTTTTCTCCTTCGCCGGGATCGATCTGCCGTGGAAGATGCACGGGCGTGACCTGACGCCTTTGCTGGAAAACCCGGACACGAAATGGGATCGGCCGCTGCTGATGGTGCACACGGGGGCCTTCTACGGATCGGACACCGTGCCGATTCCGCGGGACGAAAAGACGCTGATGAAGACCGCGGGCATCCCGTGGTATGCGTCGATCCACGACGGTCGCTACAAGTATGTGCGGACGTTCATCGAGGGCGAGATCGAGGAACTCTACGATTTGGAGACCGATCCCGAGGAGCTGACGAACCTCGCTCAGAACGCGGATCAGGCCGATCGTGTAAAACGCATGCGCGCCGAGACCGTGGCCGAGTTGAAGCGGACCGATGCCGGTTTCGCGGATGATCTGCCGAAGGTGGCGGGGGAGTAGTGGAAAGGAGGGGCGACAATCCTGTCGCCCTTGTTCTGAAACCGAAACGAAGGCACTGAGGGCGACAGGATTGTCGCCCCTCCTTTCGCCCTCCTTTCACTCACAGCTCCACCGTCTTCCCTGACTTGAACGACTCGTCCGCCGCCAGCACGATGCGGAGGCTGTTGATGGCGTCTTCCATGTGGTCGGAAAGATCGACGTCGTTCGTGATGGCATTCAGGAAGACCTCCTGCTCGCGGGCGCAGAGGCCGTCGTGATCGGGTTCGTCGGCGCAGTCGATGATCTCGTCGGGTTTGGTGAACTGATCGTTCTCGTCGAGTTCGGCGTGGTGGAGTTTCAGCGAGGCAGCTTTTGAGTGCGAATCGATGTCGTCGCTCTCGGTCTCGCCTTCCTTCACCCCCGCGATGCTGACGCAGCCTTTCGGGCCGACGACGTCTTTCACGAAAAAGGCGGTCTCGCTCATCATCGGGCCCCAACCGGCCTCGTACCAGCCGACGGAGCCATCCTCGAAGGTGACCTGCAACTGGCCGTAGTTGTACATGCCCTCGACGAGGTCGTCGGTCAGGCGCGCGCCGATGGCACTGACGCGCACGGGTTTCGAGCGCGTCATCTGGCACATGACGTCGACGTAGTGGACGCCGCAGTCGACGATGGGCGACATGGAGTTCATCAGCTGGCGGTGGGTATGCCACATCTCGCCGGAGGACTGTTGGTTGAGATTCATCCGCATCACGAGCGGGCGTCCGAGGTCGTTGGCCACCTCGATGAAGCGGGCCCAGGTGGGATGGACGCGGAGGATGTAGCCGATGACGAGCTTGCGGTTGGCGGCCTTGGCGGCGTCGACGATGGCTTGCGCTTCTTCGACGGTTTCCGCGATCGGTTTTTCCAGGAAAACGTGGCAGCCAGCGGCGAAGGCTTTCTTCGTGAAATCGGCGTGGGTGTCCGGGTAGGTGTTGATGGAAACCGCGTCCGGTTGGGTTTCGGCGAGCGCTCCCTCGTAGTTGGAAAACTGCGGATACTCGGCGCCGAGGGTGTCGAGCAATTTGCGGCGGGAGGCTTCACCGCGGGAGACGACGCCCACGATTTCGAAGCCTTCCATGGCATGATAAGCCTTGGCGTGAGAGATGCCCATGTGGCCGCAGCCAACGACGAGGATTTTGACGGGTTGAGACATGGATCAGTGTCTAGGGGGAAATCGAGAAGATCGCAAGTGCCGGTGCGCGGACGGCGGATTCAGATCTCGCCTGATAGCACCTCTTCCAGCATGACCTCGCGACCGAGTTCCAGTGATCGCTTGCCGGCTTCGAGGGCGGCGATGAGTTCGACCTCTTCCTCCACGGGCACACTTTCTTCGCCAGTGTCGAGCAATCGGAGAAAATCTTCCAGGAGGTAGGAATAAAGGTTTTTCAAATCGGGCTGAACCGTGGCCCAGCCTTTCTCGCCGTAGAGGGTGATCTGGTAACCGGCCCTCATCCAGTCGCGCGTGGCCACGGTGAGCATGATGTCGCGATGATCCTCGAAACGAAGCCGGACCAGGTTGGCACCGGGTTGGCCCACGTTGATGGCGCTCACGGCGCCTCTTCCGAGAACCGCGTAGATCATCGAGAGGGCGTGGATGCCGTAGTAGACCAGTTCGTTGCCGCAGGCGGCGTTGGCGAGGTGAACCTTGCCGAGGGTGGGCAGGGTTTCGTCGCGCAGCTTTACGATATCGGGCACAAAGCGAAGACTGCTCGCGGACATGAAAGGCGTTTTGGTTTCCCGCACCAGCTTTGCCACCGCCTGGGCTTCGCGGGCGGTCATGGCCAGCGGTTTGTCGCAGAAAACCGGCACGCCTTTCTTCAGGGGATGGGTGGCGTATTTCCACTGCGCCCCACTGCCATCATCGATGATGAGAACGGCATCGACACCCTCGCAGGCTGACTCGGGAGTGGTGGCGACGTCGTCGATACCCGTGGCGTCGGCGAGTTTCTTCGCGGCGGCCTGATCGGGATCCCAGATTTTTACGACTCGTGCGCCGTCAAGTTTTCGTCCCGACTTGATGAACGTGCCCCCGAGGCTCTTGGACTTTTCTTCATCCCAACCATTGAAGGTCGTGGTGAACGCCGTCCCGTGGTGCGATCCCGGCGTTCGCGTAGCATCGAGATACCCATAGGTGGCGGCGGAGATAACGGCGAGGCGGCGCATGACAATTGGATGAGGCAACCCGATTCAAGAGGGTTGAGTCTCCGATCCTACCCTGTTTGGTCGGGCGAAGAAATGGCGTGGTGATGCCTGCTCAATTCACTGGACGCCAGATGACGGTGTGGAGTTTCCAGGCTTTGAGTTCGGCGTATGGTGGGAGGTCGTTTCCGGTGAATGCGGCGGGATCTTCGGGGAGAAAGCGGAAGGTGATGTTGGAAAGACCGGCGGCACTGGTGACGCAGTCGCCGGTGAGACCTTCGAGGATGGCATTGTCGGGAGCGCTCGGTGGTTTGTCTCGACGCCCCTCCAGGACTCGTTGTTTTCGTGTCGGTGGTATTCCCGGCGTTCCGCATTGCATCACACCGGGATACTTTCTCGACGTGCCTCCGGCACTGAGGTGGGATTGGCGGGATCTTTTCAAGTGAGCGATTCGGAAATGATCTCCAAATCTATTCACTTCTCACTCACCACTTATCACTGGAGCGATTCACCCACGCACCACAACCCCTCGTGGGTTCGCACGAAAATATCTCCCTCGGAAATGGCGAGTGACGAGTTTGTCTCCTCGCCGAGATCGCTCTGGGCGATGACTTCGAATTTCTCGGAATCGGCTTTGAAAACGACGGAGTCACCCGCCTGGCTGAGAGTGAAAATTCGATCGCCGGCGAGCACGAAAGAGCCCCAGGATTTCCCGGCACCGGGAAGGCGATCCTTCCACAGGGTCTTTCCGGTTTTCATGTCGTCGCAGTAGGCGATGCCGCCGGCGTCCTGATAGAAGTAGTGATGGCCGACCACGACGCCGGTCCCAATTCCGCCGTTGTGCCGGACCTCCTGCCAGAGCCGGTGGGTCTCGGTCACGTCGCCGTTGCCGCCGACTTTTACGCCGATGGAGTTGCCGTAGTAGCCGCCCATGGCTACGACGACCTTGTCCGATTCGCTGTAGACGGGAGAGGTGTAAACGAGCGGGTTCAGTCCGCCGCAGGTCCAGAGTTGTTCGCCCGTGTCGGGATCGAAGGCCTTCAGCTCCATGGGGAAGCTCATGATGAGTTCCTTTCGTTCCCCGGTGTCGACGAGGATCGGCGTGCTGAACGATCCGATGACGCCGCCGCCGTCCTTGCTATCGCGAAAACCGTCGGTGCGCTCACCGGGATTCCAGACGGGCTCCTGCCACTGCCAGACGATTTCGCCGGTCGTCTTGTCGAGGGCGTAGAGGGCGGCATTCTTTCCCGGACCGTGATACTGGATGACGAGATCGCCGTAGAGAACGGGTGAGGTGGAGTGCCCCCAGGTATGTGAAATCGGACCCAGGTCGCGAAACCAGAGTTGCTTGCCCTCGAAATCATAGGCGGCGATGCCGGCGGATCCGTAGTAGGCGATCACGATTTCGCCGTCCGTCGCGGGAGAGGCCGAGCAGTAGGGATTGGCGCGATGGGTGGGTTCTTCCTTGTCGTAGGTCAATCCGGTTTTCCAAAGGAGTGAGCCGTCCTTTCGGTCGAAACACATCAGTCCACGCCACTTCGTTTCCGAGATGGGCTGGGTCACGAAAACTCGCTCTCCTTGAATCACCGGCGTCGAATTGCCGGGCTCGGGCAGATCAATTCGCCATTTGATGTTCTTGTCCTTTCCCCATTCGATCGGGAGTTTGGTCTCCGAGGTTTTGCCGGAGCCAAGCAAGTCGCCGCGCCATGCCGGCCATCCGGAAGTGTCGGCAAACGAGGTCGAGGAGGCGGCGAGAAACGTGGACAGCAAGAGAGGAAGGAGGAGGGCTTTCATGTTGGCGAGGTTGGTCAGGAGTATATTGCGAAGGTGATTGTGGAGCGAGATCAACCGGCTAGCGGGGTTACGCCATCGGGAAAGATTTGGGAAAAAGCCGCGAACGCGTGAGTGCCATTTTCGGGGGGCTCCTGCGAGAAAGGGCACGCCATGAAATTGACCACCCCATTCGGCCTCGTTTTCGCATTCCTTTTGGCGCCTTTGACTGGCAAGGCTGCGGACACACCGGTTGCGATCGGGGATCGGCGGGAGTTGATGGTGGACGACTACCTCATCGAGTCGGTCGACAAGGTCCGCCTTCGCCTTCACGAACCGCACGACGAAGGAATCGCCCTGAAGTTCGATGAGCCGTGGGAAGGTGGCTTCTGTGCCTATGTTTCCATCCTGCGGGACGGGGAAAAATACCTGGCTTACTATCGCGGTCTCCCCGAGGCGGGGCAGGATGGCAGTCGCGCCGAGTCGACCTGCTACGCCGAGTCGGCCGATGGCATCACCTGGACGAAACCGAAGCTCGGCCTGTTCGAGGTCAATGGCACTCGCGAGAACAACGTCGTCCTTTCCGATGCCGCCCCGGTAACCCATAACTTCGCGCCGATGGTTGATTCGCGCCCGGGTGTGCCGGACGACGAACGATTCAAGGCGCTCGGCGGCACCATGAAGAGCGGTCTCATCGCCTGGGTTTCGGGCGACGGAAAGCAATGGCGCAAGCTCCGGGAGGAGCCGGTCATCCCGAATGAGATGGTGAAATTTCCCTATTTCTTCGATTCGCAGAATCTCGCGTTCTGGTCCGATGCCGAGCAGAAATACGTCTGCTTTTTTCGCGTGTTTCAGGACAAGGTCCGGCGCATTGCGAGAACCACGAGCGACGATTTCGTGAACTGGTCGGAGCCCGTGTTGATGGAGTATCAGAATTTTGGGAAGCCCGCGCCGATCGAGCATCTCTACACCAACCAGACGCATCCGTATTTCCGCGCGCCGCATCTCTACATCGCTGCCGCGGCGCGATTCATGCCGAAACGCCAGGTGCTGACAGACGAGCAGGCCGAGGCCATCAACGTGAATCCGAAGTATTTCAAGGACACGTCAGACGCGATTTTCATGACGGCTCGCCCGGGGGCGAACTACTACGATCGGACCTTTCTGAGCAGCTTCGTTCGGCCGGGCATCGGGGCCCAGAATTGGGTGTCGCGAACGAACTATCCGGCGCGGGGAATCGTCCAGACCGGCCCGACCGAGATGTCGGTCTATCTGAATCAGGACTACGCCCAGCCGACCGCTCACCTGCGTCGCTACTCGATGCGTCTCGATGGCTTCGCTTCGGCTCGCGCCGAATACGAGGGCGGGGAACTGCTGACGAAACCGCTGACGTTTTCGGGGAATCAACTGGCACTGAATTTTTCGACCTCGGCTGCGGGAGGAATTCGTTTGGAAATCCAGGACGCAGAAGGCAAACCGATTCCGGGTTTCTCGCTCGACGATTCGGTCGAGCAGATCGGCAACGAGATCGAGCGAATCGTGACTTGGAAAGGCGGCAGCGATGTGTCGTCGCTGGCGGGCAAGCCGGTCCGCTTGCACTTTGTGATGAAGGACGCAGACTTGTTTGCTCTCCGGTTTTCCGATTCCAAATCATGAAGCGTTCCGGAATTTTCTGCTTTCTCCTCACGCTGGCAATTGCGCTCCCGGCTCGGGGTGACGACCTGCCCAACATCATCTACATCCTCGCCGACGACATGGGGATCGGCGATGTGTCGTGCTACAACGAAGAGGCAAAACTCTCCACTCCGCACATTGATCGGATGGCGGCGGAGGGGATGCGATTCACCGATGCCCACACGCCCTCGGCGGTCTGCACGCCGACCCGCTACGGAATTCTCACCGGCCGCTACTGCTGGCGAACCCGACTGAAATACCGGGTGCTCGATGGCTTCGATCCGCCGATGATTGAACAGGGTCAGGTCACCGTTCCAACCCTGTTGAGTGACGCCGGCTACGACACCCATTGCGTCGGGAAATGGCATCTAGGAATGACGTGGACGGATCGCGACGGCAACCCGATGCCGGCGGTGCCGCTGGATCGACGCGAGCCGCCGCGACCCGGACACGAGGTCGACTACACCGTTCCCGTCAAAGGCGGGCCCATCGATGTGGGATTTGATACCTACTTCGGGATCTCGGCCTCGCTCAACATGTCGCCGTTCTGCTACCTGGTGAACGATCGGCCGTATCGGCTGCCGGTGTTGAAACAGGAACCCATCCGCACCGAATTCGTCACGGTCGACGAAGGCGTGCGTTCGCCGGATTTCACCATCTACGGAGTGCTGCCACGCTTGGCGGGCGAGACGGTTTCGATCATCGAGCATCAAGCTGCCGATCGGCCCGAGAAGCAATTTTTCATTTACGCCCCGCTGACCTCGCCGCATCTGCCGGTGGTGCCGAATCAGGAGTACCTCGGTCGAAGCAATGCGGGAGAGTATGGCGATTTCGTCGAGGAGACCGATGCCTTCGTCGGTGCCGTGTTGGAAACGCTCGACCGAACCGGCATCGCCGACGAGACGCTCGTCATCTTCACCTGCGACAACGGCAGCCTCTATCACTGGTGGGAAGCCAAGGAAACCGACGATGTGAAGCACTACCAGATTCGCGGTCGTGGGGCGCAGATGAAGGAATACGGTCACCAGGGAAATCGTCATCTTCGCGGCACCAAGGCCGACATTTGGGAGGGAGGTCATCGCGTGCCCTTCGTGGTGCGCTGGCCCGGGAAGACCCCGGTGGGCGCGGTGAGCGATGAACTGATCGAGCTGACCGACTTGCTGGCGACCTGCGCGGCCATCACAGGAAGGGAACTGCCGAACGGCGCGGGCGAGGACTCCCGGAATGCGCTGCCGGCGTTTTTGAAAGTGAAGCCCGAGTCACCGGTGCGCGACTTCGCGGTGCATCATTCGCTGTGGGGCGAGTTCGCGATTCGGCAGGGACCGTGGAAAATGATTCCCCATCGCGGTTCCGGCGGATTCAGCCAGCCCCGGGACATCGACCCGACGAAGGAGGGCGGGCCACCGGGCCAACTCTATCATCTCGCCGACGATCCCTCGGAAACCAAGAACGTGTGGGACGAGCATCCCGAAGTCGTCGAACGGCTCGGCAAGCTCCTGAAGCAAGTCCAGGGCGACGATGCGTGACGGCGGCGTTTTAATCATCCCGTCGAACGTTCCCGCGCATTTTTTTCTTTTCGGACCGCTGACGTTTGTCTTTCAGCATCGCTTCTTTTTCGCCCTTGGATCGGCGGCGTTTCTGGTAGCGTTTCTTGGCGCGGAGCCGGGCCTTCTCGGCTTTCTTGGCGAGGCGGTCGCTTTCGATCCGGTCGCAGAGGCGAACGCGGGCGAGGTATCGATTGGTGGATTGGGAACGCGATTCCTGGCACTGAATCTCGATGCCGCTCGGCCCGTGAGTCAGCGACACGCAGGACGAGGTCTTGTTGATTTTCTGGCCACCGGGGCCGGAACCGCCCACGAAACGTTCCTCGAGATCCGCCTCGCGAATTCCGAGGCGCTCCATGCGGGCGTCCAGATCGGCGTCTCGGGCGGAGCGGTTCATGGTGAAGGAAGGATTGGAAAAAAATCTGAACGAAAAACTCCGGGCCGACTCTAAGGCGGGGAACGTTCGTGCGTTGAAGAAAGACAGAAACATCGGGGGCGGCGGGCGCCGGCGCAAATTTGAGAATTCCCTGTGCCGCAATTATTTGCCGTTTCTGTGGACCCCGAAAGCAAACTGCGCTAAAATTTTTGAAATTTTTACCAGATCGGAATCGCATGGCTGAGAAACACTCGCGGGATTTGGCTCGCACCAACAGAGGAACCTGGACGACCGTGGCAGCGGTCGCCGTGGCAAGCATCGTCGCCTCCGGAATAGGATCGGCCCAGCAGACCAGTGGCGAAGCCGCCGCAGCTTCGGGCATGACCACCGGTCTTCCCGGCGTGTCCGCCCAGCGGCAGGCAGAACTGATGCATGTCCGCGCCCGCGCCCAGGAGGCCCGTCCCGAAGCGCAGAAAGCCGCCATGGAACGTTCGGCCGAGGACGCGCTGGCGAGAAAAAGCGAGCAGCAGGTGCTGGACGAGGTCCGCGAAACGAAGCGGATGAAGGAGGAAGCCGCGCGCCAATTCCAGTATCAGCAGGCGGCCAATGCCTACCAGGGCGTCAGTTCGCGTGAGATCAGCAGCTGGTCCGACGATTCGGGCCGTGTGAAAGTCGAGCGCGGGGTGCCGCTGGAAGTGCTGGCGGCGCTGCCCCCAGAAGAAGAGGAGGAAGCGGTCGTCGAAGAAGAAGAAGGCGGATTCAATCCCCTCAAGATGCCGGGCCGGGCGGTGAAAAAAGCGAGCCGGGCCGCCACGGGGGCCGTGGGCGTCACCATGGGAGCGGCGAAGAAGGGCGTTTCCTGGATTCCGGGCCTCGGCAAGGAAGATGAAACGGAAACCGGCATCACCGCCAAGCCGCGGTCGCAGGATCCCGCCGCCTACGAGACTTCCAGTTACGTCGCGGAGGAGGAATCCGGTGGGTTCATGAGCCGATTGCCCCTGGTTGGCAAAAAGCACAAGTCGGACGAGCCCGCGCCGACGGTGGAGACCACCGAAGTCACCACCGAGGAAAAGAAAGGTTTCTTCCGCGGCATCACTTCCAATCTGCCGCTCGTTGGCGGCGGTCGCGAGGAAAGTCCGGTCATGATTGACCAGCCCGCACCCGCGCCTGCTCCCGTGGTGGTGGGCACCAGCGACACCGGGGCCCCCATGACCACGAATCCCGCCCAAACGCCGATGGTCGGACCCTCGAATTCCGCGGTCGCCAACACGAGCTCGATGGAGGAAGAGTCGGGCGGATTTTTCAGCAAACTGCCTCTCGTCGGTGCGAAGAAAAATGAGGTGGATCCGGCCCTGATGGCGGCGGACAATTCATCGCCCGATGCGATTCCCGCCATGGAGGAGGAGAAACACGGCATCGGCAGCGGCCTGAAAAGTTTCGTCGGCAAAGTCGTTCCCGGCGGCGGCAACAGCGGTGGCATGGCCCAGGGATCCGGCAACATCGACACCAGCCTCTTCCCCCAGGACGGCGATTCCGACCAGATGATGGCCGACACTTCCGGCGGCAAACACAAGCTTTTCAAGCTGCCGAGCCTGCCCGATCTGCCTGACATCTCGATGCCCTCGGCCACGCCGGAGACGCCCAAGCCCGACACCCCGATGCCGAAGAAAGAACGCAGCCCGGTTCACTCCGGTGGCAACGCGGTTTACGTGGTGCATAGCGATGGTGCCCAGTTCATGCGCTTCGCCGGCGGCCCGCTCGGTTCGGAAGCACAGTCGCTCAGTGCCGGCACCCGCGTGAAGATGACCAAGGTCGGTGACGAGTGGAGTTCCGTTCAGCTTTCCAACGGATCGGTCGGCATCATCCGGAACAAGGATCTGAAGCCGGCCAGCGGTGACGAGGCGACAGGGAATTTTGCCGTGCAGTCTCCGGTGACCGGTGGTCTGGCCACGAGCGGTTCCGGTGGCGCCCGTATCACGGCGCCCGTTTCCGCGACCGGCGCTGGCATCAGCGATGTGCCCGGCCCGCCCGTCAGTCTTCCAGAATCGGCGCTGACCGGTGGCGCCTCGACCTCGAACTGAGGCGGGCCAAATCTTCGTTGGCGGGCGAGGCTCGATCCGCGCCAAAGTCTTCCTTTGCAAGGACGGGAAGACTCATTAGGGTGAGCGACTTCCGGGTCGCCCAGATCTGACCCTGTTGAGTCGCGAACCCAACCCTGTCAAATGCCGGCCGCCAAGAGCAACATTCACGCCGTCCTCGGAAACGATGAGGGCCGGGTGAAGGAAGTGGCCATGGCGCTGGCCCGGGAACTGGCGCCGCCGGATGACGAGTTCGGGCTGGAGACGGTCAGCGGGCAGGCCGACAACTCCGATCACGCGTCGCAGATCATCGGTGAGACGCTTCAGGCGCTGCAAACGCTGCCGTTTTTTGGCGGCGGAAAAGTCGTCTGGCTGCAGGGCGCGAACTTCTTTGGCGATTCCGTCACCGGCCGGTCGCAGACCACGCTTTCAGCGGTCGAAGGCCTGCAGGAAATGTTGGAAGCCGGTTTGCCGCCGGACGTGACGTTTATCCTCAGCGCCTCGGAGATCGACAAGCGCCGCAGTTTTTACAAGAAGCTCTCGAAGCTGGCGAAGGTCCAGGTTTTCGATCGGGTCGATATTTCCAAGGATGGTTGGGAAACGCAACTGATCGGTCCGGTGGGACAGTGGGCGCGGGAGTTGGGCATCGATTTCGAACCCGACGCGGTCGAGCGATTCGTCCTCATGGTCGGCACCGATACCCGGCAATTGCGGAGCGAACTGGAAAAGCTCTCGCTCTACCTGGACGGTCGCCGGCGGGCGACGGTGGACGATGTCCGGGCAATCGTGGTGTCGACTCACACGGGTGTGATTTTCGAAATCAGCGAAGCCATCGCCAATCGCAACCTGCCACTGGCGCTAGAATTGATCGATCGCCAGTTGAAGAACGGGGAGAACGCCATCGGTTTGCTGCTCGCTGCGATCGTTCCGAAAGTCCGTTACCTGCTCCAGGCCAGGGACCTGATCGAGCGTCATGGGATCACCCCGGGGCGGAATTACCGGGCCTTCGAGAGCGCGATCAATCGGCTGCCGAAAAACGAAACCGCCCACCTGCCTAGGAAGAAGGACGGCAACCCGAGTGTCTACCCGATTTTCCTCGCCGCCCAGGAATGCCGGAAGTTCTCCGCCGCCGAATTGCGAGATGCCCTCGAGGCCTGCCTGGAGGCGAATCTCCGGCTGGTGACGACCGCGCTGGAACCGCGACTCGTGCTCGGACAGCTGGTGACGCGGATTCTCTCGGCCCCCGCCGCATCGAAACGAAACCGTGCCGCCTGAGTGTCGACGGCCGGTCATTCACTTTCCCTTTTTTTACGTCATGCTCCAAACGATCCTCATTCCCGCTCTCATCGGTTCGCTGGGTGGTCTCATCGCCGCCCTGTGTGGTGTCGGAGGCGGCGTGGTCATGGTCCCGGCCTTTGTTCTGTTGCTGGGAATCGACCAGAAATACGCCATCGCCACCTCGCTCGCCGTGATCGCTCCCACCGCCGCGGTGGCCATTTTCAAGAACACCGGCAACAATCTGGTCGACTGGAAACTGTTCGTGCCCACGGCGATCGGCGCCTGCCTGTTCGCCTACTTCGCGACGGACTGGGTGAAGGCGATGAGCAATGAGTCCCTCACCCGCATCTTCGGCGGCGTCATGGTCGCGATCGGCTTTTACATGTTGTTTCGAAAAGTCTGACCGCGATGGTCGCCGCGATCACGGGATGCCCCCAATCTCCCGATTTTTCTTGATCGCCAGATCGAATCTGATCACTCTCGCTCCATCACTTTCAACTATTTGGGGGGGAATAACAGCCTCGCTCTGCTTCGGTGGAGCGGGGCTGTGCTTTGTTGACCTGGATGGTGCTCAGCGGGCGGCCGACTCGACCAGGATCCGTGCCGCCGCTTTTTCCCCGAGTTGCAGCGGAGCCGTTTTTCCGGCGAATCGAATTTCAACGACGCCGGCGACGGGATCGCGCTCGGAGAGTTCGAACTCGCACCCGGGCTGGAGCCGATGTTCACGCAACCAATCGAGAAAGGCGGGATCGGAATCGCTGACGCGAACGACTCGAAACGCGCCGCTCGCCGCGTCCGACAACGGCAGGAGCGTCTGGTCGTCGGCGAAATTGCCGAGTGGATCGGGAATGGGATCGCCATGGGGATCGTGGGAGGGATGCCCCAGCATTTCGTCCATTCGTTCCAAAAGGCGGTCGGAAATAACGTGCTCCAGGACTTCCGCTTCCTCGTGCACTTCCGACCAGTCGAGCTTCATCACGGTCACGAGAAAGGTCTCCACCAGTCGGTGCCGACGAACGACGCGGAGCGCTTCCGTTCGCCCTTTCTTGCGCAGCGTCACGCTGCGACGCGGCACGTAGTCGACCAGGCCGGCCTCGCTGAGGTGCCGCATCATGGAGGAAACCGTTCCCGGAGTGACGCCGAGATCTTCGGCGATTCCACCGACCGTCACTTCCCGGCCGGCGGTTTCATCGAGCCGCAGGATCGATTTCAGGTAGTCCTCGACGGTGCTGCTGGGCATGGGAGGGGTCGGTGGGAACGGAAAAAAGAGGGAGGAAAAACAGGCAGTGTTAGTATTCAAATATTTTATCTTGATAAGTCAAGATAATGTTCTTGATTCATGGTTGTGAAATCTTTGTGTCGTGACTTCCAAACCGGAACCCTGGGAAGCCTCCTGGTTTTTCTGGCGCTGCTACTTTCGTCCTGTGGGCCGGCCGAGACGGGTTCCAAGGCAGAGACTGGGGCAAAAGATGGCAAGGTCTATCACATCACGGCTACGGTCGGGATGATCGCCGATATCGTGCGCCAAGTGGCCGGTGATCACGCCGAGGTCACCGGTATCATTGGCGAAGGCGTCGACCCGCACCTCTACAAACCCACCAGCACCGACATCAAGGCCCTGCAGTCGGCGGACGTGGTCTTCTACAACGGGCTGATGCTGGAGGGAAAAATGACCGATGCCCTCATGCGGGTGGCGCGGGGAGGTAAGCCGGTTTACGCGGTGACGGAGACGATTCTCGATGCCGGGGATTATGTCCTGACCGATACCCACGAGCATTTCGATCCCCATGTCTGGATGGACGTGAAAGGCTGGATCCGTGCCGTCGATGCGGTGGCAACGGCTCTGTCCGAATACGATCCCGAACACGCCGATGACTATCGGACGAACGCCAAAACCTACACGGCTCAGTTGGAAAAGCTCGACGCCTACGCCACCAAAGTAATCGGTTCCATTCCCGAACAGCAGCGCGTGTTGGTTACCGCGCACGATGCCTTCAACTACATGGGCCGCTCCTACGGTATCGAGGTGCGGGGAATCCAGGGAATCAGCACCGAGTCCGAGGCCGGCGTGAAGGACGTCGAAGATTTGGTGAAGTTTCTCGTCCAGCGAAAGATTCCCGCCGTTTTCGTGGAGACCTCGGTTTCCGACAAGAACGTGCGGGCGATCGTGGAGGGCGCGCGGAATCGGAATCACGCGGTGGTGATTGGTGGTTCGTTGTTTTCCGATGCCATGGGACCCGCCGGGACCTACGAGGGCACCTACATCGGAATGATCGATCACAATGTCACGGTCATTGCCCGCGCACTGGGAGGTGAAGCTCCCGAAAAGGGATTCCAGGGCCGCCTGAGTCTTTGAGCGATCGTTTTTTGCATCAAACCTGCTTTTCAAAACGACATGAACGAACTTCTCAAATCGATGTCGCCCGTCGGTGATGCCGCCGGGGAGGATCTGTCGTTTCATCCGCCCGATGTGCCCCTGGCGATTCACGATCTGACGGTGGCTTATCATCGAAAGCCGGTGCTTTGGGACGTGGATCTCGATATCCCGGAGGGCAAGCTGGTCGGCATCGTCGGACCGAACGGCGCGGGAAAGAGCACCCTGATCAAGGCCTGCCTCGATCTGGTCCCCAAAACCTCGGGCGAGGTTGGCATCTATGGAAAGCCCTACAAGAACCAGCGTCATCTCGTGGGCTACGTGCCGCAGCGTGAGAGCGTGGATTGGGACTTTCCGGTCAGTGCGCTCGACGTGGTCGCCATGGGGACCTATCGGCGGCTGGGCTGGTTTCGACGAGTGGGAAAAAAGGAACGGGAGGCGGCGATGGCCGCCCTCGAGCAGGTCGGGATCGGTCACCTGGCCCATCGGCAGATCAGCCAACTCTCGGGCGGCCAGCAACAGCGCGTTTTCCTCGCTCGAGCCCTGGCCCAGGACGCGAAGATCTACTTCATGGACGAGCCCTTCGCCGCCGTCGATGCCGCCACCGAGGAAGCGATCGTGAAACTGCTGCGTTCCCTGAACGAACAGGGAAAGACCTGCCTGGTCGTGCACCACGATCTGGCCACGGTGAGCCGTTATTTCGACTGGTTGGTGTTGCTGAACATGCGGGTGGTCGCTTCCGGGCCGACCAGCGAACTCTTCACCCCGGAGAACCTCGAGAAAACCTACGGGGGTCAGCTGAGCCTGCTCAATGACGCCGCCAAGGCCCTCAGTCATGCGACGCGTTAGGACAGAATTGTGGTTGCGGCGATGGCTCGTCGGGATCGTCGTTTGCCTGGGATGCCTCGCGGCAGGTTCCCCGGCAAACGCCGCGGATTTTGACCGGCAACAGAGCCTGGCATTGACCGGAGTCGAATGGCCCGCGCCCGAAGAGGTCTGGGAGGTGGTGGCGTTGAAAAATTACAACACTCGTCTCGTGGTGCTCTCCACTGCCTTGTTGGGAGTCGCTGCGGGCCTGGTCGGATCGTTTCTCCTGTTGCGGAAACGTTCCCTGATGGGGGACGCGCTTTCGCACGCGACCTTGCCCGGCATCGGAATCGCTTTCGCGATCGGGGCTTCCCTCGGCGGAACAGGCAAGTCGCTGCC
Source organism: Verrucomicrobiia bacterium (assembly GCA_020439945.1). Taxonomy (GTDB): domain Bacteria; phylum Verrucomicrobiota; class Verrucomicrobiia; order Verrucomicrobiales; family DEV007; genus JAEUHH01. Next base: position 33,812 of record JAGRPB010000016.1, read on the forward strand.
GCTGCTCCTGGCGGGGGCCACGGTCTCCGGGGTGATCGGTGTGCTGGTCATGCTGGCGATCCGGAACTCCACCCGCTTGCGAGACGATGTCGCCATGGGCCTGGTTCTGAGCGTCTTTTTTGGAATCGGGGTGGCGATCCTCGGGATGGTTCAGACCATGCCGCAAGCCAGTGCGGCGGGACTTGAATCGTTTATCTACGGCAAGACCGCTTCGATGGTGAAGAGCGATTTTTTCTTCATCGCCAGTGTCGCGGCCGTGTCGGCGCTCATCGCGGTGGTCTTTTTCAAAGAGTTCACGTTGCTCTGTTTCGATGACGATTACGCGGCCTCTCAAGGGTGGCCAGCCTTCGGACTCGACCTGCTGCTTCTGGGGCTGGTGACGGCAGTGACCGTGATCGGCCTGCAGGCGGTGGGCCTGATCCTGGTGATTGCTTTTCTGATCACGCCACCAACGGCGGCACGATTCTGGACAGAGCGTCTTCCGAAAATGATGGGCATTTCCGCGTTCATCGGCGCGCTCAGTGGTTGGTTGGGAGCTTCGCTCAGCGCGCTCCTGCCCCGGCTTCCCGCCGGAGCCGTTATCGTGCTGGTGGCGGCATCGCTGTTCGTGATCAGCATGTTTTTTGCGCCGGCCCGGGGCGTGATCGGTCGATGGCTGCGGCATCGCCGCCTCCGCAAAAAGGTGAACCGCCAGCACCTGTTGCGTGCGGCCTATGAACTCCTCGAAGCACGAACCCGACAAAACGGGAACGGCAAAAGGGAAATGCCCATCATCAACGTTCCGTTTTCCCGCGCCGATTTGCAATCAAAGCGAACCTGGAGCCCGCGGGAGTTGGCCCGCATTGTTCGCTCGGAGATCGCCATGGGCCACCTCGAGGATGCCGGGGAGGGGCGTCTGCGCCTTTCCGAGGAAGGCTTTGGCGAAGCCGCCCGCATCACCCGGAACCACCGTCTCTGGGAAGTCTATCTGGTAAAGCATGCCGACATCGCTCCCAGTCACGTCGATCGGGATGCCGACATGGTCGAGCACATTCTGGAGGCCGATCTCGTTCGTCGTCTGGAGGAAGAACTTCGTGATCGCGACGCCTGGATTCCGAGTCCGCACCTGATCCAGTGATGAGTGATAAGTAAGTAGTGAAGAGTCAAAAGTAGAAACTGCGAAGAACTGCCTCGGAACTTGGAAACCAAACGATTTACTTCTTACTGATCACTTTATACTCATAACTCATCACTAGAATGTGGACCTCCTTCGACACCTGGATCGTGGTGACCGCCGCCCTCTGCGCGGTGGCCTGCGCGTTGCCGGGTTGTTTCCTGGTCCTGCGGAAGATGAGCATGATGGGCGACGCCATCAGCCATGCGGTCCTGCCCGGCCTGGCGGTGGCGTTTCTGATTACCGGCACGCGAGCCAGCTCGGCGATGTTCCTGGGAGCGGCGATCGTGGGGATTCTAACGGCCATCTTTACCCAGTGGGTCAGCAAGGTGGGAAACGTGGATCGCGGGGCCGCGATGGGCATTGTCTTCACCACGCTTTTCGCCGTGGGATTGCTGCTCATCGTTCGCGCCGCCGACAACGTCGATCTCGACCCGGGCTGCGTTCTCTACGGCGCCATCGAATTGACACCGTTGGATGTGGTGAAAGTTGGTGGCTTCGACATTCCGCGTGCCGCGGCGGTGCTCGGGACGGTCTTGTTGATCAATTTCGGCATCATCGCCGCCCTGTTCAAGGAAATGCGCCTCAGCGCCTTCGATCCGGCCTTGGCGGACACGCTCGGCTTCTCCTCCCGGTTTCTGCATTATCTCCTCATGACCATGGTCGCGGTCACCACGGTGGCGTCATTTGAGGCGGTGGGCAGCATCATTGTCATCGCCATGCTGATCGTGCCGGCGGCCACGGCGCTGCTGCTGACCCGACGCCTGATCCCAATGATCGCGATCGCCGTGGGAGTGGCGGTGATCGCCGCGGTCCTCGGTCACGCTTCCGCGCTGACCGTGCCGAAGTGGTTCGGTTTCGACACCACGACCTCTTCGGGAATGATGGCGGCGATGACCGGTCTCCTGTTTGGCCTCGCGTGGCTTTTCAGCCCATCCGAGGGACTCGTGATCCGTTGGCTGATCCAGCGGCGAGGCTCGGACGGACTGCATGAAGGCGCCTCAAACTGACTATTTTTTGAGCCGACTTCCGGGAAAATCCCGTTTTCGCTTTCAGGCGGAGTGCGGTAAGCAACAGCACGGTCAGGAGGGTAAGGAGATCTTGCCGCCTACCCTGATGCTGGCGAGGATTTTTGGGAATCCCTGGTGCAGGTGAAAAGAGCGCACGAAATTCGATTACCACGATGGTATGTGTCGGCGTTCAGCCACAGACCGGGGCAATTTCCTCATTATCCACCCAACAAGGCGATGACCTGAGCGACGACGATACGCAACAGCATGGTGAGTGGGTAGACGGCGGCGTAAGCGATGGCCGGCGATTCGCACCGCGCCATGCCGGTGGCGAAGGCGAGCGCGGGAGGATCGGTCATGGAGCCGGAAAGGAGTCCCGACAACGTCATGAAATTCAAACCATGAAGCTTTCGACCGAGAGCGCCGGCGATCAACAGCGGCGCGAGCGTGACCACGATGCCGAGGCCGACCCATTTGAGCCCTTCCGTGGTGAAAACGGTCTCGAAGAAGTGTTCCCCGGCCACCAGGCCGACGCACGCGAGGAAGAGGATGATGCCGAAGTGCCTTAGCGCCATGTTCGTGTTCATCGGCATGTGGACCACGAGTGGACCGATGCGTCCGAGGCGACTGATGAGGATCGCCACCAACAGCGGCCCGCCTGCCAGACCCAACCGCAGCGGGGCGGGCAGCCAATCGACTTGGATCGGATAGAGGCCGAGCAAGACGCCCATAGCCAAGCCGGCAAAGACGGGCGCGAAGTGAGTATCGTTCAGTTGATGCACCGCGTTCCCGATCTTCTTCGAAGCTTGTTCGAGTCCCTGTTCGTCGCCCACGATCTGGAGCATGTCTCCAAATTGCAGCGCGAGGTCGGGCAGCGCGGTGAGTACATGCTCGCCACGGCTCAAGCGGGTCACGGTGACGCCATACCGTTGATCGAGGCCAAGCTCTCCCACGGTCTTTCCCAGGAGTTTTCGATTGGTCAGCACGACGCGGCGAAATGACACCTTTCCCGGGGCCTGCATCAGGTTCTCGTCGGTGGTGGTTCCGATGACTCGGCTGAACTGCTCCAGATGTTTTTTCGTTCCCACCGCCATCACGACATCGCCGTGGTGCAAGATCGTGTGCGGACCGGCGGCGATGACTTCGGATTCGTAGGCGCGGCGAAGCCGGGAGATGACGACGCTGGTTTCCTTGAGTCCCGGAATCTGGATCACTTCCAATCCATCGAGATTGCGATTGTCGACGATGAGATTCATGCGCTCGAGCGGCTCGATATCCTTGCTTTGCGCCGCGCGGAAACTCTCCGCTTCTTTTGCCACGTCGATTTTGAAAGCGGCCCGCAGGATCATCAGGGTGCCGATGATGCCGACCACCGCCAGCGGATAGGCGCCCGCGTATGCCATCGCCGCGAGGGTCGGATCGCCTCCGGGTGTCGAGGCAAGAGCTTGCTGGGCAGCGCCGAGAGAGGGGGTGTTCGTGGTCGCGCCCGAGAACACGCCCGCGGCCGCCGCCATCGGCAGATGAAGCAATTTGGCTCCCCCGATCGCGATCAATCCGCCACCGATCACGATTCCTGCGGCGTAGAGATTGAGCTTCAATCCTTCTTTTCGCTACGAGGCAAAGAAGCCCGGTCCCATCTGGAGACCGAGGGCGAAGACGAACAGCACAAGGCCAAACTCCTTCACGAAATGAGCCACCTCCGGATTGAGCACAAAACCGAAGTGAGAAAAAATCAGTCCTGAAAACAACACGCCGGCGACTCCCAATCGAATGCCTCCGACGGAAAGTCGGCCCAGTCCGATGCCAGCCAGCGAAGTGACACTGATCAGGAACAGGTCGAGAGCGACAGAAAATTGATCGTGCCAGTATTTCCAGAATTCCATGGTGTGGAGCTGTGGCATGAAGGGTGCCAGTTTCCACGAAAGTTTCTGTCACGTGGTGGGCGTCGGCGAAATTCTTACGGAGAGGTGTCGAGCCCGAGGCCGCATCTTTTTTGCTGGCGGTCGGATGTCGAGTCGGCAAGGTTGAGGCGTGTTCCAGATCATATTCAACGAGATCAGCGCGGCGGAGATTTCCCAGCTGCCCACGATGATGCAGATGGAGGTCCTCAGCGAGTTTCAGGTCACTCCGGAGGATCTCGAAAACCTCGACGGCGATCGATTTGGCTCGCTGGAGCGGGAGGGAAAAAAGCTCTATCGCTATCGCGCCAAGGACGTCCGGATCTACTTCGAAGTGACCAACGATCACTCGGTGCTGGTTCACCGGGTGCTGACCAAAAATACCTTCCAGGATTTCCTCTACCGGACCAAGCTGCCGCTGAGCGAGGATGAGGAGCTGAGCCAGTCGAAGCAGTTCTGGAAACTGATCGAGGAAGGTGAGAACGCCCAGCGCGTCTGATCGGCAGGATGTCTGAGATACTCGAACGACTGGATCGCGACGAAGCCTGGCGCCGCGAGGAATTTCCGGTGGCGAAGGAACGTGTGTTCATGGCGCACGCCGCCGTCACGGCCCTGCCCAGGCGTGTCGTTGACGCGATGAACGCCTTCAACGAGCAGGCCGCGACGGGAGAGCTCGACTATACCGAGGTGTTGATCGACGACATGGACGCCGTCAGGGAATCTGCGGCCCGGTTGATCGGGGCAAAGTCGAAGGAGATCGCGTTGCTGGGACCGACTTCACTCGGACTGAGCCTGGTGGCTCGTGGACTGGATTGGAAAGCGGGTGACGAGATCATCTGCTTCCGCGAGGACTATCCGGCGAATGTCTATCCGTGGACCGATCTGGAGCGGATCGGGGTGAAGGTCATCCAACTGGATCCGGAAATGCCGGGACAGATCACGCCGGAGTTGGTGGCATCGGTGATGACCGACCGGACGCGCCTGGTCGCGCTGGCTTCCTGCCACTTCCTCACGGGCTACCGGATCGACATCGACGCCATTGGAAAACTGGCGCACGAACGTGGCGCCTTGTTTTGTCTCGATGCGATCCAGACGACCGGTGCCTTTCCGACCACGGTCGAGCATGTCGATTTCCTGAGTGCGGATGCTCACAAGTGGATGCTCGGACCGATGACGGCCGGTATTTTCTATGTGGCGGAACTGCATTTCGAAACCTTGCGTCCGAGCCTGTTGGGCGCGTGGAATGTGAAGTGTCCGCAATTCATCGCCCAGGACGCGATCGACTTCGAGCCAGGGGGGCGTCGCTACGAACCTGGCGTGCTGAATGCCTCCGGCCTTCACGGATTGAAAGCCGCCATCGATCTCTTGATGGAGGTTGGCATCGACCGGGTCGGAGAACGCCTCCTCTGGCAGAAGCGACAATTGGTCGAGGGACTGAAGTCTCAGGGCTACCAGATCGCCGGACCCGAGGAGGGTCCGAATGCCAGCGGAATCACCACCATCACTCACGAGGAGCATCAGGCCCGAATCCCCGCGCTGATCGCTCGCTGGCAGGAGCATGGCATCGTGGTGAGTCCGCGCCGGGATCGGGAAGGAAGGCACTACGCGCGCCTCAGTCCGCACTTTTACAACACGGCGGAAGAGATCGAGCGGGTGAAAGGCTTTCTTGGCTGAATTTGGCGTTTAGGCGGCTCAATCTCCGGAAAACTTTGAGCTCTTCGTTTTTTTGGTAAGCACCTCTTCCAATCGCTTGATTACCACCTCAGTGGCTTCGCCTCCATAGCCAGTCAGATTGCCCCGCCAGGTGGCATCGGAATTTAAAACCACAAATGCCGGTGTTCGGTTGCCTACTCCATATCTCTGGGCCAAGTCCTGTGCTTCGGCTTTCGAGGTCGAGTCCAGCCCCTTCCTGACAAACCTTGTTCCGGGATCGTTGTAGTAGAGGCAAAGCACAACATTCTTGTCCGCCCAATCTCTGAACTTTCTCGAACGGATGACGAAACGGTCCAGTTCGGCACTGATATTGCCATCCGAACGAAGCATGAGCAGGCAAAGGGGAAGTCCGATCGTTCCGGCATCTCTCTTGGCCATCTGGATGTCGCGGTGCCAAGTCGCATGCCTGTCCGAGAATCTTTGATCGTACCAGAACTTTTTGACGCGTCCTATTTCCGAAAATCCCTGAGACTCGTGTTTGGCAAAAAAATCGCGATCCCTTTGCGACAATGTTGCGAGGTCAATCACGAACTCTTGGTTGGTATTCACACGACGAAAGGCAATTTCAGTCGCTGAAAATCCAAGGATCTCTGTGTCAATCTCGCGTCCCTCCAGATCGGTCAAAGACTTCCTCAGCGGAAGCACAATCGGAGCTTCGCGTATTCCGGCAAAAACCGCCAAATCGTTGAACCACTTCGAATCTCGTTGGAAATACACCCCGATTGCCAGCATCCCGATGATGACCAAAATCCAACCAAAGGTTTTCATAACTACTTCGCAAGACTCCCCTTTAAAATCAGTCGAGGCAAGACAATTCCAGGGAGGGCAAGAGAGTCCGGGTGCCTGTTGGCGCCATGGAACCCTGTTGACACCCAAGTCCTTGTGTCTACTATCGGGCCGATTGTTGATTTCTCTCGCATCTGCGTTGAAAGTCGCGAGACTTGGCAGTCAAACAGCAGAATCAACCAACCGGAGGCTAGAAGCGTAACGCGGTGGAATTCAAGGACATAAAACGAATTGTCGAGCTCATGGACGACCATGGGCTGACCCATTTCAAATTGGAACTCGAGGACTCGAAACTCGAGTTGCGTAAAGGCGCGGACATCGATATCGATGCGGTGCAGAAACTGATGAGCCTCGCTCCGGCCCATCACTACGCGCATCCGGCACCGGCTCCCGTCGCCGCGCCAGCCGTCGGCCCTGCCGTGCCTCCGCCGTCTTCATTGGTGGGTATCGAGCCCTCGGGTGAAGGTCCCGGACCCGGCGAAATCGAAATCAAGTCCGAGTTGGTCGGAACCTTTTATCGTTCGCCATCTCCGGATGCGGACCCCTTCGTCAAAGAGGGCAGTGAGATCACCGAGGAAACGGTTGTCTGCATCGTGGAAGCCATGAAGGTCATGAACCAGATCCAGGCCGGCGTCAGCGGAAAGATCACGAAGGCCCTGGTCGAGAACGGAACTCCGGTGCAGTACGGTGATCCGCTCTTCTACGTGAAGCCTTCCTGAGCCCCGGTTTCGAGGTTGTTGCCAGGTTCGGACCCCTTTTGAATGAGGTTCGATCGGCAAAGCCAGCGGCGGCAGTCTGACGTCCCCAGCCTTTTTCTTCCCTCTCCCCTCCCATCATGTTTCGAAACGTCCTCGTCGCGAATCGCGGTGAAATCGCCGTGCGGGTCATCCGCGCCTGCAAGGAACTGAATGTCCGCACCGTGGCGGTCTATTCCGAAGCGGACGCCGATTCGATGCACGTGCAGTTGGCCGATGAAGCCATCTGCATCGGCCCCGGCCAGAGCGCTCAGAGCTATCTCAAGATCGAAAACATCATGAGTGCGGCCGAGATCGCGAACGTCGACGCGATCCATCCGGGCTACGGCTTTCTCTCGGAAAACCCGCGCTTCGCGGAGATTTGCGAAAGCTGCAAGGTGAAGTTCATCGGTCCCTCCGCCGAGGTGATCGCGACGATGGGCGACAAGAACCAGGCCCGGGCCACCGCCAAGAAGCACGGCATTCCCGTCACGCCGGGCAGCGAAGGCATCGTGAAGGACGAAGAGGAAGCGATGAAGCTTGCCGAGCAGATTGGTTTCCCCGTCATGATCAAGGCGTCCGCCGGGGGCGGCGGGCGCGGCATGCGGCCGGCGCTGAATCAGGCCAGTCTTTCGTCCGGTTTCCACGCCGCCCGTGCCGAGGCCGAGGCCTGTTTCGGATCGCGCGATGTCTACATCGAGAAACTCATCGAGAATCCCCACCACATCGAATTCCAGGTCGTGGCCGACCGGCACGGCAACGTGATGGAACTGGGCGAACGCGACTGCTCCATGCAGCGGCGCAACCAGAAGATCATCGAGGAAACGCCGTCGCCCTTGCTGACCGACAAGCTCCGCGCGGAAATGGCGGAGGCTTCCGTCACCCTGACCCGCGAAATCGGCTACGAGAACTGCGGGACCATCGAGTACCTGGTCGATGATGACGGGAACTTCTATTTCATGGAGATGAACACCCGCATCCAGGTGGAGCATCCCATCACCGAGGAAGTGCGCGGTTGCGATCTCATCAAGGAACAGATTCGTATCGCAGCGGGCATGCCGCTTTCCGAACACGTCCTCAACAGCGAGCCCCGCGGGCATGCCATCGAGTGTCGGATCAACGCGGAGGATCCCTACCGCGATTTCGCGCCGAGCCCGGGCAAGATCAATCTCTACTACGCCTCCGGCGGTCGCGGCGTGCGTGTGGACACCCACGTCTACAGCGGCTACGAAGTGCCGCCCTACTACGATTCGATGATCGCCAAGCTCATCGTGACGGGGGCGAATCGAGAAATCGCGATCGCCCGGATGACGCGGGCTCTGAACGAGTTCCTCATCAGCGGCATCAAGACCACGATCCCCTTCCAGGCCGCCATCCTCAAGCATGGCGCCTTCAAATCGGGGAACTACAACATCCGCTGGGTCGAGGAATACATCGCTTCGCAGCCCGATCCGCCCAAGCCGTCGTCGCTGGAAGGTTGACCCTCCGTTTGGAGGCGGGAACTTGAGGCATGAAAGCCATCGCCGATTGCCGACTCTATGGCATTCTCGATCTGGGCTACGTCGAGCGCGCGGCGATCTCGCGAATGGCCGCGGACATGATCGATGGCGGGATCGACCTCATTCAACTCCGCGCCAAGAAATCCCCGGCCGATGAAATCCTCGCGATGGGGCGCGAATTGCTTCCCCTGACTCGCGAAGCCGGGGTGCCGTTCATCATTAACGACCATCCCGAGATCGCGGCGGAACTCGGCGCCGACGGCATTCACGTCGGGCAGGACGATCTGTCGATGACCGAGGTTCGCGCCATCGTCGGCGAATCCATGCTGGTGGGTCGATCCACTCACAGCATTGAACAGGCGCGCGGCGGGGCTGCCGAAGGCGCCGACTACCTCGGTTTCGGCCCGCTTTTCGCCACCCCGACCAAGCCGGACTACGTGCCGATCGGGATTGCCGAAATCGCGCAGGTCCACGCGGAGAACCCCGCGCTTCCCATCTTCTGCATCGGCGGAATCAAGCGGGAGAATCTGTCAAAAGTCATCGCGGCGGGCGCGAAGCGCGTCGTGATCGTCTCGGGTATCCTGCAGGCCCTGGATGTAGCCGCCTACGTTCGCGACGTGAAGGTGATGCTGCCAGCGGCTTAGTCCACACCCTCCGCCGGAGTGCCGCTGAGGACGATCGCCGTGGTCAGGAGCGCGGCATTGGCGCTTCCTTCGGAGGAGATGGTACCCTCGGCCTGAATCAGGTGTCCCATCCGGCCGACGACCCGCGCATTGATCACGAGCGTCTCACCCGGTGATGCCGATCCGAGAATTTTTGCCTGCCGGACTGCGGTCAGCTTGAGATCGTTCAGCGGAGCGTGCTCGGGATCGGTCTGGGCGACGATGCCGGCGAGCTGGGCCACCGCCTCGATCAGGATGACGCCGGGCATGAGCGGGTGCTCCGGGAAATGGCCGGCCAGGAAACTTTCATCGCCCCGGATGCGGTAGGTGGCGGACGCCGATTTGCCGTCATCGAGAGAGGTCAACCGGTCGACGAACCGGAACTCCGGACCGTGGGGGAGGGCGATGAGAGCGTGGCGAAAAGGGTCGTCGTCAGTCACGATTTATCCAGGGTGTAGCTGCTGAGATCGGGTTCAAACAGGGAATCGTCGAGATCCAGGTTGAACTCCTGGCGAGTGAAGGTGGTTTTGACAACCGAGCGATCGCGAAACGTCATTTCAAAGCCTCGAAGGAAAAAGCGTTCCGCGTCGATGACGAAAACGATCTCAGCGACAGATTCGCGCAGTTTCTCCTGCAACGGACGCAGGGTGAGCCGCCAGGCGCCGCTTTCGGAATCGAGTTTTTCGATCGAAAATGCCGTCTTCAAATCCGCCAACGAATCGGGTAAGTCGCCGGCGGCAAAATCAAAGGCCGCGCCGGCCGGGTCACCCGCGGCATCGCCGAGATCGACCTGCCTGGCGCGCTTCCGGGATGGTTGCATCAGGGTCAGCGTGTCGCCGGATTTGACCGCCACCGCCTTGGGCGAATCTTCGCTGCCCGATTGCCAGCGAAAGCGTTCCCGCTTCCGATCGATCCAGACCTTTCCCTCGCTCCGCAGGGGATTTCGCAACGTTCGCAACTCGCGCATCTGAACGAATTCGGCGGCGACGGTTCGAATGCCGCGCTGAAATTGCAGCCAGTTCTGGATCGGCGCCAAGTCGGCGTCGCTCACCTCCGCCCGGATTGGCAGGGTGAAAAAGAAGACCAACGACAAGACGCTGTTGCAGAGAAAAGGGCGAACCTTCATTTCAAAATTGAATCGCGAAGACGGCCAGCCTACCACAGGCTGCCGCACCGGTCATCGGTCGAGCGGCAGGTTTGACGAATGGAAAGATGCCTCTCATGCTCTCGATTTCGTGCCGCCCCATGAGCCTTCATCTTCTTTTTCTCTGCTCGCGGAACAAACTCCGCAGCCCCACCGCCGAAGCGATCTTTTCAGGTCGGCCGGGCGTCGAAGTGGATTCCGCCGGACTGAGCGATGATGCGGAGGTGCCCGTCTCGCTCGATCAGATCGAGTGGGCCGACATCATTCTCGTGATGGAAAAAATTCACCGGGAGAAACTCAACCGCCGTTTCGGCGAGGCGTTGGCGGGGAAACGGATCCGGGTTCTCGGAATTCCCGACAACTACGGTTACCTGGACCCGGCCCTGATCCGGTTGTTGGAATCGAAATGTCGCGGCTTTTTTTCCTGAATCCGCCGGGCTTGCAAAGCCCCGAGGCTCGGCCATGATCGGGGTGATCATACCCTGTTAAGTTCCGCACCTGACCCTGTTGACTGAATGGCCGACGCCTCACTCGAAAACCGCGCTTCCCTTTTGGATGACGAAGCGAAGCCGGCGGAAAAGGCGGCCACGCCGGCGCAGGCGCTCGGGCTGTATCTCAATCTCTGCCAGGGTCACCGCGTCCGGCTGGCGGTGGCGGTGATCCACCTCGCCATCGGGATACTTGGGCATCTTGTCTTCGTGGTGGCGGCCGGCTGGCTGGTCGACAGCACCTTGAGCACGCTGGGACTCGACATTTCCATGGGAGGAACGCGGGAGCGGCCGGGCATCGATGTGATGGGCGGGTTTCTGTTCCTCACCATGGTGGTCACGCTGTATTGCACCTACGTGGACATGAGCCGGTTCATCGAACTGGGGGAGCGCGCCGCCGCCAAGCTGCGGAATCGCCTCTTCGGCCATCTCATCGAGCTGCCGATGACGTTTTTTGAATCGACCCGAGTCGGGGATCTCAGCAGTCGCCTGCTGGCCGACATTGCGTTGCTGCAGGAAACCTGGACCAACGATCTGCGGACCTATGTGAAAAACGTGTTCATGCTGGTGGGGGCGGTGATTCTGCTGTTCCTGATTTCGCACCAGCTGGGCGGTCTGGTGTTGCTCACGGTCCCGCCGATCGTGGGGGTTTCGTTGTGGTCGGGTGCGCGTATCCGGCGGGAATCGGGGTCGGTTCAGGAGCGCCTTTCACTGACATCCATCATCATCGACGAAGTTCTGATCGCCATTCGGAGTGTGAAGACCTTCGCCAACGAGCGCCATGAGGCCCGGAGATTTCGCGATGCGATGGATGATTTCCTGAAACCGGCAGTGAAAGTGGCGCGCCATCGGGCGGGCTACGTGTGCCTGATCTTGCTGGTGCTTTTTTCCTGCATCATCCTGCTGATGTGGTTCGGCTCGCGACAAATCATCGCCGGGCACCTGACGGCGGGGGATTTCACCGCGTTCATGTCCGCATTGGTGCTCGCGGCGACGGCGGGTGGATTGCTGGCGGAGTTGCTGGCGCGCTTTCAACGGATGGGCGGCGCCACGAGACGCGTCCTCGAACTGATGGCGGAAACGGAGGAGAACCTCGATGGAGGAGTGTTCCAACCGCAATCCGGCGATCGTCTTTCCGGAGCGGTCCGTTTCCGTGGGGTGGAATTCCGGTATCCCTCGCGACCGGAGGTGCCGGTCCTCGACGGGTTCGATCTCGCAGTCGCTCCCGGCGAGCGTCTGGCGCTGGTCGGTCCGAGCGGCGCGGGCAAGTCGACCGTAACTTCGCTGCTGTTTCGGCTCCACGAACCGGAGACCGGTGAATTGTTTTTCGATGACCGCCCGGCCACCGATTTCCCGCTTCGCTGGTTGCGTGGCCAGATGGCCATGGTGCCGCAGGAGGTGATCCTCTTTGGCGGTTCGCTGGCGGAAAATATCGCCTACGGTCGACCCGGAGCAACGCGCGAAGAAATCGAAGAAGCGGCCCGCCAGGCCAATGCGTGGGAATTCATCGAGCGTTTGCCGGATGGCCTCGACACCCGCGTCGGCGATCGCGGCGTGCAAATTTCGGGCGGGCAACGGCAGCGGATCGCGATCGCGAGGGCGATCGCGAAGCGCCCAGACGTCCTGCTGTGCGATGAGCCCACCGGCGCGCTGGACTCGTCCACCGGCGTCGTGGTGCTGGAGGCGATCGAGCGGGTC
>JAGRPB010000186.1 GCA_020439945.1 Verrucomicrobiia bacterium
AGGGGGGCTTTGTCGTCCTCGCCAGCGCCGCTTTGTCGCTCCTCCTGGTGGCCGCGCTCTGGGGCGCCGCTCCATCATTGATCCGAGCGCTGGTGGGGTGATCGCCCTTCAGTCCGCGGTAGCACGATCTGTCGATTTCCGGTTGGTCGGATAGCTCGGCAAGGGCGCGAGATCCGGTTCGATGAATCTGACTTTCGCTTCCGGGTGCATCCTCCTTTCCGGAGTGTAGAAGCACCGGAGGATGTGCTTGCTCATCAGTTCTGGATGACACTCGCAGAATTCATCAGCGTTCGATGCCGGCAGGATTTCTTCGTAGGCACGCATCACGGTATCGATGAGCGTAAGGAGAGCCGCCGTCGTGGTTTCGTTGTAGCCGCTGGTAGAGCTCTCTTCGACCGCGTGATGGGCGTTGTAAGCTTTGATGCCTTGGCGAATTCGCTCGAGGGCGCCATCAAACCCATGCTCTCGCAGGTAAAGGAAAGCGATCGAGACGTGGGTTCGGTGAGTCCATTCACTCGGGTCGAGCGATAACGACTCGAAAGCGTGAATGAGTCTGTGTTCTGTGGGTTTCATTTTCGTGATTGTATCAACAAAATGGGAAAACGGCGATCCTGGCGAAATTGCCACTCAAATTGGGCTGAATTGGATTGGCGGGTGGCGTTCTCCTTGGTAAAAGGAGGAATCTGATCGCATGCGAGGATTCGCGGGCGGTCTCCAAAACAGAACACTCAACCCGTTCATCTCATGGGCATTCTATCCTGGATCTTTCTCGGCTTGATCGCCGGGGCTCTCGCGAAGTTCATCATGCCGGGCAAGGACCCCGGCGGTTTCATCATTACCATCCTGCTGGGAATCGCGGGCGCCGTGCTGGCGGGATTCCTCGGTAGTCTGCTGGGGTGGGGAAAGGTGGAGTCCTTCGATCTCTGGGGCATCCTCCTGTCCACTGTCGGCGCCATCCTTGTGCTGATCATCTATCGCCAGGTGAAGAAATCGAAGAAGTAGGGATCGAGGTCCAGAGGGAGGCGGCGGCAAAGGGCCGGGTTACGCAGACCGGGCGAGCGAAGCGTGCTTGTGCGAAGCGGCGGCCCGGGTTATCCCGTTCTGGTCTTCGCCAACTCAATGAGCCAGATCTTACTTTCAGGAATCTTTGCCGTCGGTCTATTCTTCGGGGTGCTGGGTTGCTCCCGCTTGGGATGGCGACTCGGAGTGAGGCGGTTCGCCAATGAGGGAGACGACGGACAGGCGGGGCTCGGCGCCGTGGAAGGCGCGGTCTACGGACTGATGGGGCTTCTCATCGCTTTCACCTTTACCGGCGCGGCTTCGCGATTCGATCATCGCCGGGATCTCATCACGGCAGAGGTGAACGCCATCGGCACCGCCTGGTTGAGACTCGATGCGCTGGACGAGCCGAGTCGCCAGGAGGTGAGGGGGCTGTTTCGCCAGTATCTGGATGGCAATCTGGAGCTGACCCAACATGGCACCCGGGAAAACGAGATCCTGGCTGTGGTCGCTGAAGTGGGAAGCCTGCAACAGGCAATCTGGGATCGGGTGAACGAAGCGGCCTGGCAGGCTCCGGCAAAACCGATCCCGCAGCTGCTCTATCCGGCGCTCAACGAGATGTTCGACAGCTTTCAGCGCCGCATCCTGTCGACGCGGCAGCATCCACCGCTGCCCGTGTATCTCATGCTGAGCCTGACCGTGCTGACCAGCGCCCTGCTTTCCGGATTCGGGATGGCCAAGGCGAAGCGGCAGAGCCGGGTGCATCTCTTCGGATTCTCCGCCGTGCTCGCCCTCTCGATCTATCTCATCCTCGATCTGGAGTACCCCCGGCTGGGGCTGGTCAGGGTGGATTCCTTCGACCAGGCGCTGTTGGAGTTGCGCGATTCCATGGACAGCCCCGGCGGAGAAGCCAACTGAGCCGACCGCGGCGGGCTTGCCTTTTGCTCGATTTCCAAGCATCATGGGCAAACGCTGAGAGGAGGACGGAAGGGCATCAACATGATCGGGAGACGCCTGATTAAGCATCGGGAAAAAAATCGCGCCATTGATTGGCCGACTTTGACGCGCTCGCGCTTCGATCGGGCTTCCTCGATGCCGATCAGACTCGGATTGTCTCTCGCGCTCAGCATCGCCCTTTCCGCAGCGTTGTTGGCGGCTGACAGCACGCCGCCCAAACGGGTTCTGATGGTCCATTCCTTCGGTAGGGACTTTGCCCCCTTTTCTTCGGTGGCGAGTCGTTTTCGGATCGACCTGGCACTTCACTACCCTCACCCGGTCGAGTTCGTTGAGGCGTCCCTCCAGACCGTGGAGGCGACCACCAGGCGCGACGAGCAGGCGGTCGCCTTGGTCGATTTTCTCACCGCCACCTTCCGGCATGAAAAACCGGACCTGGTGGTGTGTGTCGGCGCGCCGGCGGCGATCTTCTATCGCGCCCATCGCGAGGAGCTGTTTCCCGCCGTGCCTTTGCTGATCGCGGGCGCCGACCAGCGCCGATTCGCGGAAGTCACACCGGAAAGGAACTCGGTGACCGTCAGCTTGGAAATGGATCTGAAAATGCTGCTGGAAGACATTTTCATCGCCCAGCCAGACACCCGTCAGGTCTACTATCTGACCGGCATCACCACCCTGGAACGCTACTGGGAGAAGGAGGTGCTGGATACCTGGCGCCAGGCACGTCCGGAGGTGGAGTTTCACTCCCTGAGCGATCAGTCATTGGCCCAGATGCTGGATACCGTGGCCACGCTTCCGCATGGTGCGGCGGTGTTTTTCTCCGTATTCGACCGGGACAGCGCCGGCGTGCCGCACGAAGGGAATGTGGCCCTGCGCCGCGTTCGATCGAAGACCGCCGTGCCCATTTTCGGGTTCGGAAAGGACCAACTCGGTTCCGGTATCGTGGGAGGACGGCTTGTGGACTTCGAAGCCGCGGGCGCGCGGGCGGCGGCTTCTGCCGTGAAACTGCTCGATGGCGCTTCCGGCGATCAGATTCGCGTCGAACCGGTGGTTCATTCGCTTCCCGCCTACGACTGGCGGGAACTGCGGCGCTGGCACATTCACGAGAAGGCGCTCCCGACGGGGAGTGCCATTCGATTCGAGCCTCCCTCACTTTGGGAAACGCATCGACAGGCCGTCCTCATCGGGGTCACCGTCATCGTCTTCCAGGGCGGGCTCATCTTTTTCCTCCTCGCCGCCCGGCGCCGGGCCCGAGAGATGAGTGAGGGGCTCACCCTCGCCGCCAGCGCCGCCGATGTCGGACTCTGGGAGGTGGATCTGGAAAAGCAGGTCATCAAGGCCACCGACAAGTGGCGGGAACTCTTCGGCTTCGGCAGGGAGGGCGATATCCTGCTCGAGGAAGTTTTCAACCGCATCCACCCCGAAGACCGGGAGGAAATCCGGGAAGCGATCAACGCCGCCGCCATCCATGGCCAGAGCTACGTCGTCCAGCATCGCATCCGGCGGGTCGATGGCGAGGAACGCTGGCTCGTATCCCGGGGAAGCGCCGACCTCGCCCGCGGCAGCGATCACCTTCGCTCCCGGGGCGTCTCCATCGACATCACCGAACGTCTCCGGGCCGAGACCGAGATTCTCGATCAGCGCGATCAACTCTCTCACCTCGCACGAGTCGGTTCCCTCGGCGCCATCTCCGGGTCACTCGCTCATGAGTTGAACCAGCCGCTCGGCACCATCCTCAGCAATGCCCAAGCCGCCCGGCGCATGCTCGGCAAACCTGCGCCCGATCTCGCCGAAATCGATGAAATCCTCGGTGACATCGTCTCCGAAGACCAGCGCGCCAGTCAGGTCATCACCCGCTGGCGGGAACTGCTGAAGCGCGGGAAAACCAGCATCGAGCCCGTCGATCTCAGGAGCAGCGTCGAGAACGTCCTTCGACTCGCCCGCCCGTCCTCGACCCGCGAATCCGTCGCACTCGATATCGAGATCCCGCCCGACCTGCCTCGTGTCATGAGCGATCCCGTCCAGTTGCAGCAGGTCGTCCTGAACCTGGTGATCAATGCCATCGACGCCATGAAAGACACCCCGGCTGCCGAGAAAAAGATCGTCATTCGCGCGAAAAGCGAAGGCACCCAGGTCGTTCTCATCGTGTCCGACCGCGGTCCGGGATTGCCGGACGATCCCGAGCATTTGTTCCAGCCCTTTTACTCCACCAAGCCCGACGGATTGGGCATGGGGCTCGCCATCTGTCGCACCTTCGTCACCGCCAATGGCGGAAAACTCTGGGCCGAACCCTGCCCGGACGGCGGCGCCTGCTTCCACCTTTCCCTGCCGCGGGTCGAGACCGCCGCGCGTGTCGCCGCCACCGCGACCGTCGTCTGATGCCATGAACTCACACTTCCATATCGGCATCGTTGACGACGATCCCGGATTCCGCGGTTCCATCCGCCGGCTGCTGCGCTCCGAGGGATTCGGCGTCAGCGATTTCCCGGACGGGACCACCTTCCTCGCCGAGGCCGACTGCGCCACCTTCGACTGCCTCATCCTCGACCTCCACATGCCCGGCATCACCGGAGTCGAACTGCAAGGTCAACTGAGAGCCGCCGGCCATGCCTCCCCCATCATTTTTCTCACCGGGGCGGGCGACATTCCCACCAGCGTCAGCGCCATGAAAGCCGGCGCCGTCGATTTCCTGACCAAGCCCGTCGACGACATCGCCCTCTTCGCCGCCATCGCCGAAGCCCTGAAAAAAAACCACCGGGACGCCCAGGTGGAAAAAGAGAGAGACCGCCTTCAGACCCTTTCTCCCCGCGAGCGGGAAGTCTTTGCGCACGTCATCACCGGCAAGCTCAACAAGCAGATCGCCGAAGACCTCGGCATCTCCGAGCAGACCGTCAAAGTCCACCGCATGCGACTGACCCAGAAGCTCCAGGAACCCTCCGTGGTCGGGCTCGTCAGGCTCGCAGATCGCCTCGGTGTCCAGCCCGCCTCGCCCTGAGCGGCGGGTGGGTACTACCAACGTATCATAGAGCGATACGGCGATTTCTGAGAGGGTGAAGGTGATCCCTTGACTGCCGCTCCTCCAACCATCGCCGTGGTGGACGACGAACCCGCCTTGCGAAAGGCGCTCGGTCGCCTCTTGCGATTGAACGATTGTGAAGTGATCGCCTTCGCCAGCGGCGACGAGTTCCTTCAGCGCTGGGAAAGCGATCGCATCGACTGCGTCCTCCTCGACCTCCATCTCCCCGGCAAGACCGATGGTTTCCGCGTCCTCGACGCCCTCAGATTTCGTCGGAACCACCCCGCCGTCGTCGTCATGACCGGCCACGATCAGCCCGGCTACGAACAGCAGGTCCGGAGACTCGGTGCCGCCGCCTATCTCCACAAGCCCATCGATGAAGTCAGCCTGATGGCCGCGATTTGGGTGGCAGTAGGAGAGGGGGAGTGAAGGCGGAAGGAGCTTTTTGCGATTGGCGTTTCGCTGTTTCGCAACGGCCGCTTACCGTTCTGCGAAAATCGCGAACAACTTTGCTCCCTCCCTTTGCGGCGATAAAGCTGGGCGAAATCCGCCTTGCGTGAACGGCTGCGACAGGGCAACCCCGATCCACGCAGGGAATTAACAGGGTTCGGTCCGGGACTGAACAGGGTAGAATCGACGATTCAACCGGTGCCCTCGATCCGCGGGAGTTCCGGTAGGGACGCGAAAATGACCTTGGTTGGGTAACGCGAATCCCACGATTCGGTGAATGCCCGCGCTCGAACAGTCACTCACTCGCTCCGGGTTGCCCATTTCCTCGCAAAACGATAGCACTCCACGCAGGCGAGCAGCACGGAAACGAGAATCACGACGGTGCCGGTGATGAAGTAGGCGGGAGACGGGAAAAGAAGGCCGTAGACGGCGGCGCCCACGATGAGGATGGAGGCGACGAGGAGGACTTTGCCGCCGTATGCATTGATGGCATACCAAGCTTCGTCGGACCGGAAAGACTGGGGGAACCGGACGCCGTAGAGGCGATTCATGGGCACCTTTCGCCAGATGAGGGGCAGGCTGAGGCCGGCGCCCAACAGGCCGACGCCGAGATGGACGAGGGGCAGCCAAGTGGGATTCATTAAGCTAAAAAGGTGAGGTGGGGAGCGCCACCTGTCGAGAGGGATTTCGGAAGCGGTGAAACGGGAAGCGGAAGGGGAGGGAGAGTGCGCCGCCAAGTTGTCTGGGTAAACCAAAGTTCTATTTCACGCTTTCTTCGACCTGTCATGATAGCGGTCCCCTTGGAAACCTTCACCAACCAGCCTGTCGCTGATTTTTCCCTCGACTGAACCAAGAATACCCACCGAATGATGAAATCGATAACTCCGAGGCCATGGATGATGGCCATCGCCGCCGCCGCCTTGGCCATCCCCGCGATGGCGCAGGACAAGAAACCCAACATCCTCGTCGTCTGGGGCGATGACATCGGCACCTGGAACACCAGTTTCTGGAGCCGGGGCATGATGGGCTACCAGACGCCCAACATCGACCGGATCGCCAAGGAAGGCGTGGCCTTCACGGATTACTACGGTCAACAGTCCTGCACTGCGGGACGCGCCGCCTTCCTCGGCGGGAACGTGCCGGTCCGCACCGGCATGACCAAGGTCGGCCTGCCCGGCGCCAAGGAAGGCTGGCAGGAGTCCGATGTGACGATCGCCACCGTGTTGAAATCGCAGGGCTACGCCACCGGCCAGTTCGGCAAGAACCACCAGGGCGACCGCGACGAGCACCTGCCCACCAACCATGGCTTCGACGAGTTCATGGGCAACCTCTACCACCTCAATGCCGAGGAAGAACCGGAGAACGAGGACTATCCGGCCGACATGGTGCTCGCGAACGGCAAGACCTTTCGCGAGACCTACGGCCCGCGCGGTGTCATCCACTCCTTCGCCGACGGCAAGATCGAGGACACCGGTCCGCTGACCAAGAAGCGCATGGAAACCGTGGACGAGGAAACCCTCGCCGCCGCCAAGGATTTCATGACCCGCCAGGTCGCCGCCGAGAAGCCCTTCTTCTGCTGGTACAACACGACCCGCATGCACTTCCGCACCCATGTGAAGAAGGAGCATCGCCATCCGGGCAACGACGAATATACAGACGGCATGATCGAGCACGACGCGATGGTCGGCGACATCCTGAAGTTCCTCGATGACAACGGTCTGACCGAGAACACCATCGTGATGTATTCGACGGACAACGCGCCGCACTACAATACCTGGCCCGACGCCGGCACGGTCCCGTTCCGCAGTGAGAAAAACTCGAACTGGGAAGGTGCCTACCGCGTGCCTTGCTACGTCCGCTGGCCCGGACACATCCCCGCCGGCACGGTCCTCAACGGCATCGTCTCGCACGAGGACTGGCTGCCGACCTTCGCCGCCATCGCCGGAGCGCCGGACATCAAGGAGAAACTCGCCGCCGGCGTGGAACTCAACGGCCGCACCTACAGGAACTACATCGACGGACACAACCTGACGGACTACATCACCGGCAAGACGGAAGAAGATCCTCGCAAGGAGTTCATCTACGTGAACGACGACGGCGAAGTGGTGGCCATGCGCTACGATGGCTGGAAGGCGGTCTTCCTGGAAAACCGCGGCGAAGCCTTCGGTGTCTGGCGCGAGCCTTTCATCAAGCTGCGCGTGCCGCTGCTGTTCAATCTGCGCCGCGACCCGTTCGAGAAGGCTCAGCACAACGCCAACACCTACAACGACTGGTTTATCGATCGCGCCTTCGTGCTCGTGCCCATGCAGCAGATGGCCGCCAAATTCCTCCAGAGCATGGTGGATTACCCGCCGAGCCAGACTCCCGGCTCCTTCAACCTCGAGGGAATCCAGAAGCAGATCGAAGCCGCCGCGGGAGGCCGCTGACAGGCCGCGACATCGCAACGACGTCCAAACCTGACAATTCACTCACCGATCCCCCCGGTTTCGCCGGGGGGGGTCGAGTCGAAACGGAGCGGGCGTCAGTCACGCTCCGTTTTTCGTTTCCGCTTTTTCCAAACTCAGACCGCCTAACGAATCATGAAGAAGGCACTCTGCTTTTTCAGTCTCCTGCTCGGGACCGCCAGTTCGCTCCTCGCCGAGCCGCTTCCCTCGTGGAACGACACCGCCACCAGGACCGCCATCATCGACTTTGTCGCGAAGGTGACCACCGAAGGCTCGCCGGATTTCGTCCCGCCCGCCGAACGCATCGCCACCTTCGACAACGACGGCTGTCTCTGGTCCGAGCAGCCGATGTATTTCCAGGCCTTCTACATTTTCGACCGCATCAAGGCGCTGGCGCCGGAGCATCCGGAGTGGAAGGACGAGGAGCCTTTCGCCTCGGTCCTGAAAGGTGACATCGCAGGTTCCCTCGCGGGCGGTGAAAAGGCCCTGCTCGCCATGGCGATGGCGACGCATGCCGGCCTGACCTCGGAGGAATTCGACGAAGTCGTCGGCGAATGGCTCAAGACCGCTCGTCATCCCAAGACCGGCATGGCTTACAACAAGATGATCTTTCAGCCGATGGTCGAGCTGCTCGAATACCTCCGCGCCAACGGCTTCAAGACCTTCATCGTTTCCGGTGGCGGCATCGACTTCCTCCGCGTCTTCGCCGAGGAAGCCTACGGTGTTCCGCCCGAGCAGGTGGTCGGTTCCAGCATCAAGGCGAAATACGAGGTCCGCGATGGCAAGCCCGTCATTGTGAAAGTGCCCGAGCTGGATTTCATCGATGACAAGGAAGGCAAACCCGTCGGCATTCACCAACACATCGGTCGTCGTCCCATTTTCGCGGCGGGCAATTCCGATGGCGACTTCCAGATGCTGGAGTGGACCACGGCCGGGGAAGGCGCGCGCTTCGGTCTGCTGGTGCACCACACCGACGCCGAGCGCGAGTTCGCTTACGATCGTGAGTCCCATGTCGGCAAGTTGGACAAAGGCCTCGACGAGGCGAAGGATCGCGGCTGGACGCTGGTCGACATGAAGGCGGACTGGAAGGTCATTTACCCCGAGCAGCCATGAGCAGTCGCGAAGCCCTGCTGGGCATCCAGACCGCGATGAACCAGGCCGTGATCGGCCAGGAAGACGTGGTCGAACGATTGCTGGTGGCGATTCTCGCCAACGGGCACGTCCTCATGGAAGGGCTGCCCGGCGTGGCCAAGACGCGGTCGATCAAGACGCTTTCGAAGCTGATCGATTCGGATTTCAGCCGGGTCCAGTTCACGCCCGACCTGTTGCCGTCCGACGTCACCGGTTCGGAGATTTATCGCGAGCAGACCGCGACCTTCGATTTCCAGGCGGGCCCGATTTTCGGAAACCTGGTGCTGGCCGATGAAATCAACCGCGCCCCCGCCAAGGTGCAGGCCGCTCTCCTGGAGGCCATGGAGGAGCGGCAGGTCACGGTGGCGGGGGAGACCCATGCGCTGCCCGACCTGTTTCTCGTGCTGGCCACGCAGAATCCCATCGAGCAGGAGGGCACCTACCCGCTGCCCGAAGCGCAGATGGACCGCTTTCTCCTCTACGTCCACGTGCCCTATCCGCCCGCGGAAAACGAGGCCGCGATCCTGCGGCTGGTGCGTGGCGAACGCTCCGGCGATGCACCCGAACCACCCGCGCCGATCCCGCAGGAAGTCATCTTCACGGCCCGCGAGGAAGTGAATCGCATCCATGTCGCCGAGGCGGCGGAGCAATACATCGTCGATCTCGTCGTCGGCACTCGCGAACCGAAACGCTACGGCGGCGATCTCGAGCGGTGGATTCGGCTCGGCTCCAGCCCGCGCGGATCCATTGCCCTCGATGCCGCCGCCCGTGCTCACGCCTGGCTGCAGGGGCAGGACTTCGTGTCGCCGGAAAACATCCGCGCCGTCGCTCCCGCCTGTCTCGCTCACCGCATCCATCTATCCTACGAAGCGGAAGCCGCCGGGCGCACGCGCACGGAAGTCGTCGATCTGCTCCTCGAACAGGTCTCGCCGGTCTGACTTCGCTCGCTATCCCTTTTCTCCGGCTCCATGAAAGCCCGCGTCACCATCGATCTGGGCGAACTCCTCCAGCTCCGGGCGGAGGCGCGCGGCTTCAGTTTTCTGCCGCGTCAGCCAGTCCATTC
>JAGRPB010000187.1 GCA_020439945.1 Verrucomicrobiia bacterium
TCGATCCCGAGGAAATCGCCAGCCACATCAAGCGCACCGGCCAGATCAATCCGGGAAACGCGGATCGCAGCATCCTGGTGGAACGGCTCGTGACCGACGACACGGATGATCGCATGCCGAAGAAAGCCGCCGCGCTTTCCGCCGCCCAGATCGACCTGATCAAGCAGTGGATCAACGACGGCGCCAACCTCGGCGACAGTCCCTCCGGTGACGACGCGAAAAAGGAAGAGGAAGGGGGCCTGATGAAAAGGCCCGAGCCGCTCAAAGGTTCGTGGACGAATAAGGAGGGTCGCACCATCGAGGCGACCCTGCTGCGGGTGGAGGGGGCCAACGCCATCCTGAAACTCGCCAACGGAACTTCGGTGCCCTATCCCATCGAGAACCTGTCGGAGGAGAGCCAGGCCAAGGTCAGGGAATTTGAAAAGGCGTCGCAGCCCGGCCAGTGAGGCGTATTCTTTGGTGTGGCCTGGCACAAGGACATCCCCTCTCTCGGCCCGTTGATGGCCGTCGTCGCATTCTGTCTGTCCGCCTGCGGTGAGCGATCCGCCGGTTCCGCGAATTCGAAGGCGACGATCGATCGCTATCGGGAGGTTTCGGATTTCACCTTCACCAATCAGGAGGGCGAAGCGGTTTCCCGCGAAGAACTGATCGGGAAAGTCTGGGTGGCGAATTTCGTCTTCACGTCCTGCGGGGCGGAGTGCCTGATTCTCTCGCAGAAGATGGCGGCCTTGCAGAACCGGTTCGCCAACCGGGAGGATGTCGCCTTCGTGTCATTCTCCGTCGATCCCCAGACCGACAAGCCCGAGCGACTCGCGGACTACGGCAAACGCTGGGGTGCCGACAACGCGCGCTGGCAGTTTTTCACCGGCGATCCCGCCGCTCTCGATGCGATCATCAAGGAGAGCTTCCTGCTTCCCGTGGCACGGACGCCCATGGAGAAAGCCAACCTCATGACCGCCGGCTTCATTCACAGCAACAAGCTCGCGATCGTCGATCGACAGGGCGTGGTCCGCGCCTATGTGGAAGGACTGGAAGCTAACGCGATCGATGAGACCGCCCGTGTCATCAACACCCTTCTCGCCGAACCCGGCCCGCCGTCGGCGCCGACACCATGAGTGACGAGTCGGCGGAGCCAGTTGGTGACGAAGAGATCGTCGAGCCTCCCCTCACCGACGAACTCGATCTCCACACCTTTCGCCCGAACGAGATCGGTTCCCTGCTGCCGGAATATTTCCGCGAATGTCGTCGGCGCGGGT
Organism: Verrucomicrobiia bacterium; assembly: GCA_020439945.1. Classification (GTDB taxonomy): domain Bacteria; phylum Verrucomicrobiota; class Verrucomicrobiia; order Verrucomicrobiales; family DEV007; genus JAEUHH01. Next base: position 1,257 of record JAGRPB010000187.1, read on the forward strand.
GGCTGCGCGTTCGCGTCGTGCATGGCAAAGGCACCGGCGCTCTCAGGGAAGGTGTGCATCGACTGCTCGACCGGCTTCCCGAGGTGACCGGTTATCGCCCCGGAGACGAAACCAGCGGGGGCTGGGGCGCCACCTGGGTGAGCCTGCGTGAGTGGGGAAGTCTGGAAGAAGATCGAGCCTGAGACGGTTGCCTCGGGAAACCCGCTCCGAGTCGCCACCTCTCAATCCTGCGAGAAACCGGAAGAAATTGACCGGCTCAGCTCGCGTTCACGCCTTCAGTGGTCGACCACAAGGAACCTTGTGGCGATCAAAATCGCGCGATTTCGAGCTCGAATCGCAGTCGCGAGAAATAATTTTAATAATTTTCGCAAATAATAGTTGCGCCAAATGATAATTTTTGTAATATTCGTATCAGTCAAACCCGAGACGCACGAATGAAACCAAACGCCAAACCCAGCCAGGCCGCCCGCCGTCATCAGCGGGGCATGAGCTTGATGGATCTCCTCCTCGCGGCGGGTGGGCTTTTCCTGGCCTACACCATCACGACGGGAGTGAGAAATCACCTCAATGGCAATTGGAACGAGCAGCGGCTGAAAGAAGTCGCCGCTCGCATGATTACCACCACGCGCTATGCCGAGCAGGCTGGCGTGCATCTGGTGGATCCCGGTGATCTTCAGGGCACCATCGATCGCATCGCCGAAGGCGAAACCGCCAAATCGGGGCCGTTCACCGGACAGTTCTACGGCGTTCGCGATCTCGATGAAAAAGGACGGGAGCGAGTCAGAAACTACCTGCGAATCGAACAGGGACGCCTGGCTCTGGCTGCTGACGGAGAAAGCTTCTGGGAATAGGCCGTCCGAACTTCCGAATTCTCACCCCGCATCCCTTTCCACCGCACGATTTCCGGTAGTCGACAGAACAAGTCTTGTCTTCACTCCACGATTTTTGTGCGGAACGGGGCGGCCCGGTGTCCGACCGAGAGGTCAGGCGCCGGGCCGTTTCGCCGTTTGAAATCTGGGATTACTCTTTCTCCGGAGCCAGCACCGGATCGCCGAGATGGGCTTCCGCCGAGGGCGTGGTGTCCACCTCCATGTCACCGAGCGCGAACTGGATGCCATCGAGGAGGTGCTGCATCACTTCCGGATTCCAGAAGGTGTCGTCGCGATGGCCGAGATTGGTGAAAAACAACCGACCCTCGCCGATTTTCCGGCACCAGGAGACGGCCACGTCCACGTCCTTGCGATCGCCCTGGACCATGTCCTTGTAGCGCTCGTTATCCAGCGCTTTCTGATTCGCTTCCTTGCTCATGTCCAGGCTCAGGAGCACGCGCAACTTGTCGCGCCCCTGGAAGCTCTCGGGTTTGTACCAGTAGATCTCATCCGTGTGCCAGAAACCCTTGCCGCCGAACGCCGCATTCAGCTTGTGGGTGGGATCCTCGTTCTTGAACGCCCAGGTTCCGCCGGCGCCCCAGGGGTGACCGTTGAACACGCCCCCGATCATCGCCACGCCTTCGGGCCAATCGCCAAAATTGTCGGCCGCCGCGTGGATGCCGACCACGCCGCCACCGCCGTTGATGAAATCGAGAATCGCCTTCTTCTGCGCGTCGTTCGGTTGCAGGTGGGTCGTGCTGTTGAAGAGAAGCACGTCATATTTGGCCAGATTTTCCGGCGTGAAGATGTCGTAGGTGTCGGCGAGGTCGACGGAGAAGGCGCCCGTCTTTTCCGCCATCTGCTGCAGCGCGTAGTTGCCGAAGGGAATCGAGGTGTGGATGAACCCCTCGCAGCGATACATCGCCAGAATCTTGCGCGGCTTGGCCGGTTTTGCTGTCGCCTTCGATGGGACCGCTTCCGCGATCAACTGCTTCTGCTCGTCGTTCGGCCCCGTGAAACGGGCCGCTTTCTTCTCTTCCCAGGTCTGGGGTTCGTCTTTCTTCTGCTGCTGGGCGAACAGGGCCGAGCCCGCCAGCGCCGCACCGGCGACCAGGAGCGTGAGAGTGTTGAGAGGGGAGCGCGATGGTTTTTTCATGGCAGTTTTTCGGGGGATCGATCGATGAAAGATAGCGATCCCGGAAATACGACAACCCCGGCGCCCTGTCGATGCCGGATTTGCGGGGCGGCATCGCGCCCGGGTCGGAGATTCTCTCAACGCGGGTTTTGGGATAAGGAAATCAGGGAACGATGACCAAGACAATGAAGACGACGAGGATTTTCTGGACGATGGCGATCGGGTTGACCCTGTTGGGTCCGGGACTTGACCCTGTTTGGTCGGCTCCGGAGGTGAAGACGGGGTTCGCGGAGCGGGACATCTCGCCCGAGATCGGCATGGAGCGGCCGGGCGGCTACGGGAAAGGATTTCACCAGTCCTTCCACGATGCCTGCAAGGCGCGGGCGGTGGTGTTCGACGATGGCGGCGATGTCGTCGCCCTGGTGGGGCTGGACGCCCTGTTCCTCCGGGAACCGCAGGTAGCCGAGGCGCGAAAGCGGATCGCGGCGAAGACGACGATTCCGCCCAATGCGGTCCTCATCGGTGCCTCGCATTCGCATTCCTCGGGACCGGTGGGAATGGTGTTGCCGGGCGAGTTCGACCAGGCGGACGCGTCGGTGCGGGAACTGGCCTACGAACAGAGTTCGATGGCCGACGCGAAGTATCTCGAGACGGTGGTGAACGGCATCGCGGAGGCGGTCATCGAGGCTTATGAAACCCGGCAACCGTTGAATTTGGGATTCGGTCGGGGCGAAGAGGATACGGTGAGTTTCAATCGGCGCTGGCGGATGAAGAATGGTCTCAGTTTCACTCATCCCCACTACGGCAACCCGGAGATGGTGGAGCCGGCCGGGCCGATCGATCCGGAGGTCGGCGTGATCGGGGCGTGGAATGAGGAAGGCAAACTGGTCGGCTGTGTCGTCAATTTTTCCTGCCACGCGACCACGAGTCCGCCGGGGATTTCCGCGAATTATCCGTGGGCGATCGAGAAGGTGATCCGGGGCACCTTCGGCGAGGACGTGACGGTGGTCTTTCTCAATGGCGCCAGCGGTGATGTGACCCAGGTCGACAATGCGGCGGCGGTGCGACGTCCTTCCGGCGAGGCGGCCGCGATGTTGCTCGGCGGTCGGGTGGGCGCCGAGGCGGTGAAGGTGATGGTCGACCTGGGCACGACGCTCACGACGACGGCCGAGGTCGCCACGAAAACCGAGGTACTGAAAATTCCCCGTCGTAAACCGAGCCCCGACCGGCTCGCGAAATCCCGCGAATTGGTGAAGGAAAAACCGACCGAGGCGGCGGCGCTCAACGATTGGATCTGGGCCAAGGAAATCGTGATGCTGCAGGCGATGATCGATCGTGAACCGGTGCGCGACGTCGAGGTGCAGACCATCCAGGTGGGACCGGCGGTGTTCGTGACCAGTCCGGCCGAGTATTTCTGCGAGTTCGGACTTCAGCAGAAGAAAGCGAGTCCCTTTCCTTTCACCTGGCATGTCAGCCTGGCGAATGGCTGCGTCGGTTACGTGCCCACGAGCGAGGCGCTGGGCCCGCACGGGGGCGGCTACGAAACGCGGTTGACCAGCTACAGCAATCTGGTTCCCGAGGCGGGAGACCGGATTCGCGATGCGGGAATCGAGCTGATCAAGTCGCTGACGCCGGACCCGGTTCCGACTGCTGATCCGGCACCTGAATATACGGGTGGATGGCGCTACGGCGATGTGCCGCCACAGTTGGAATGAGCGTCGATTGGCCTTCCCGGTTGGCGTTCGTCTTGTTAGACTCCCCAATTGGTGAAGGAGGTTGCGACCACAACTTGGTTTGCGGGAAAGAAGTCGCGGAAGACCGCGGAGGGCGAATCCCTGTTTCGAAGCTTTCTGGCGAACGGGATTGTCGCCCTGGCATTCGTGGTCCTGGCGTTTGTGAGCCACGCGGTTACCGGGTCACAGTACGGCTGCGTGGTCATCTGGTTGCCGGCGGGGCTGGCCTTGGCCGTCTTCCTCGGGGGCGAGGGGAGGAGGTGGCCGGGTCTCGTTGTCGGAGCCGCGGTGTCCTATTTCCTGGTTCTGGAATTCTACGGACTACTCGTTGGCAAGGGCCCCTCCGTGCTTGCCATCGGAGTCGGGGTGATGGCCTCGGTTGCTGGGCCCTGGATGGGCGCGTGCCTGGTGCGTCGGCGCTCCGATTGGCCGAGTGGGTTGGCTTCGGAACGGGGTGGCCTGGTCTTCTACCTGTTGGGGGGACTGGGAGGAGGTCTTTTCGGCGGAATTCTGCTCACGGCCACCTGGGTGTCGATCGGATTGGTGCCGACCGGAGTGGGTTGGTTCTTCCTGGTCCAGCAGACACTGGCGCTGGTGCTGGGAATGGTGGCGATCACCCCGTTGCTGCTTCTGTTGTCGGTCTTGCCGCTGGAACCTTGGTCGGGGCAGGCTGGTCCGAGAAAGCTGCCGTTCCTGATCGCCATTCTCGCGGTCCTGGCCTTGCTGGCCTTCGTGAGTCGATCGGCGATTCGCGATCGCGCGGCCGATTTCCAGGAAATGACCACCAAGGAGTCAGCGGACTTGAACCGGCTCCTGGTGGCCAATGAGGAGTCGCTAGAATCGATCCGGAGCCTCTGGGACAGCAGTGACGAGGTCGAGGAAGGAGAATTTCGAATCTTCGTCAGCCGATCGCTTCGGCAGAACCAGGGCATGGAGTGGCTCGCTTGGTTGCCGGAAATTGACGCGGGGGATCGCGAACGTTGGAACACCTGGGCCCGGGAGGAAGGGATACCCGTGTTGGAACCGGGGATCGGCGAAGGTGAGTTCGTCGAAGGCAGGGCCTATCCGGTGCTCTATGTGGAGCCCTCTCCGGAGGAAGGTCTTGGCAATCGGGGCTTCAATCTTGCCTCGGTGCGGGAGATCGACGAAATCATCTCCCGTGGGCGCGGTCGTTCCGCACCCCTGGCGACCCCGCTGTTCCTGATCCTCGGGCAACCGAGGATCGCGATTCTGCAATGGATCGATGGTCCCGAGGCGGGGGAACGGGGCGCGGCACAGGGAGGCGAACTTCAATGGATCCGAAAACGCTCGGGATTTGCCCTCGCGATCCTCGATGTTCGGGCACTGCTGGAAAAGTCGGTCGAGGAAGCGGGAGAACTTCCGATCGGGATTCGACTGGTGGAGCCTGGGCGAGAGCCGGTTGGGGGTGGCACTTGGCAGGGGTTGGTCGAGCATCGATGGAGCGAGGAGAGAGCGGGCCTGTTTCCCCGGGAAGAGGCGGAAAGGCCCATCCAAGTGGCGGGCCGGACCTGGTGGTTGCAGGCTCGGGCGATCCATCCTTTGATGATCGGACGCTTGCCATGGGAGATCGCGGGAGCCCAGGTGATATCCGGCGTCCTGGTGGTGCTCCTCGGGATGTTGCTGATGGCGGCTGCCGGCAGGACAAGCCGGATCGAGCGTGAAGTGGTGAAACGCACCGCGGAACTAATCGAGGCCCAGGAACGTTTCGCCCAACTGGCCGACAACATCGACGAAGGATTCTGGATCTCCGACCCGGGGGGAAAGCGATTGCTCTTCCTGAGCAAGGGCGGTGAGCGAATCTGGGGGAAGTCGCTGCAGGGTTTTCGCGAAACGACGGGAGCCTGGAGGAACTCGATCCATCCCGACGATCGCGCGATGGCCTTCGAAACGTTCGGCCAACCGGATCCGGAAAAAGGCTTCGATATCGAATACCGGATCGTGCGCGAGGACGGGACGATTCGCTGGATTCGGGATCGAGGTTTTCCGGTGCGGAATGAGCAGGGAGACATCGTCAGGATGGCGGGAGTGTCCGACGACACGACCGACCTGAAGGTGAGCGAGGCGAGATTGAGGCGGGCGATGGAGGAAGCGCGTGAGGCCAGTGAATTGCTGGAACAGTTTTTCAAGGTGTCGATCGACCTGCTCTGCGTGGCGGGAATGGACGGCTACTTCAAGCGGATCAACCCGGCCTTCATGGAAACGCTCGGTTACACCCAGGAGGAACTGCTGAAGCGTCCCTTCATCGAGTTCGTCCATGCCGATGACGTGGCGGGGACCTACGCGGCCATGGAGCACCTCTCCGAGGGCGAGTCTCTCATCAGATTCCAGAATCGCTACCGGAACGGCAGCGGCAAATACCTGTGGTTGGAATGGAGTGCGGTTCCGGATCCCGACGGAGAGCTGATCTATGCCGCCGCCCGCGATGTGACCGCGCAGAAGGAGATGGAAATGGATCTGCAACGTTCCAATGCCGAGTTGGAGCAGTTCGCCTACCTGGCCTCACATGACCTGCAGGAGCCGCTACGCGTGGTCACCAGCTTTGTCCAACTCCTCCAGAGGCGATACCAGGGTCGACTCGACGACGATGCTGACGAATATATCCGGCACGCCGTGGGAGGAGCCGAGCGCATGAGGAAACTGATCCTGGGATTGCTGGAGCTTTCCCGGGTCGAACGAAAGGGGCGTCCCCTGGAGATCACCGATTCGGCGGAGGTCCTGGAAGAGGCTCTCCAGAACCTGGCGATCGCGATCGAGGAATCCGGAGCGGAGATCGTGATCGGCGAACTACCGCGAATCCTGGCTGATCGTGAGCAGATCGTTCGCCTTTTCCAAAACCTGGTCGGCAACGCCATCAAGTTCTGTGGCGGTGGCCCGCCCAAGGTGCAGATCTCCGCTCGTCGGGAGGGCGACATGGCCTCCTTCGTCGTGGAGGACAACGGTCCCGGTATTCCGGAGACCCAACGAGAGCGGGCATTCCAGATTTTTCAGCGCCTCGGCTCGGAGACCGAGGTTTCCGGTACCGGGATCGGGTTGGCGATCTGTCGGCGCATCGTGGAGCGCCACGGCGGGAGCATCGGCATCGAGGAGGCGTCTTCCGGCGGGGCCGCTTTTCATTTCCGATTGCCGCTGGTGAACTGAGTCATTGCCTGGTCAATCGAGGAATTCGGGCGCGGAGGAGGATCGAAAGCACCGCGTGTCGGACTATTCAATTGGACAGGGTCGGGAATTCGTGCGATTATGATTCTCGTTATTGGGAGGTGAGGGGGAAAGGCCATGAGAATCTTACTTGTGGAGGATAATCCGGCGGAAGCCCGTCTGACACGGGAAGCGTTGAACCACACCGGAGTGGCCCACGAATTGGCGGTTGTCGGAGATGGAGAAACCGCCACCGCCTTTTTGTTGCGCCGCGGAGAATTTGCCCGGGTCCAGCGTCCTCACCTGGTTCTCCTGGATCTCAATTTGCCCTGCAAGGATGGACGCGAAGTGCTACGGGAAGTGAAGGAGGATCCGGCTCTTGCCTCGATTCCGGTGATCGTGATCACCAACTCGCAGGCGCAGGAGGATATTCAGCAGGTCTACCAGTTGAAGGGGAATTGCTACCTGGTGAAGCCACCGGACCTGGAAGAGTTTTTCGTGATGATGAAGAGGGTGATGGAATTCTGGTGGACGACCGCTCGCATCCCCGCGGGCTTCGAAGTCGCCAGCGGTCGGGAGTATTCTGATGGGTGTACCCACTGATGCAGTTGGGGGGAAAGACTGGGGCGGCTCCGAGAACGAATCGCCGGGCGTCTTTCGTATTCTCTGCATCGAGGACAGCGAGAGCGATTTCGTGCTCGTGAGGGAACACCTTCGTGACGCCGGGTTTCCTGTTCGTCCCGAACTCGTTCACGCCACGACTCTTCAGGAAGCTCTCGGCCTTCTGGGGGCGACGGGAGCGAACGGAGATCGTTTCGACATCATCCTCTTGGATCTCTCCCTGCCCGACTCCTTCGGTCCGGAGACGCTCGAGAAGGTGACCGCGCTGGCCGCCGACGTGCCGGTGATCATCCTCAGTGGCAATGAGGATCGCGAGCTCGCGGTCGCCATGGTGCACCGAGGCGCCCAGGACTACCTGCCCAAGCACGGACTGGGTGGAGACCTGTTGCTTCGGTCCATCCTCTATGCCCAGGAACGCCAGCGAAGTCGACTCGAGATGACCGCTCTCAACGCACGATTGAAGAAGGCATCTCATGATTTGAAGACGGCACAGATGCACCTGATCCAGGCTGAGAAGCTGGATTCGCTGGGACGCTTGGCGGCCGGGGTGGCACACGAGGTCAAGAATCCGTTGGCGACCCTCCAGATGGGGGTCGATTTCTTCCGCCGGAGAGAGGACGAAATCGGAGATACGGGAGCGACCATGGTCCGGCACATGCAGGAGGCGATCACCAGCGCTGACACGATCATCCGAGGGATGGTCGATTATTCGCGTTCGGATGCCCTGGAGCTTGAGTTGCGCAACATCAACGTGGTGGTTCGCAAGGCGTTGCGCATGGTCCAGCACGAGGCCTTGAAGTCCAACGTGAAGGTGCGGAAAGAACTCGAGAGTCCCATTCCCGCCGTCCGAATTGACCAGGGAAAGGTGGAACAGGTCCTGATCAACATCATGATCAATTCCATCCAGGCGATGGCCGAGGTCGAAGGCGAGCGCTACCTCGACGTCCGGACTTTCTGGGGACAGATCGAGCAGATCGAGCGCGACCATGGACTCCGCGACTACGATCGGCTTCGGGTTCAGGATCACGCCGTGGTCATCGAGGTCCAGGATGAGGGAGGGGGCATTCCCGAGGACAAGCTCAACCGGATCTTCGAACCGTTCTATACCACGAAGGCCACGGGAATGGGCACCGGGCTGGGCTTGTCCGTTGCCAAGAACATCGTCGATCTCCACCGGGGGCACATCGGAATCACCAACACCGAATCGCCTCGTGGACTGCGAGTCAGGATCTTTCTGAAAGCCTATGAGTTGACCGACAAG
>JAGRPB010000188.1:0-4050 GCA_020439945.1 Verrucomicrobiia bacterium
GCAGGTGAGCGGGCTGGATTTCCGTGAGGAGGACGTTGATGACCTCGCGGTCTTCCTCGCCGAAAACTCCCAGATCGCTTCCCAAGCGAATCAAAGACAGCAAGTTGAGTGCCTCTTTGGAAGGAATGATATGGGCATGACGCAAAATCGCAAAGGCGCGCCCGATCTGGTCCTGCAGCATCGTCGGCTTGTCCTCCAGCAGTTTGTGCCGCGCATTCTGTTCATTCTCAATGATTTGCCGAATGACGCGGTCGAGATGCTCGATGATCTCCTCCTCGCTGCGACCCAGGGTCGTCTGGTTGGAAATCTGGAACAGATTCGCCAGCGCCTCGGTGCCCTCGCCGTAGAGACCACGAACCGCGAGCCCGATCTTGTTCGCGCCCTGGATGGTCTGGTTGACCTGGTCGCTGAGGACGAGCCCGGGCAGGTGCAGCATTGCAGAGGCACGCATGCCGGTCCCGAGATTCGTCGGGCAGGCCGTCAGGTAGCCGTAGCGGGTGTCAAAAGCGTAGGCGAGCTGCGATTCCAGCTCGCTGTCGATGCTGTCGAGCGACCGGTAGGCGCGCATCAGCTGCAGGCCGGGCTGGATCGACTGCATCCGGAGGTGGTCCTCCTCGTTGACCATGATGCTGATGGTCTGCTTGCGGTTCATCACCGTGGCGCAGCCGGGACCTTTGGCGGCATGCTCGCGGCTGACGAGGTGGCGCTCCACCAGCACCTGTTTCTCGATCGCGGAGAGATTCGTCATCTCCTCGGAAAAGGCGTCCTTCATCTCCGACAGTTCCTCGACCGCCGGCTTGATGTCGTCCATCACCGCCATCCGTTCTTCCTTGCGGGCCCAGCCGGGAAACGGGTGATCGACGAGATTGCGGGCCAGCCGGATGCGGCTCGTCATCACGATCTCATGATCCGGGCCGGCGGATCGCATCCACTCGGCCGGTTTTTTCAGGAGAGTTGAGAATCTCATCATGGTTCGCTGAGGTTTCCGTCGCCTATCTGACGGAATCCGGGCTTCAATTCTTCAATCGTCACCGGCCGGGGCCGAGGACGCTTCTTCCGCTTCTGTCTTGGAAATCGCATCGCGCAGCCGGGCCGCTTCTTCGTAATCCTCGGAGGCGACCGCTTCCTGCAATTGCTCTTTCAGCTCGTTCAGGCGCTCGCGATGAGCTTTCGTCGCCTCATAGCGCTTGGGCACCTTGCCTTTGTGCTCCGTGTTCTTGTGCATCGCCTCGAGCAGGTTTTCAAGGCCTTCGGAAAACACCTCGTAGCAATGCGCGCAGCCGAATCGCCCGGTTTTCTTGAAGTCGCTCTGGGTGAATCCGCATTCGTCACAAACGCGATCGCCGGGTGTGGTTCGTTTTTCGGTCACGGTTTCCTGCCCCATTCCCTGCAACATGTCCGCCAACGCGAATCCCGTCGGGTCGGTGACGCCTTTTTCCTCCGCGCAACCTTTGCACAGATTCACTTTCTTCAGCTTGCCCTCAATGAGCTGGCTGAAATACACGGTGGCGTCTTCGGCCTGGCAAACGTCGCACTTCATGGAAAAAATCTGAGTCCGCCGGGAACCTCCGCGCCAGGGTGACGCGCTCAAGCCCCAATCGGACCACGAGAGATTACGACACGACCGCCGCTTCGTAAATCGGCGTGCCGGTAGTTTGTGTAATTTCCACAAAATCCGCCAGCAGTTGGCGGGTCACCGGGCCAGGTTCACCGCTGCCGATGACGCGTTCGTCATAGATACGCACCGGCACCACTTCCGCCGCCGTCCCCGTCAGGAACAGCTCGTCGGCGGTGTAGAGTTCGTAGCGGGACATCTCGGTCTCGATCATGTCGTAGCCGCGGGCTTCCGCCAGCTCGATCACGACTTTGCGCGTGATGCCGTTCAGCGCGCCGGCATGGACCGGCGGCGTGTAGATGACGCCGTTTTTCACCACGAAAATGTTGTCGCCCGTGCACTCGGCCACGTAACCGGCGGTGTTGAGCATCACGCCTTCATCGGCCTTGGCCTGGAGCGCCTCGATCTTCGCCATGACATTGCTGAGGTAGTTCAGCGATTTCACCGCCGGACTCAGGGTGTCGTGCGAGGGACGGCGCGTGGCGCAGGTGACCAGCTTCAGGCCTTTCTCGTAAACCTCGGGATCGTAGAGCGCGATCGTCGATGCGATCACGATCACCGATGCTTTATCACAGCGATAAGGCGACAGGCCCAGCCCGCCCACGCCGCGAGTGACGATCAGGCGGATGTAGCCGTCGTGCAGGTCGTTGGCGCGGATCGTTTCCAGCATCGCTTCTACCATGGCCGATTTTGACATCGGCACCTCCAAGTGAATCGCCTTGGCGGAATCGTAGAGACGGTCGATGTGCTCATCGCACCGGAAGACGCGGTCATTGTAAAAGCGAATGCCCTCGAATACGCCGTCCCCGTAGAGCAAGCCGTGATCGAACACGGAAATTTTCGCGTCGGCTTCGTCGAACAGTTGGCCGTCGATGTGGATTTTCAGCGGTTGGCTCATGGCAGGTAGAGAGGGGGAAACGGAGGGCGACAGGAAGGGCGAATTCTCGAGAGCGAGCCAGCTCGCCAACCCCAATCGCGGCAACCCGATATTTACGCCCCGACGCGGCAAGGCGTCAACTGACCAGAAGCCCATCGACCAACTCCAACCGGCGGTCTCCCGACTTGGCCAGCACGGTGTCGTGCGTCACGACCAGCAGGGTTCGCTTCTCCTCCGCGACCACATTCAGGAGAATATCCATCACCTCGGCGCCGGTCTTGGAATCGAGATTTCCCGTCGGTTCGTCGGCAAAAATCATCGCCGGATCGTTCATCAGGGCCCGCGCGATGGCGACGCGCTGCTGCTCGCCACCGGACAACTCCGGAGGCAAATGCCCGATGCGATCGGCCAGGCCGACGTGCTCCAGCAAATGCTCGGCCCGACCGCGGTCCGAACGTCCGCCGATCATCGCGGGCACCATCACGTTTTCCAGCGCGGTCAGTTCCGGGAGCAGGGAGTAGTTTTGAAACACGTAGCCCATCCGCCGATTCCGGACTTTCGCCTGCTCGCGCCGGCTCAGCTGATACAGGCTCCGCCCGTCGATCAGGACGCGGCCGAGATTCGGTTTTTCCAATCCGGCCAAGGTGTAGAGGAGCGACGTCTTGCCTGCGCCCGAGGCGCCGCAGAGAAACACGCGTTCCCCTGCCTGGATCTCGAAAGACACCCCTTTCAACACATCGATCCGGTTCGCACCGATGTGAAAGGTGCGGTGGACGTCGTCGGCCACCACGATGGGTGCTTCGCCGCCAGCGGGGGCGGGAACGGCAGCGGCGGGAGTCGATTCGGCAGCGGGCATGGGGAAAACGAAGGAGACTACGCGGTCAGACCCGCGAACCTGTCACCGAATCCCGAAAAAATCAAAGCACCCCTTTTTCGAAACGAACCGCATAGACGGGCGGCAGGTGGTTTGAAACCGTCGCCCACGAGTCGCCACCATTTTCGCTCACCCACACCGACCCTGTCGTAGAGCCGAAGGCGAGACGTTCCCCGCTCTCGTCCACATCCAGCGCGTGCCGGAATACCAGGTCGTAGGCATGTTCCTGCGGCAGACCCTCGGTGAGGGTGTCGAAGGTCTTCCCGCCATCGCGAGTCCGCGTCACCACGACTTTTCCGCCGGAGGGAATCCGTTTCTCGTCCTTGATCGCCGGGACAAACCACGCCGTCTGGGCATCGCCCGGATGCACCGCCACGGCGAAGCCGAAGGTAGACGGTCCGGCCTTTTCGATTTCCGACCAGCTTCCTGCGCCATCGGTCGATTTGAAAATGCCATTGTGATGCTGCACCCAGAGCGCGTCGGGATTCGACGGGCATTGCACCAGCAGGTGAGGATCCTGGATATTCGGATCGAAGGCCATTTCGGGCGGCATGTATTCGGCCCGCATGCCTTTCCCACCAACCTGCCACGTCGCTCCGCCATCACGCGTGATCCACGCGCCGGCACAGGACACGGCGACAATCACGTGATCCGGATCGGTCGGATTCACACAGACCGAGTGGA
>JAGRPB010000188.1:4060-10030 GCA_020439945.1 Verrucomicrobiia bacterium
CGTCGGCGCCACCGCCGAACCACTTTTCCCGCGCCGGATCTTCCCAGAGTGACTGGACCAGCTCCCAACTGTCTCCGTGATCGTCGGACCGGAACAACCCGCCTGGCAGCGTGCCGCACCAGATGCGCCCTTCCTGCCCCGGCCCACCCGGCGTAAGCGCCCAGACAAGTTTGAGGGCCCAATCGTATTCCTGGCCCTCCGTCGGCGGCTTGGGTTCATAGTCCGCCGGTTTGTCCGGGTAAACGGGCACCGCGATCTCCTGCCACTCCCTTCCACCATCGATCGAGCGATGCATCTTCACACCGAAGTGACCATGATCCAGAGCCGCGTAGAGCGTCCCCTTCGGACCCAGCGCGGGCCGCGGATCGTGCATGACCAGCGTGCAGTTGTCGCCGAGAAAGCTGACGTTCTCGATCTCCCACTTTTCCGACCCGGTCCGGGCCAACGTGAAGAGACCTTTTCGGGTTGCCACAAAACAACGATTCGCACTCATGTCATTTCGGAACGTTTTCTAACTAACCACCGGAGAGAGCCTGAATCACATCCACCGTGCCATCCTCCGGCACCGCATCGCCCAATCCGGTCCGGTCCCGGATGGGTTCTCCCTCGATGAAAATCGCCATGTGTTTCCGCAGAGCACCCCGTTCATCGAGCACATACCCGCGCGCACGCTCCTGTTCATCGCGGAAATAATGATTCAACACCTCGGCCACAGTACCGCCTTCCACCCGTTTTTCCGGACAGGCGACATGACGCTGGATATTTTCCGTGAACCTGACCCGGGGCATGGTCCGGAAAATTACCTCGCAATGCTCCCTCTCCGCAAGATCGAACAGGGTATGGTCCACGACCCAACAGGGTTAGATCATGCCAAAGAAAAACTCCCGACCCGGCGCAAATTGAAGCGCCGAATCGGGAGTTGGGGGAAAGTTTCCGTTGGGAAAGCGATCAGCCTTCTTCGCCGATGGCGAAGCGGGCGAAGCGGCGAACGCTCAGTTCGTCGCCGATTTCCTTGCCGGTGGCGGCGAGGAGGTCGCTGATGCTCTTGTCGGGATCCTTGATGAATCCCTGCTCGAGCAGCGCCATGGAGGCGTAGTACTTGTCGAGCTTACCTTCGACAATCTTGTCGATGATGTTCTCGGGCTTGCCCTTCACCTGCTCGCGGTAGATTTCCTTCTCGGTCTCGACCTTGTCGGCCGGGACTTCGTCGCGGCTGACGCAGATCGGCTGCGCGGCGGCGATGTGGAGAGCGATGTCCTTCACCACTTCGCGGAATTTGTCGTTCGAGGTGGTGTCGGCTTTGCCGCAACCGGCTTCCAGCAGCACACCAACCTTGCCGGGAGGGTGGATGTAGGAAGCGACCACGCCTTCACCGTCGACGGTGTATCGCTCGAATCGGGAAAGGGCCATGTTTTCGCCGAGTTCGCCGATCTTGGCCTTGACCACTTCTTCGACGGTCAGGCTGTCGTCGCCGATGTATTTCTGCGCGAGCAGTTCTTCGAGGGAACCCGCCGCTTCACCTTCGGCGACGTGATTGACGAGGCCATCGACGAAGCTCTGGAAGTTTTCGTTCTTCGCGACGAAATCGGTCTCGCAGGAAACCTGGACCAGCACGCCGGTCTTGGCGTCGGCATCGATTCGGGAGGCGATGACGCCTTCGGAAGTGGCGCGACCGGCTTTCTTCTCGGCACCGGTGATGCCTTTCTTGCGGAGAATGACTTCGGCTTCTTCCATGTCGCCGCCGGCTTCGGTCAGGGCGGCTTTGCAGTCCATCATTCCGGCGTTGGTCTTGTCGCGAAGGGTCTTGATCAGTTGGGCAGTGATTGCAGCCATGGTTTTCTAAATGGGTTCGTTCGGGTTGTTCTTTGACATGAGTGCCGCTGGAATTTCGGCAATCGTTTTCGTGTTTCAATCTCGACGCATGCCGGAATTCAACGCGTGATACCGGCATCCCTTCCCTTGGGGGCGGGATCGGGAGACGGAGGCAGCGGGAAAATGGCCTCCTCCGTTCTCCCACGATGAGAGAAAATCCTCTCTTACTTCTGAGCCGCGAGGACGGGCTCGATCAGCTTCCGCAAGATGACGCGGATGGAGCGGATGGCGTCGTCGTTGGCCGCGACGGGATAATCGACGAGGTCCGGGTCGGCGTTGGAATCCACCAGCGCGACGATCGGAATGCGCAGCTTGCGGGCTTCGTTCACGGCGATGTGTTCGCGGGCGGAGTCGACGATGACGACGGCGTCGGGATGTTTTTCCATCGCACGAATTCCACCGAGACGAAGCAGCAACTTGGCGCGCTCGCGAGCAAGGGAGGCGAGCTCCTTCTTGCTCATCTTCTTGAATTCAGGGGTCTTCTCGATGCCCTCGAGGTATTCCATCCGGGCGACACTGCGACGGATGGTTTCCAGGTTGGTCAGCGTGCCACCGAGCCAACGGTGATTGACGAAGAACTGACCGGTGGCCTCGGCGGCCTCACGGACGGCGTCCTGAGCCTGGCGCTTGCAGCCAACAAAGAGGACTTTTTTCCCTTTACCGGCGAGACCGGCCAGGAACTTCCCGGCATCGTCAAGTTGGCCGAGGGTTTTCTCGAGGTTGATGAGGTGAACGCTGTTCTTTTCCTCGAGAATGAAGGGCTTCATTTTCGGGTTCCACTTGCGCGACTGGTGGCCAAAGTGGACGCCCGCTTCCACGAGCTCGGTAAGCAATTCAGTAGACATGGGATCTGTTAGGGCCGCCCTTTTCTACAGGAACGGCAATCGTTAATTCGGGAGAGGCGGCCTGGTATTGGTGATGACTTCCCGCCGGTCGGAGCGACCGGCAATCCCAGGAGGTTCTGGATCAGGCTGCCGGGAAGGGCGCGTAATGAACACCCGAACGCCCCGAAATCAAGCCAAAACAAACGCGGAGCGCGGAACTCGGAACGAGGAGAAATTCTCCGCGCTCCGCGTTCCGGTTTCCGCGTTCATTCTCAGGCGCTTTCACCGGCGGACTCGAACTCGATCGCCGGTTCGGCGCCGCCCTCGGCTTCCTCAGGGGAAACAGTCTCGAGCACCCGCAGGTGGCGGGCAGTGGAGAAACCTGAGCCGGCGGGAATGAGGTGACCCATGATGACGTTTTCCTTGAAACCGCGGAGGCTGTCGATCTTGCCGAGGGTCGCGGCGTCGGTGAGGACGCGCGTGGTGTCCTGGAAGGACGCGGCGGAGATGAAGCTGTCGGTTTCGAGAGACGCCTTGGTGATCCCGAGCAACACGGGCTCGCCTTCGGCGGGCTTACCACCCTGCTCTTCAATCGAGCGGTTGGTATCCTCGAACTCCGTCTTCTCGATCTGGTCGCCCCAGAGGAACTCGGTATCGCCCGGATCGGTGATCTTCACCTTGCGCAGCATCTGGCGCACGATGATCTCGATGTGCTTGTCATTGATCTCCACACCCTGGAGGCGGTAAACCTCCTGCACTTCGTTGACGAGGTGCTCCATGAGGGCGTGAGAACCGAGAATGTCGAGAATCTCGTGCGGGGTGACGGAGCCTTCGGTGAGTTGCTGGCCTTTCTCGACCCGGTCGCCGGCCTGCACCAGGTAGTGCTTGCCGAGCGGGATGAGGTGCTCTTCCTGCTCGCCGGTTTCCGGCTCGGTGACGATGAGCTTGCGCTTGCCGCGGACGGTTCCGCCCATTTCGACGATTCCGTCGATCTTGGCGATCTCGGCGACGTCCTTCGGTTTCCGGGCTTCGAAAAGCTCGGCCACCCGGGGAAGACCACCGGTAATATCCTTGGTCTGGGCGACCTTGCGCGGCGTCTTGGCGAGCTGCTCACCCTGCTTGACCTTGGCGTTTTCCTTCACGGAAAGGTGGGCGCCGGTGGGGATTGAGTAGGAGGCCAACTCGTCGCCGGTCTTGGGATCGAGAATGACGATCTGCGGGTGCAGGTCTTCCTTGTGCTCGATGACCACGTGACCGCGGGTGTTGGTTTCCTTGTCGATCTCGGTCTCAATGGTGATGCCCGGGATCATGTCGCGGAAGCGGATGATACCACCCTTCTCGGTGATGACGGGGACGTTGTGGGGGTCCCACGTCACGAGCGTTTCGCCCTTCTTCACCGGCGAGTTGTCGGCCTTGTAGATGACGGAACCGATCACGATGTTGTACTGTTCCAATTCGCGGCCGTTGGCGTCGTGGATGGTGACGGTGCCGTTCTTGTTCAGCGCGACCCAGGTGCCTTCGACGGTTTCGACGACGCGCAGGTTGTTGAAGTGAACGGTGCCTTTCTCCTTCACCTTGACGATCGGCTGCTTGAACAGCGTGGTCGCGACCCCACCGACGTGGAAAGTACGCATCGTCAGCTGGGTGCCGGGCTCACCGATGGACTGGGCGGCGATGATGCCCACCGCCGCACCGACCTTGGCCTGGGCGTTGGTGGCGAGGTTCATGCCGTAGCATTTCGCGCAGCAGCCGCGGCGGCTTTCGCAGGTCAGCACGGAACGAATCTTGAGCGCTTCGTGACCGATGTCATGGAGGCGGTTGGCCACCACTTCGTCGATGAGCTGGCCGGGCTTGACCACGGTTTCGTCGCCATTGACGACCTTCTCGGCCGATACACGACCATAGATACGGGTCTTCAGGTCGACGACTTCTTCGTCACCCTCGTAGATGGATTTCACGAGAATGCCGTTCACCGTGCCGCAGTCTTCTTCGAAGATGATGACGTCCTGGGCCACATCGACCAGCTTGCGGGTCATGTAACCGGAGTCGGCGGTCTTGAGCGCGGTATCGGCCAGACCTTTACGAGCCCCGTGTGTGGAAATGAAGTACTCCAGCACCGAGAGACCTTCGCGGAAGTTCGAGATAATCGGACGTTCGATGATCTCGCCGGAGGGCTTGGCCATGAGACCGCGCATCCCGGAGAGCTGCTTGATCTGCTGGCGGTTACCACGGGCGCCGGAGTCCACCATCATGAACAACGGGCTCGGGAGATCCTTGCCATCGTTGAACTCGATGGTGCGGAAAAGCGCCTTGGTGATCTCGTCACCGGCGTGCGTCCAGATATCGACGACCTTGTTGTAGCGTTCCTTGTCGGTGATGACACCGGCACGACGCAGGTCGTTGGCTTTCTTGACTTCGCCAAAGGCTTCGTCGAGGGCGGCCTTCTTTTCCTCGGGAATGAACATGTCGGTAATCCCGATGGAGGTGCCGGAACGGGTCGCCTCGCGGAAACCGAGCGATTTCAGCGCGTCGAGCCCCTTCACGGTGCCTTCCTGGCCACCGACCTGGTAGCAACGCCAGATGATGTCAGAGAGTTGCTTCTTGCCGACGTTGTTGTTGAAAAAGCCCATGCCTTCCGGCCAGATTTCATTGAAACGGACACGACCGGCGGTGGTGATGATGATCTTCGATTCCTTGTCTCCGTAGATCGTATCGGTCCCGAAATCCGGATTCCGCATCCGGATCGGGTCGTGCATGTCGATGGACCGGTTGGCCAGCGCGAACTCGACCTCCGAGGTGTCGGAGAAGAGCGGCAGCTTCGGTTCCATGTCCGGATCCCGGAGAGGGATGAGGCGGCAATAGGTGAGGAAGTAGCAGCCGAGGGTAATGTCCTGCGACGGCGTGGTGATCGGCTTGCCGCTCGAAGGCGAGAAGATGTTGTTCGGCGCCAGCATCAGCATGCGGGCTTCCATCTGCGCCTCCACCGAGAGCGGCACGTGCACGGCCATCTGGTCACCGTCGAAGTCCGCGTTGTAGGCGGAGCAGGTCAGCGGGTGCAGGCGGATGGCGGAACCTTCGATGAGGACCGGCTCGAATGCCTGGATGGAAAGACGGTGCAGAGTGGGCGCGCGGTTGAGCATGACCGGGTGGCCCTTGGTCACTTCTTCCAGAATGTCCCAGACTTCCGGCGTCTTGCGCTCGATCATCTTCTTCGCGCTGCGAACCGTGTGGACGTAGCCGAGTTCCTTGAGGCGGCGAATGATGAAGGGCTCGA
>JAGRPB010000189.1 GCA_020439945.1 Verrucomicrobiia bacterium
CAGCTGGCGCTGAATCCGGCGCGGGTGCTGCCGAAGGCACGGGCCTGGGGCGCGCTGCCCGAGGCGCGTCGCGGTCGCTGCGCCACGCCGCTGCGCTACATGCGTCCGAATGACCTGGAGTCGCTCCTGCTCGCGGCGGCGCAGTTCCGGCTTTATCGAAAGGCAAAACGTTTCGCGGCCATCGCCGAGGCGCACTCGGAAAACCAGGCGCTCTATCAAGCCATCGCGGAGGCTCTCGGATTTCGGCACAACAAGCTCGTCATGGCCGTGCTGGCGCAGCGATTGCCGCTGGCGATGCTGAAGTCCCATGATCCGATCGAGCGCGAGGCGCTTCTGTTCGGCGTCGCGGGCTTTCTCGACGCCTCGCTTTTTGAAAATGCCGTGGATGACGAGGCGCGCACCTATCTGAAGAGTTTGTGGGATCACTGGTGGAAACACCGCGCCGAACACGAACCCGCCGCGGATCGGCGGCTGTCCTGGAAGCTCTCGGGAACGCGCCCGACCAATCACCCTCAGCGGCGCGTGGCGGCCCTGGCGGCGCTGGTGAACGATTGGACGCGTTTTCGCCGCCTGGTGTCGGGCCCGGGCTCGGCGGCGTGGGCCAGGGACTTGTCCGACTTTCTCGGGGATCTCGAACATTCCTACTGGCGGACGCACTACACGCTGAAGGCGGCACCGTCGAAAACGACGCTGGCGCTGGTGGGGAAGGATCGCATCCGAGACCTGTTGGGAAACGTGCTTTTCCCCGTCATTGTCGCGCAGCATCACCAGCGTTGGGCGGACTACCTCGAACTGCCGGGCTCGGTGGAAAACGAGAAACTGCGCCGTGCCCGACTGCGTCTGTTTGGCGATGGCGAGGCGGATCGGGAACGCGCCCTGTCGTGGTCGAAGCGATACTGGCAGCAACAGGCGATCCTGCAGATTTACGCCGATTTCTGTCTTGAAGACGCCTCGGAATGCGATGACTGCCCCTTTCCCGAGCAGCTGAAACAGTGGGGCAAATCCGGCACTTGATGCCCGCGCGGTTTTCCCAGATGATGTGTGGTCGTTAACAGTTTCCGAAACCCGATGAATGCCAGACCGTTTCCTTCGCTTTTCGTGTTGCTCGCCACGTTCGCGACCTTCGCCGTATCGTCGGCGACAAGGGCCGAGGATCCCAAGGTCTTCGCCGACACCAACGAGGGGGTTGCCTACGCCCGCGACGGCGAACGGCTCCTGTTGTTCCTGTTGGTGGAGAATTTCGCCCCGGAATCGGATGCGATTCTCGAAGCGATCAATGCGGAGTTGGCGGGGCGCGGCGAAGAGTTCGTGATCGTGCGCTGCCGCTACGAAAGCGCCGACCACCGCAAACTTTTCGAGGAAAGATTCAAGCAGGATCCGAGCAAGATGCCACTCGGCGTGATCACGAATTCCAAGGGCGAAGTGGTGATCGGCACCAACGGCAAATCTCCCGAAGCCTATCGAATCATGATCAAGGCGGCCCGCATTCAGGGCGGCAAGGAGAAGGATCCGGAAAAAGTCGCCGCCATCGAGAAAGAGATCGCCGAGGAAATGGAGGGAGGCGACGAAACCATCGCCGACAGCATCTTCGGCCTGAAAAAAAAGGACGTGGGACCGAAGATGCTGCTACTCAGCGAGTACCGGATCTGGACCTTCAAGAACGGCGCCACCCTCGATGCCGCCCTGCTGGAGGCGAAAGACACCATCGGCGTTTTCGTCAAACGGGACGGCAGCAAGAACGAGGCGAATTTCAACGATCTTTCCGCCGGCGATATCGCCTTTCTCACCCAATTGCTCGGCGGGGGAGGTTCGCAGTAGATCGGCGGAGACCGACGTCGATCATTGAACCCTCTTTGGTCCGGCATCCAACAGGGTTGGGTTGGTTTGTCGCCGCGGGAAAGAAAAACGGCCTCCGGTGAGGGAGGCCGCTTCAAAAGTCGTTGTTCGTGTGTTTCGTGATTTCGCGAAGATTGTCGTCGAAATCGAATCAAGCCGTCGCCATCAATCCTCGTCGTTGTTGTTGACCTGATCGTAAACGAGGTAGCCCACGCCAATCGCGAGCGCGAGCGTCAGCAGGCCGTAGCCATTGGCGATGCCGGCTTCGGTGTCGCGGGTTTCTGCGTAATCCTGCACCTGCTCTTTCGCCAGCTCGACCATTTCATCGAACTTCAGGGGCTTCTTCTGCACCTCACCGGCGCGCAAGTAGTTGGCCACCGGAAGGTTCAGGCAAGCCAGGATCAAGAGGAAAGCGACAATCTTTTTCATAATGCGTCGGGCGATTATGCGGAAAGCCGACCCGCTGTCAAGCCTTCTCGCAAGCTTGTCACGCAGCTTTGCGACTGGCAAAGAACGACTCCCGAGCCCATCATTGCCGTAATCATGGACGAAAGGTGTTGAAATTCGCCTCGTCAAATCAACGTCCCAAACGCATGCGCTGGTCCATCAAACTCGTCAAAATCGCCGGCATCGAAGTCCGGATGCACCTCACTTTCCTGCTGCTCCTGGCCTGGATCGGATTCGAGTATTACCAAAAGGGCGGTGCTCCGGCGGCGGTCTCGGGAATCACCTTCATCCTGCTGATCTTCCTCTGCGTAATCCTGCACGAGTTTGGTCACGCCATGGCGGCGAAGGCCTTCGGCATTCAGACACCGGACATCACCCTGCTCCCGATCGGTGGCGTGGCGCGACTACAGCGGATGCCCGACAAGCCGTGGCAGGAACTCATCGTTGCCATCGCGGGACCGCTGGTGAATGTCGTCATCGCCGGGGTGCTCTTCCTGGCGCTGGGATTGCGGATGAACTCGGAGTTGTTCGAAAAATTGGCCAGTCCCACGGGATCTGTCCTGCCGAAAGTGGCCGTGGTGAACGTGATGCTGGTCGTTTTCAACCTGATTCCCGCCTTCCCGATGGATGGCGGGCGCGTGTTGCGATCGCTGCTGGCGATGGTGATGCCGCATAGCAACGCCACCATGGTCGCCGCGCGGATCGGTCAGGCCCTGGCGTTCGTCTTTGGCTTTCTGGGTCTGTTCGGCAACCCGCTGCTCATTTTCATCGCGCTGTTCGTCTACCTCGGCGCGTCGCAGGAAAACGCCATGGCGCAGATGAAGGACGTGACGTCAGGCGTTCACGTGCGCGATGCCATGGTCACCGAAATCGCCACTCTCGGCCAGGGCGACACCATCGATCATGCCATCGAGACGCTGCTGCGGACCTCGCAGCACGAGTTTCCGGTGCTCGACGAAAGCGAACGCGTGCTCGGCATCCTCACCCGCGAGCCGATGATCCGGGCGCTCAAGGAGAGCGGCCCGCACACCCCGGTGATCGACGTGATGCAGCGCTGCGAACGCACCGTTCATCCCGGTGACAATTTCGAGGGCGCCTTCCGCCTCATGCAGGAGAGCGCCTGCCCGGCGTTGCCCGTCGTCGATGACGCCGACCGTCTCGTCGGCCTGATCACGCCGGAAAACGTCGGCGAGTTGATGATGGTCCGCTCCATCCTCCGCGCCGGTGAGATGCCCGCGTGGAGACAGGCGCGGCAGGCGGCGCCGTGAGAGGGCGGTGTTTTTCCATCAACTTCGTAATCCTCGAGAACGCCGGGGCGTCCGCCAATGCGGAGGATGGCCTTTCGACCTTTTCGCCCGCAGGAAAGAGACGGATCGCACGTGGGCCTCCCTCCACGTGATCCGAAAACCGAATCGCCGCGACAGGAGTCGCTGGCCTACACCGAATGGTGCGAAGTTAGTGATACCACAAGGCTGATTGTCGCGCAGCGACAAGGCAATCCTAGCCGGGCGTTTCAAGGCCCGGACTTCGCTGGATCGTATCGTGGCGTCGCGTAGCGACAGCTCACCGCCAGGCGGTTGCGTTCCTGGGTGAGCGGTCGCTACGCGACACGGCAAAGGACGCGTCCATTTCCGGGCGTTGAAACGCCCGGCTATTCTTGCGTCGTCGCTCCGCGACGGATTGCTTCGCCGCTGTCGTCAAACTTGTGCGAATCGTTCTTTTCACGAGCCACTGGGCGAACCGGTTGTTTCGATTCCTCCGGGGTGGGGCTCTCGTCGATGAGTCGGCGGAAGCGCTCGGCGTTTACCTCGGCTTCCCGAGCGAGCCCGCGAGCCGTGGAATCTTCCGAACCAGAGACGGTGTCCGTTTCTCCCTGCCGGGATCGAAAGCACGAGGTGAGCACCGCGTTGGTGCCAGCGATGCGCCTGGCCCGATCGCTCACCAAGGCGGCAGCGCCATCGTGCCGCCGTCGAGTGTGAGGATGGTGCCGTTCACGTAGTCGGCATTGGAACTGAGTAGAAACGCCGCCGCTTTGGCGATGTCTTCGGGCTGGCCGAGACGGCGAACCGGGATCTTCTTTTCGACTTCGGCGTAGAGTTCCTCGATCGGTGCGTCCCACCCGTCGCAGGTCGCCGCCAGCATGGGGGTGTCGATCGTGCCGGGAGAAATGCCGACCGCGCGCACTTTGCCGGCGTGATCGGTGGCCAGACAACGCACCATCGCTTCGAGCGCGGCCTTCGAGGCGCAGTAGAGCGCGTGGGCCGGAAAACCGACGTGGGCCGCCACGCTGGTGGTGATCAGGAACACGCCACCGTTTTCGTTCCGTTCCATCACCGGAATGGTGTGCTTGGCAGTCCAGAAAGCGCCCTTCACATTCACGCCCATGACCTTGTTCCAGTCGGCGTCGGTGAAATCGGTGACCTTTCCTTTTCCCCAGACGCCGGCGTTGGCGTGAACGGCATCGATGCGACCGTGGGTTTCGATCGCGAAATCGGCGAGGTCTTTGACGCTGCTCTCGTCGGAAACGTCGCAGTAGGTGAATCGCACGTCGTTCCCCGCATCGCGCAGTTCCTTCGCCAGGGTTTCGCCTTCCTCGCGCTGAATCGAGGCGGCGACGACCTTCGCTCCGAGTTCCGCAAAATGTCGCACGCAGGCTGCCCCGATGCCGGAAGTGCCGCCGGTGACAATGATGACTTGGTCTTTCATTTGGGAGCTGTCGGCTCTTGGCTTTTTGCTGTTGGCGGTTGGTTCAGTCCTGGAGATCGCGAAATTCCGTCGCGCCTTCGCGGAACTGCATGTATTCGATCACGGCCTCGTCCTTGAGGAAAAACGCGACCAGCAAACCCTCCATCGGAGCAAACGGTTCGATGATGACGTTTTCGCCTTCCAACGCATCCGCAATGTCGATCCCTTCGAGCCGATAGGCAACGTGCGGCAGATCCCGCACCGGTCCCGTCACCGGCGAGTCCGCTTCGAAGCGAAGAAACTCGACCCGGTAGGGATGATTCTCGGGGCGCGTCACCCAGACTTTGGTTTCTTCGACATAGGTCTCGCCCGATTGAGGTTCATCCGTGGGCAGGCCGATGTGATGGAAGTGCTTGGTCATGTTGATGTGGGTCTGTTTTTTTGTGAACCACAGATGGACGCAGATAAACACAGATTTGTTATTTTGTTTCGGATTCTCCGCGATTCGGAGTTTTTGAGTGAGGCCAAAAGGATCAGCGAAAATCAGCGTAGATCAGCGGTCCAAAAAATTCGCATCCATTCGTGTTCATTCTCGGTTCTGGTTTCGCCACGCGATCGCCCGATCGGCCATGGTGGCGAAGTCGTTCCGTGGATTGTAGCCGATCCTGTCCCGCGCCTTGGAAATGTCGATCTCGAAACCGTGGTAGTACGGGCACGCGATTTCGACCGAAGGCAGCCCGGTCTTCTCCGCCAGGCACGCCGCCGCGCTGCGATAGTCGAAGGCTTCGGGCGCCGCGATATTGAAATCCTCGTTGATCGCGGCGGGATTTGCGAGCATGCGGTCGAGCGCGTGAACCACGTCGTCGATGTGAACGATGTGGCGCTTCAGCGGATCGCCGTTTCGATCGAGCAGGATGGGTAAATGCTCCTTACCTTCACGCACCAGTTCGAGAACGGCGTCCGTCGGTTCGCCAAAGCCGTGCCCCTTCTCGGCGGGGTCGACGTTTTTCAGGAGCGAGAAATGATTCAGCAGATCATCCTCGTCGAACACCCACGAGGAACGCAGGATCGTCGTCCCGAGTCCATACTGGTGCCGATACTGCTCGGTCATGGTTTCCTCCATCACCTTGGAAAAGGCGTAGTATCCCGGGTAGGCGATGCGTGGCGTCTGCTCATTGATTGGTTCCGGATGCGGGTAGAACCAGATGCCCTGCGCCGCGTCGCCGCCGAGCAGGATGAACTGCTCCGGTCGATGACGACGGCAAGCCTCGAGGATCTGGAACGTCCCCTTGATCGACACGTCGAAAAAGGTCGCCGGATCCTCCTTGGTCGTCGCCATCTGCAGCACGATGTCGGCTCCCTCCACCACGGCATCAACCGTTCTGGCATCCGTCACCGATCCGTGGACGGTTTCGGCATAGTCCATGAATTCATCAGGGAGCGGCGAGTTGTGAATCAGTGCCCGCACGTCGAACCCGCGCTCCCGCAGCAATCCCAGGGTGCGGCGACCGATCTTTCCCGAGGCTCCAAAAAGGGCGGCTTTCATGAAACACGATGGGGACCGCGAATGGACGCGCATTCACGCAAATTCCTGGGCTGGGTTGAGATTTTTGCCATTTTGGGAACCGCAGACGGACACAGATTTCTTCGAATTCGATACAGCTCTGGCGGGGTGAAGTGAGGATTGAAAAAGATCAGCGAAAATCAGCGTAGATCAGCGGTTCCAACAATTCGAGTTCATTGGCGTTCATTCGCGGTCGGTATTCTCGTCAGGGTTTCTGAGATGCGCCATCAATCGTCGAATGTCGAAAGCGCCGAAAATCGTGCCCGCGATCGCCATCAAAGCGAACAGACCGAGCATCACGATCAGCATCAGTTTCCAGAAAAATGTCCAGTCCATGGCGATGTTTCAGTTGATGGCAGCCGCCGCTGTCGGGGCGGATTCGTTTTTGTCCGGCATGAGGAAAGAAAAGATCACCATGGATGCGAGAGCGAGTCCCACGGAGAGCAATCCCACCTCCGCGCCGGTGAGTTTCTGCACCCATTCTTCCGACTCCGGATTCCAGGTCTGCAATCCGACCGCCTGCTGCACAGGTCCGAGCCCGAACACGGCGGAGCATCCCGCGATCAGTGCTGCCATCGCACCAGCACGACTGGCGCCTTTCCAGTAAATGCCGCCGATGAGAACGGCGATGGCTCCGTTGAAGTAGATGGCTCCGGTCACCGCCATGTAATCCCAGATATCGTCCTTTCCCCGATAGAAAAGACCCCAGTAGAGCACATAGGCGCCGAGGGCGAAAATGATCAGCCGCGTCAGCTTGATGCGGGCCGCCTCGGAGAGACCGCGTTTCCCGCGCAGCGGCGCCACCACGTCCTGGGTGATCACCGAACTCCAGCAGAGGAAATAGCTGTCGTGGGTCGACATGAAGGCCGCGATCATCGCCGCCGTGATGATGCCGATCGCCACCGGAGGCAACAGTCTTCCCAGGAAAATGGGAAGCGCGTAGAGATTGTCGACCGCCTCCACGCCCGAACCTTCGGGAGGAAAGAACAGGTGCTTCAGATCGGCGCCTTCCGGCGAAGCCGTGATGAAAACCAGGGCGCAGATACCCCAGAAATACGGAATCATGAAGCGGATCGTGAACGAGATCGACGAGATCATGTATTGGCGTTTCACCGCTTTTTCCGATTCCATCGCCAAGGCGCGCGAAACCGCCGTCGGCCAGACCGCGCATCCCACGAGTCCCGCGGTGACGAACATCCAGAGCACGTAGGACCAGCCGAAACCCGACTCCTCCGCCACCGGATTGAATCCCGCATCGCCGAGCACGGCCTGCGTGGTTTCGAAAATGTGATCCCAGCCCAGCCTCGAGATCGCCATGCCCGTCGCGATGAGCAGGCCGAAGGAAAGAATCACGAACTGCACGTAGTCCGTCAGGATGACCGAGATCATCCCGCCCAGCGCCGTGTAGACGACCACCAGCAGGAGCAGTCCGACCATCACCGTCGGCAGCGCCCAGCCTTCGGCGGAAAGGCCGGTGATTCCCACGATGAATTGCGAGCCGACCTTCAGGAAGAGGCCCATGTTGAGGATGCCGCCAAAGGCGAGAATGCATCCTCCGAGCACGCGGACGCGTCGGCTGAATCGTTTCTCGTAATATTCCGGAATCGTCAGCACCTCGGCGCGCCGCAACGGGGCGACGATGAAACCGGTCGCGCCGATGATCAGTGTCGCGATGCCGGCTATCAGTGCGATGTGGAAGGCGGCGAAACCGCCGGTGAATCCCTTCTGCGCGGAATACATCACCGTCACCAGGCCCATCTCCGTTCCCAGCATCGTGGCCACGCCGAGCCAGGTCCCGATCTTGCGATCCGCGCCGATGTAGGCCGTCATGTCGCGCGCGTAGCGCCTGACGAACACCCCGATCACCAGCGACAACGCCAGGTAGATCGCCACGATCACTCCATCGACGGTGGAGAATCGGGTTTGCTGGAGCGCGGCGGCGGCTTCGGGTGACATGGCCGGCGATTCTGAACCGATCACAGCCCCGCCGTCAAACCGCCCGGCAACGTTTTCGCGCCAAGCTCACTTGAAATACTTGCTCGCGTCGACCGGCGGCTTCTTTTTTGGCGCTTCCTCGGCGGCCGGTTTTTCGGCTGTGGATTTCGAGGCGGGTTCTTCCGTCGCGGCCGCGGCGGTTTCCGCTTTCGTCATCGGTTTCGGCCACGGCTCGTCTTCGGCCAGAACCCGGACCTGATCGGGCTCGGTCAGCTTGATCTGGGGCTTGCCCTTGTAGACCGAAACCACCCCGGTGACGGCAAGGCGTTTTCCGTCATAGGCATCGGAAGGTTCGGCGTCGCCGAACGGTTTCAGATCGCTCTTGAAGGTTATGAGGTAAAACTCGGCGCCTTTGAAATTCACGAAATTCGTGCCGCTGCCGGATTTGCCGGAGCCGGTCGTTTCGCCCCAGACGATGACTTTCTGACCGTCTTTCGCCATCAGGGCCTCGGTGTCCGTGGCGGCGAGGATCGGATACTGGCTGGGCGTGGCTTCGTCGGCGGAGAAGGCCGACATGACTCCGAAGGCGGTGGTGGCCAGGAGCACCGAAAGGCGAGTCAACAGGGTCAGGTTCACGACCCAACCCTATCAAATCAGTGCCGCTTGGCAAAAGGGAATGCGAAACCGTTTCTCGATTGCCGAGAGGGCTCGTACGTCGGGACCAAAACCTGGCCAAAACCTTGACCGAGCGGAAAAGTACTCCCAGCATCCGGGACCGCCCTTGGCAGATGAAGTCGCTCCTGATTTATCTATCGCCTGTCTTGATTGTCTGGCTCGCGTCGATCTGGGGCGAGTACGAGTTGCGAGTCAGGGCGGTGCAGCGGGACTTTTATCTCTGTATCGGATACGGCGAGATCTACGGATACTGGCATCGGATTCCGGAAGCCTGGTTCGACTACCAGTTTTCGTATCGAAAGTATCCCGGTCTTTCCACCGAGAAGCTCAGCCTTGCTGAACGATTCGCTGGTGGACCGCCCTATCCCACGTTCACCATGAACCATCCTGAGGTGATGGATGGATTCGGCATCCCATTCTGGAACCTTTGCCTGGTCATCCTACTCGGGCACGGTCTCTATCACGCAAAGCGGCGACGTTTGGTCAAGCCGCCGACCGATGACTAGAGCAAAAAAGAAAAATCGTAGCCGCCAGATGGCCACTGGACGGCGACAATGCGACCGAAAACACTCCAAAAGAACGGTTCCGCCTGGCCACTCTATTGTCCCATCGGGACAAACCATT
>JAGRPB010000190.1 GCA_020439945.1 Verrucomicrobiia bacterium
CGATAATGATGCACGGAGTTTGGGGGATTTACAGGAGGAAATCTCCCGGCTAGGTTCGATGAACGGGCGGTCCGGTATCGCTGCGTTTTCCTCCAGATTATTTCACCTGCCGTCATGAATCGATTTCTTGCAGTCCTCGCCTCCGGCATTCTGCTATCCGGATGCACGACCGTCACCTCTCCGGAAAATCGGGTCGCCAATGAGCCCGAGCTTTTCGAGGCCTTGCCGGAGAAACACCGCGAATTGGTGCGCCAGGGGCGGGTCGCCGAAGGCATGTCGAAAGACGCGGTCTACCTCGCCTGGGGACGTCCGCAGGAGACCAAGGAAAGCAGCCGGAACGGGGTGACGCGACAGGCCTGGGTCTACTACGGGACGGAATCCATCCCGGTTCAGACGGTCGGTATCGGGGTCGGCTTTGGCGATGCCTGTTACGGCCGACGTTATGGCGGCGGACCGTTCTATGATTTCGGCTACGAATTTGCCCATCGCGATTACGTGGCCGCGAAGGTCGAGTTCGAAAGCGGGCGCGTCGTTTACTGGGAACGAAACGAGCGTCGCTGAGTAGGCCGCCGGAAGGTCTTGGCGAGAAAACGTCAGCGTTTCTCGACCTTGATGCCTTGGATGGCCATCATGTTCGGCTGAGTGACGCCGCGAGCGTGGAGTGCCAGGGTGTAGATCCGGCCGGGCTCGAGAGCGACGGAACCCTGGAGGGCGACAGGTTCAAAATCCTTGGCGGTGGGCGTCTTCTTGGCCGTGCCGGGAAAGGCCTGATCGCCGACGATCACCTCGAATTCGCTGGTGCCTTCGCGCGGAAAACTCTGCATTACGGTGAACCCGTAGTTGCCGGCTTCCTTCACGGTGAAATACCAGAGGAACCAGGTGTCCGGAGAGCGCCAGACGGAGATCGCGCCGGCTTCGGGACTGATGAAGGCGCCCTGAGTGTCATCGCCGGTGATGGTGACCTTGTCGGCACCGAGAGTTTCGCCGGGCGCCACTTCGGCGGCCTCCTTGCTGGTTTTTTCGAGCTGGGCCAGTGCCTGCTTGGCGAGGCTGGCTTGACCGGGGTCGCGAAACTCGCCTTCGAGTACCGCTTTCACTTCCGGCGCCGGAGTTTCGGCCATGGCGGCGAAGACGCGGCGAAGATCCTGGGCGCGACCGATGTAGCCCAGTCCTTTCTTCCAGGCTTCGACCTTCTCGGCAATGGGAATCGCCGCGGGCAATCCGGAGATGCGGGCGTAAGCGCGCCCGGCGGCGATTTTCAGCGCATTGTCGTCGGAGGTCGTCAGAATTTCTTCCACCAGCGGCAGGGCGGACCTGTCCGGCCAGTTGAGAAAGGCGGTCATCGCGTCGTAGCGCAGGCTCTGCTCCGAATCGTTGTGGAAAATCGTGCGCAGGCGGGTGGCCACATCCTCCGTGCCCAGGGCGCCCAGAATGCGGAAAAGGCTGCGCCGCTCCTCGCCGCTCGTGTTGACCAGCCGGGCCAGCAGATCGCGAATCGCCGCCGAGTCCAGCGGCTTGCGCCGATAGACCGCGATGATGATGTCCTCGAAGATCGTTCGCACCTGCAAGCTGTGGCTTCCCTCGAGGGCGTCGAGCAGGGCGGGTAGGTTTTCCTGCGTGGCGACGCGGCGGACCGCGCTCAGAATCTCTGATTTCTGGTTGTCCGAACCGGCGGCGCGAAAGGCGGCCATCATGGGCACCACGGCTTCGGTCAGGCCGTGTTCCGCGGCGGCCTGCGCGAGTTTCAGTCGGACGTAGGATGAGGGTGACGTGCTCAGGGTCGAGACAATCGCTTCATCGACGCCGTCTCCCTCCAGCCGGGAGAGCACCTCCGCGGCATGCCCCTTGGTGTCGGCAGCGGCGTCCTTTGACTCCAGGTATTTCACGGCAATCGCGATGTCGTCGGCCGTTCCCGTGGGTGACTCCAAAGCCGCCAGTTTGCCGAGTCGGTCGCGTTCCGCGGCGGCGTTGGCGTTTTTCATCACCAACCAGCCGATCACGCCGGCGATCAGCAGGCCGAAAACGCCGAGCGTGATGAAAAGCGGGGCTTTGCTTTTCGGCTGCGGCGGTTGAATCGGTCCCGTCACGCGACCACGAGCGCCACGGATGGGCGTGGAGCCGGTGTGGACTCGAGCGACCGGCGCCGAACCGGTGCGATGGATCGGGGCGGACCCGGTCCGCAATTTCGGCGGCGCCGCACCTTGGGTGGGAATCACCACCTGCACGCCGGTCGTCGCGGATGCCGGCGTGTCCTCGACCGGGATCGCTTGCAGGACCGGCTCGGCGTTGGGCGGCTCCGGATTTCGGGGAAAACGGTCCAGCGCGTCGCGAGCATCGGCGGGGCGGTTCTCCATCTCGCGGTTGATCAGCCACATCACCCACTGGCAGATCGATGGCGACATGTCCGGGCGCAGCTTTTCGAGCGGCGTCACCCGGTGCTGCAGGTGGGCATTCATCACCTGTGGCGCCGTCTCACCGCGGAACGGATACTGGCCCGTCAGGGCGTGATAATAAACGCAGCCGATCTGGTAGAGGTCGGTCCGGGGATCCAGTTCCGAGCGCTCGAACTGCTCCGGCGCCATGAAATAGATGGATCCCATCAC
This sequence comes from Verrucomicrobiia bacterium, assembly GCA_020439945.1. Lineage (GTDB taxonomy): Bacteria > Verrucomicrobiota > Verrucomicrobiia > Verrucomicrobiales > DEV007 > JAEUHH01. The sequence continues at coordinate 2,604 of JAGRPB010000190.1, forward strand.
CGCGTCCTCCTGATCCATCGTCTGGACCGAGGGCGATTTGCTGAACTTGGCGAGTCCGAAGTCGAGGATCTTGGTCTGGAATTTCCCGCTCGGCTGCCAGATCACCATCACGTTGGTCGGCTTCAGGTCGCGGTGCAGCACGTCGGACGCTTGGGCGGCGATCAGCGCCTCCATGGTCTGGTAGACGATCTCGATGAAATCGTCCTGCGTCAGCACACCGCGCGACACGGTCTCGTCGAGAGTCTCGCCTTTCAGCAACTCCATCACGACGAAGCCGCCTTTCTCATCCTGACCCACGTCGAAGACCGTGACGATGTTGGGGTGATTGAGCGATGACAGCGTCTTGGCTTCCGCGATGAGCTTGTCGGCGGCGGCCTGTACTTCCTCCTGCGAAGCGTGCTCCGTCGTGAGCACTCGCTTCATCGCCACTTCGCGATGCAACTGGGTATCGAACGCCTTGTAAACTGCGCCCAGTCCGCCTTTTCCAATTTCTTCGCGGATTTCGTAACGTTGGCTCATGCGAAAGTCGTCGACCGTTGAGGCAGGCAGGTCAGATGGTCCGGGTAAGGAATAGCCGAATTTTGCGGGAAATGCCCCATCTTTCAATCAATTCCGGCAGGAAATCCCGTTTGTTCAAAAAGTCCCGAGAATTCACAGGATTCGCACCATTTGCCTTCGGCCCGGGTCGGGGTAAGGATTCTCATCCTTTTGATTTTCATGAACGAATCCGAAGAACGCCCCAATCTGACCCTTCTAGGCCGCTCCGAGAGCCGCCTGCCGGCTTCCCCGGATGACGCCAAGCTGGAGATTTTTCCCAATCGCAATCCCGAACGCGACTACTGGATCACGCTCGATTGCCCGGAATTCACCTCGCTCTGCCCCGTGACCGGTCAGCCGGATTTCGCAAAACTCCAGATTCGCTACATTCCCGATGCCTCCTGCGTGGAAACGAAGTCGCTGAAATTTTATCTCGCCTCCTTTCGCAACCGCCCGTCGTTCAACGAGGAAGTGGTGAATCGCATCCTCACCGATCTCGTCGCCGCGACCGATCCGCGTCACATGATCGTCACCGGCCAGTTCGGTTCCCGCGGCGGCATCGCCCTCAGCGTCGAGGCCGAGCACGTGAAGTGAGGTTCCCCGGAAAATGGGAACACCCGGCCCGAATTTCCTGAAAAAGATCGAGCAACTCCCACTTGCATCCCCGGTGCAGGTGAACTAGTGTCCGCGCCCCACGAACCAAGCACCTTTTTTTGCCATGTCGCAGCACCCCAGTCTCAAGAGTTCCAAGTCCGTTGGCGCCAAGCGCAGCGTCCTCAAGCGCTTCGAGCGTGTCAAGCTGCTCAAGGCACGCGGTGAGTGGAAAGAAGGCATGACCGCCATGGGTCTTCCCAAGACCAAGCCAGAGGAGTAATTCCACTCCGTTCTGGCCTACCGAACCTCTCCGGATGTCCCGCTCGTCGTCGCCTGAATCGGGCGTCCGGCTCAACAAGTTCCTCGCGTCCTGCGGTCTGGGATCGCGGCGGAAATGCGAGGAGTTGATCCGCGAAGGTCGCATCGAGATCAACGGCAAGGTCGTTCTCGATCTCTCCACCAAGGTCCAACCGGACGACTACGTTCGCTTCGACGGACGCGTGGTTCGTGCCGAGAAGGAGATCACCATTCTCCTCAACAAGCCGAAGGGCTACCTTTGCACCGCCGACGATCCCGAGGGGCGCAAGACCATCTACGACCTGCTCCCGGGAAAATTCCGTTCGCTGGCCTACGTCGGCCGGCTCGACCTCGAGAGTCACGGGCTCCTGCTGCTGACCAACTCGGGAGAGTTGAATGAGACGCTGACTCACCCGCGGCACGAAGTCGAAAAGGAATACGTCGTCACCATCAACCGCGCTTTCGAGCCCGAGCATACCGATCGCATGTTGGAAGGCATCCGGCTCGCCGAGGGATTGGCCAAGGCGGATTCGATGCACTTTTTCACCCGCAAGCGGATCGGCATCGTTTTGTCTCAAGGCTACAACCGGCAGATCCGCCGCATGTTTGCCAAGCTCGACTATAAAGTTCGCGAACTGGAGCGCGTCCGGATCGGTAGTTTCACGGCGGCCGATCTTTCGACCGGCGACCATCGCGTGCTGAACGCCAAGGAAATCGAGGCCGTCTGTCGCAACCCCAAGGGAGCGAAGAAAACGAAAATCACTTCGGACCGCCCCACCGGTGATCGGCCTCCGAGAAAGAAAGTGGCTCGGAAGAAACCATCGCGAGACGATTGGTCATCGTTTGCCCCCAGGAAAAAGGGCAAGCCGTCTCGCCGGCCTTCCTCCGGTGGTGGCACGTCGCGACGCAAACCGCCGCGCGGCGGGAGTTCGCGGTGAGGACTCCGGCAGGCTCAGGGCGTGCGGATGGAGAAATCGTCGTAGAGAACCTCGCGGTCGATCGTGGTGAGGTTCATGTTCGATTTCGAGGCGTGGGCGATGCCCGCGGATTTCAGCGTGGCGACGACTTCGCTGTCGATCCAGACCTTGGCGATGTCGCCCTCGAGGCGAATGCGCAGGTCGTGCCATTTTTCCGGGTCGATCTCGAACTTGAAGACCGCCTTCGTTTTCTCCAGGCGTTCCTTCTCGTCGTCGGTGTATTTCCCGCCCGCTTTTTTCTTGTCGTAGAATTCGTTGGCGAAAATTCCGGTCTTGCCGTCGAAAATCGTTACCCCCTTGTCGTTCACCGAGACGTGGCAGATGTGGCCCGCGTGCGATCCCTTGTAGTCGAGATCGCGGAACATGACATTGAACCGATTCGAGCCGTTGAACTTGAACGAAACCGCCACCTCCATGTCGCTCAAAGGCGGCAACTCGATGGTGTTCACCTACGGGTGATCCGCTTCTGTGGGGGTGATCCCGACCATGACACCGTCACGAACGATGGATTCGCTTTTCCAGGATCCCCATTTCTCGCCCAGCTCGGTCCCGGAAAAATCATCCTCGAAAAGGACTTTCGGAAATGGTTCCGCCCAGAGGGGCGACTGAGAGAGAAAGAAGGCGCAAGCCGCGCCGAAGCAGAAGCAGGGGAGTGAGGTTTTCATGGGAAAAGCAGGGCGTCGATCCGAGTGCGGTCGAATGGCGAACCCTCTTTCATCTCCCATCGAAAAGGAAGGGAAAACTGGTTGGTAGCGAGCAATCCGTAGAACGGGTCTCCCGGCCCGTTCAAAACGCAGCAGGACCGGCGCTGGAACGGGCCTGGAGACCCGTTCTACGATTTTTCCGACCCAACAGGGTAAAGTCCGCGACTCAACAGGGTTGAATCGTCTTACTTCCTGCGACCTCGGCCGCCTTTTCCGTAGGTGACCTGCCGCTTCTTCTTCCCGGGTGTCGCCAGCAGCGGTTCGCCGGTTTTCTTTTTCAGCTCATTGATCTGGTCGCGAATCAGGGCGGCGCGTTCGAACTCGAGTTTCTGGGCGGCTTCCTGCATTTCCTCCTCCAGTTCGCGAATCACGTTCACCGTGTCGAGATCGCGACCGCTTTCCTTCAGCACCGAGCTTTCGACCTCCTTGCCGCGAACGTAGACGCGCAGGCTGTCCTGCACGGCGCGCTTCACGCTCTGCGGAGTGATGCCGTGCTTCTCGTTGTATTCGGTCTGCTTGCGACGCCGATATTCGCTGATGCTGAGCAGCGATTGGATGGACTGAGTGACGTCGTCGGCGAAAAGCACGACCTCGCCATTCACATGGCGCGCCGCGCGGCCGGCGGTCTGAATGAGACTGGTCTCGCTGCGGAGAAAGCCTTCCTTGTCGGCGTCGAGGATGCAGACCAGGCTGACCTCGGGCAGGTCGAGGCCTTCCCGGAGGAGGTTGATCCCCACGAGGATGTCGAATTCGGCAGCGCGCAGGCCGCGCAGGATTTCCACCCGCTCGATGGCGTCGATGTCGGAGTGGAGGTAGCGGACTTTCAGGTCCACGCCGCGCAGGTAATCGGTCAAATCCTCCGCCGTCCGCTTCGTCAACGTGGTCACGAGAATGCGTTCGCCTTTCTCGACTCGCTGGCGGCACAGCTCGATGGTTTCGTCGATCTGACCCTTGAGTGGACGCAGGGTGATGATGGGATCCAACAGGCCGGTCGGGCGAATGATCTGCTCGACGATGAGGTCGGTCCCGGGCTTCGACGGATCGAATTTTTCCACCGGCTGAGTACTGCCTGAAATGCGGGGCAACATTTCGGGGACCGTTTCCTCCTGGCCGATCCGGTCGCGCTTGTGGGGAATGTAGCCTTTCAGCCCGGCCTTGGAATTCTCGATCTCGAACTTCGCGGGCGTCGCGCTGACGTAGAGCTTCTGCCTGGTCAGCTCCATGAACTCGGGGAATTTGAGTGGCCGGTTGTCGAGCGCGCTCGGCAGGCGGAATCCAAAGTCGACCAGGGTGGTCTTACGCGAACGGTCACCTTCATACATCCCGCCTACCTGCGGCACCGTGGCGTGGCTCTCGTCCATGATGGTGAGGAAATCGCCGCGGAAAAAGTCGAGCAGCGTTCCCGGTCGTTCGCCGGGTGGCCGACCGGTGAGGTGACGCGAGTAGTTCTCGATGCCCTGGCAGAAGCCCATCTCCTGCATCATCTCGATGTCGTATTCGGTCCGCTGCTTGATGCGCTGGGCTTCGAGGTATTTCTGTTCTTTTTCGAAAAGCTCGATCCGTTCTTTCAACTCCGCGCGGATCGCCTTGATCGCTTTCGCCATCTTGTCGGCAGGAGTCACGAACTGCTTTGCCGGGTAGAAGGTGAATGCGTCGAGCTGTGATTTTGCGGTTCCCGTCAGCGGCGAGAAAGAGGTGATTCGATCGATCTCATCGCCGAAAAATTCCACGCGGATGGCTTCTTCATCGAGGTAAGCCGGGTAAACTTCGACGACATCGCCCCGCACCCGGAAATGGCCGCGGGAGAAGGCGATGTCATTCCGCTCGTAGAGAATGCCGACGAGTCGTTTCAGAAACTCATCGCGATCCATCTCCATCCCGACCGCGACCGGAATCATCATGCCCTCATAGTCCTCCGGCGAGCCCAAGCCATAAATGCAGGAGACGCTGGAGACGACGATGACATCGCGTCGGGTCAGCAGCGAACTCATCGCCGAGAGGCGGAGCCGTTCGATCTCGTCGTTAATGGATGAATCCTTCTCGATGTAGGTATCCGTCCGCGGGATGTAGGCCTCTGGCTGGTAGTAGTCGAAGTAGGAGACGAAATACTCGACCGCGTTGTGGGGGAAAAAGTTCTTGAACTCCGAATACAGCTGCGCCGCCAGCGTCTTGTTGTGCGACATGATCAGCGTCGGCAGCCCGGTCTCGGCGATCACGTTCGCCATCGTGAAAGTCTTTCCCGACCCCGTCACCCCGAGCAGTGTCTGGTGAATGTTTCCCGCACGAACCGATTTCACCAGCTTGGCGATGGCCTGGGCCTGGTCGCCCTGCGGGGAGTATTCGGACGCGAGTTGAAAGGGGGAGTCGGACACGGTGGTGGGGGAGGGCGAGAGGGAAAACACATCTAAACGGCAGATTCGCCCGGGCGCAATTCGACTTGACCGCGAGAAAGGGCTGGGGGAGCTTCAATAGCTACCGAGACAACCTTGCCCTCTTTCCCGGATGTCTTCCGTGCCGCTTCCCGCTCACCCCCCCATGTTCCAGCAGGCCCGGGCCTGCAATCTCACCAAAGGCGACATCGACCAGCTCGCCTCCGCCTTGGGTGAACGGCTGGACTATTCTCCAGGAACTCCGATCGAGCCGATCGTCGAGAAACTCGGCGGCGAAATTCGGTTCAGGGAGTTGGACGAATGGCTCGATGACGACTCGATCGAAGTTTACGGGCCTGGGCAATTTCGAATCTTCCTGCTCAACGTGGCTGGCGTGTTGCGGAATCGATTCACCATTGCCCATGAGCTGGGACACTACTTTCTCCATTCCCGAATCGGCGAGGTGCCGATCAAGGTGAATCGTTCAGGATCGGATCGGGTGGAATGGGAAGCGAACTGGTTTGCTGCCGGTTTTCTGATGCCGGAGCAGCCCTTCCGTGAGGCAGTGAAACGCGATTCCTCTCCCGCCTATCTTTCGGCCGTGTTCATGGTATCGGTCGAGGCGGCCATGGTGCGGAAAAAGGTCCTTGGCCTTGCTTGATCGGTGGCGTGAGTGAGGATCCTCTAGCGCCACGGCTGCGGTTGTTTCTCAGTGCTGACTTGGTGGGATCGACTGCTTTCAAAAACAGTTCCCCCACCTCGCTGCGCTGGATACGGGCCTTCTACGGATTTTATTCCGACCTGCCGGCGACCTTGAAGCGGGAATACGAGGCGACGCCGAAAATCGCGCCTCCCGAGGTCTGGAAAACCCTCGGAGACGAGATCGTGTTCGTGGCGCCGCTGGCGAATCACCAAGATGCTGCTATTCACGTCCGCCGTTTCATCAACGCCGTGCGAAGTTACCGACATGATCTGAAGCGCAGCGTGCCTCAACTCGATCTGAAATCGGCTGTCTGGGTGGCAGGTTTTCCGGTCGGCAATACGGCGGTGCAGTTGCATAAGAAGTATCCGCTGGCCAACGGGGGTGCGACGGACGAAGGAATGATCGCCGTGGCGGTTGAGGATTTCATCGGACCGCAGATGGACATCGGTTTTCGGCTCTGCCATGCGGCATCGCCTCGGAAGCTGCTGGTGTCGGTCGAATTGGCCTACCTGCTGGCATCGGGCGAGCCGTCAGGGGTGGAGTTTTACCTCGACAAGGGAGAGCCCTTGAAAGGAGTCCTGTCGGAAAAACCCTACCCGATGATCTGGGTGGACATGTTCGGTTCCTCTCCAGATGACGGACACGACGAGTTGGCGGTGCTGGAGGATGAGTTGCGGATGGTCGAGCGGACTCCGTGTCGGCACGAAAAACTCACTTACTACTGTCGCCTCTTCATTGAATCCGCCGGAGCTCCCCTGGCGATTCCGTTCATCGATGGCGATGACCGTTTTGAAGAACGGCCCGAAGGTTACAAGGAGAACATGGCCGAAATACGGAAGGTGTGGGAATCGCTTCCCGATACGATTGCTGAGCCGGAACCGGAAAGGGAGGGGGACCAGTCGGATGTGAATGCTTTTCTCGAGAAATTTCGCCGTTTCATGGACTTGGACGACGAAACGAAAAAGTTG
>JAGRPB010000191.1 GCA_020439945.1 Verrucomicrobiia bacterium
ACATGCGCATCCGGCTGCCCGATGGTACCGAGGTGCCGTTCAACCAGGTCGCCACCTTTTCCTATGGTCGCAGCTACGGCACCATCGAACGTTCCGATCGCCAGCGGACCATCAAGATCACCGCCGACGTGGATAAGGTCAAAGGCGTGAACGCCAACGAGGTGGTCGCCGCACTCACCAACGAAGGCGACAAACCGTCCTACCTGGGAAGCTGGATCGAAAACATCAAGGCGAAGCTTGGCCTGCCTGCGGCGAAAGAAAGCGCCGAACCAGCTGAGAAAGCTGGTCCGTTGATCCGGATCAAGAAACGGTTCCCCAGCGTCACCTACAGCTTCGAAGGCGAGCAGAAAGATCAGCGCCAATCGGTCAAAGAGATCGGCAACAAGTTCATCCTCGCCCTCATCGCCATGTATGTGCTCATGGCCATTCCGCTCAAGAGCTACATCCAGCCGCTCATCGTCATGTGCGTCATTCCGTTCGGCCTTGTAGGTGCCGTATTGGGACACGTCTTCATGGGAATCGTGCTCGATCCCACGCTGGCCGTTCTCAGTATCATGAGCATGTGCGGCATCGTTGCCCTGGCCGGGGTGGTGGTGAATGACAGTCTCGTGCTCGTCGATTACGTGAACCGCCACCGCAACGACGGGCTCGGTCTGGCCCACGCGGTTCGCGAAGCGGGTGCGCGACGCTTTCGACCCATCCTGCTCACCTCCCTGACCACTTTCGCCGGCCTCACGCCGATGCTTTTGGAGACAGACATCCAGGCGCGTTTCCTCATCCCCATGGCCGTCTCCCTGAGTTTTGGCATTCTGTTCGCCACCTGCATCACTCTTGTCCTGGTGCCCTGTGTTTACCTCATGCTCGAAGATGTGAAACGCCGAGCCACAGGGCGAAAACTGGTCGCCGTGGGCCACCCGACTGCCTCCACCCCGGAGACCGGATCCGGGGATGGAAACCCCACGCCGGCCCCCGCTTCCACGTGAGAGGCGATCTATAACCACTCGAATTTTTCATAGTAGCCATTGCTAAGCTCGGATTTTGACGGAACTTAGGCGGGTCCGATCCTGCGCCCATTCTCGCCATGAATTTCCGCTCCTGCCCCATTCCTCTGCTCGCTCTCGCGACGCTCGCGGCTTCCTGCCTTTCGAGTTGTGAAACCAACCCGTCCTACCACGAGCAACTTCACAATCCGAACTCCGATTACTACAACCGGCGATGGGATGGGCAGCGTCGCTACGATTATCCCGGTTCGTCGGCATCGCGAAACGCCACCATTAACGAGGATGTGCTGGCGCGGACGAACTCGTCCAACTCGCGGATCGAGATCGATCTGGGTGCGCAGAAGGCTCGCCTCTACGGCGGCAGCGAGCTCGCCATCGAGACGCAGATTTCGACGGGTCGCGAAGGGCACAACACACCGTCGGGAAACTTTTCCGTGCTTGAGAAACTTCCCGAGAAAAAGTCGACGCTCTACGGTTCCTGGGTCGACGGCTCCACCGGAGCTCTCTTGCAGGGGGATGGTGACAGCCGCAGCCGCCCGTCGGGAGGCGTCAGTCCGGAGTTTCAGGGAGCCCCGATGCCCTACTGGTTGCGAGTCACCAAGGATGGCGTCGGCATGCATGTCGGCTACGTGCCGAACTATCCCGCCTCTCACGGGTGCATTCGCGTTCCGCGTCGCATTCAGCCGCTCATCTACGAACGGGTGAAAGTCGGTACCCCGGTGACCATCCGGCACTGAGGAGGAGAAACGCGGAACGCGGAGGCCGGAACGCTGAAAAGGGGATTCAGGATTCGGAAACGCACCCGAAGGTCAAAATTGTAGGGCAAGCGCCCCGCTTGCCGTCTCTTACTTCCATTCTCCGCGCTCCGCGTTCCTCTCTGCCCCGGAGGGGCGTCGAGACACCCGCCCTCGATCCTCGATCCTCACCCCTCATTACCTCCCCGCCGGAGGCGGCGCTGGCGGCTCGATCACCGCCTTCAACGTGATCGATCCCGCGCTCGATGACGACCCGCTCCCATACCCCCAGAAATTCCGGTTAAATCCCGCGTCCGCCTTCGTAAATCCCCCGATCGTCAGCGTGGCCCCGTTCGCGATCGTGACCGTGGTGGACAGGCTCGTGTATTCCACATACTGATCCGCGCCGGTCAGGTAGGAATTGATCGTCCGGTCGCGCAACGCCTGCGGATTCGCGATCACGATCGCCGAGATCCGCGGCACCACCGTCACATTCACGAGGTTGCCCTCCACCACCGGCTTCACCAGCAACTCCGATCCCGCCTTTTCCCAGCGAAACTCCGGCATCTCGAACGTCCCGCCCGGCACCAGTGTCACCACCTGCCGGTTGGGTCCCCGAATGACCAGCGGCAGGTAGGAGGTCAGGTTCAGCCGCGTGAAAAAATCCACCATCGGCACCTCGCGCACCACCTCCAGCACCCCCGTGCCGCCGCTGCGCACCAGGATCGATTGGCTCACCAGCGAATCGCGCGAACCCACCTGGCTGTTTCCCCCGATCTCCACCCCGCCTTTCGGCAACACGATCCGTCCCCCGGAATTCTGGACCGGCCGCCCATTGATCGTCGGCTGGCGAATCACGCCCGGCGTTTGATTGATCCCCGGATTCAGCACCACCCCGCCGCTGCGGCCCGACGGGCGGACGAACAGATCGTTATTCTGGCTGCCCCCGACCGTCCGCGACGTCACCACCAGTCGCACATTCGGCACCGGAGCGTTGAGCGCCTCGATCAATTTGCGGACCGCCTCAATGTTTTCCGGTTTGTCCGTGATGCGGAGCATGCGGATCTGCTCCAGCATCTGGGCGTCCCCGTTCGGAGACAACATATCGGGTAACGATTCCTGGACCAGCCCCAGGTCCGCGACGCCCAGCTTCAGATTCATCGTCACCATCCCCGGAGGCGGGGAAGCCTGAGGCGAAGTCGGAGCCGGAGATTGGCCCTCGGTAAAAGCAACGCCGCCTCTCAGCACGATCGCGAAAAACACCGCGAACGCCCATCGCCGTCTCGGCAGGAAGCCTGGTTCCGCCTTCATGAAACCAGTGAATCAAATTCGGCGGCCCCTGGCAATCCCGTTTCCGTCAACCCGCAGTGCCAGAGTCGTCACGAACTCCGCTACCTCAAGCGCCAAGCACCAAGCACCAGCCCTCTCTTGACTCCGCCCCCGCCACCCGCACCGTAACCACACCCACCTACCCATGCCCGCCACCACTTCGCTCTGGGATCGTGCCTACGACCGTCTGTTTTCCGAGAAACCAGGCGCGCGCGCCTGCGATGATCTCACCGACGAAGCCTGCGCGGCCACACCGGGAAATTTCTTTGCCTCGATCGCCGCGCTCACCCTCACCAAGCTCGGCGACGCCATCGCCAGCCCGAAAACCGTGCTCACCTGGTTGCTGACCATGGTGGGCGCCCCGGTGGCCATCATCGGGTGGCTCGTGCCGGTGCGGGAATCGCTCTCCATGCTACCCCAGATCGTGTTGGCCGGTTGGATTGGACGCTTCGCCTTGCGAAAATGGATCTGGATCGTAGCCGGTTTTGCTCAAGGCGCCGCCCTCGTCGGCATGGGCATTGCCGCGTGGAACCTGCGGGGCGCCCCCGCTGGATTGGTCGTTCTCGGTTGCCTCATCGTCTTCAGCCTCGCTCGCGCCTTTGGCTCCATTTCCATCAAGGACCTGCAGGGCAAAACCATCGCCAAACGGAGGCGGGGCAGAGTGACCGGTTGGAGCGCGGCCCTCGCTGGCGGGCTGACCATGTTGGGCTCCCTCGTTCTCATCGGCCCGCTGCGCGAGACCACTTCCACCGGACCCTTCGGCTGGATCCTGTTTCTCGCGGCCGCCCTTTTCCTGGCCGGAGCCATCGTCTTCATGCGGGTGCGTGAATTCCCCGGCGAAACCCTCGACGCGTCCGGCTCGCCGCTCGATTCCCTCCGCCAAGCGCGGAAAAATCTCCACCTCCTCGCCGCCGAACCCGGCTTCCGTCGCTTCGTCATCGCCCGGGCTCTCTTCCTCGTGTCCGCCTTGTCCGCGCCCTACTACGTCGTGCTGGCCCGGGCGAGTGGCGGGGAAACCTCCACCGGCATCGGAGGTCTCGGCTGGTTCGTCCTCGCCGGAGGCATCGCCGACATGGTCAGCAGTCCGCTCTGGGGCCATTTTGCCGACCGCTCCAGTCGCCGCGTCATGATGGTCGCGTCCGGCCTCGCCTCCGCTCTTGGCCTCGCCATCTTCACAGCCCATCAGTTTGCCTCCGCAGTCATCCCCACCGGAGTCTGGCCCTGGGTCGTCGCCTATTTTTTCCTGAGTGTCGCCCACGCCGGTGTCCGAGCCGGTCGCAAGACCTACGTCGTCGATATGGCCACCGGCAATCGCCGCACCGACTTTGTCTCCGTCAGCAACACCGTCATCGGTCTCATCCTCATCCTGACCGGTCTGCTAACCCCTTTGGCCGATCACTTCGGCCCCGCCTGGTTCATTCTCTTTCTGTCACTCGCCGGCATCGTCGGCATCGCTCTCGCCGCCGGTCTGCCCGAAGTGGAGGAGCCAGACGCGGGCTAGGCCGGATTTTCAATGAGCCATCACAACTGCGCGCTCGCGGGGCTCGAGGGAGGCTGGTATAGAAAGGTCCTTCGGATGAAAAAGGCCCTCTTCATCGCAGCGATCATTTTCGTCGGCGCTCTTGTCGGCGTTTTGCTCTATTTCAAAGGAAAGCGATACGAGGTTGTGATTCCGCAGGAAAAGATCGATGCGGCGCTGGCAGAGAAGTTTCCTGCCTCGAAAGACTATCTCGTCATTTTCACCATCACCTATTCCAATCCCCAGGTGACTCTCCTGGAAGAGAAGGACCGCGTGCAGATCGGAATGGATGCCACGCTCGACATTCGGCTCACAGATCAGCCAAAGAGTCTGGGAGGCGGGGCGACGATCACTTCCGGCATCCGCTATGACAGGGAGACACAGGCGTTCTATCTCGATGACGCCGAATTCGACCGGTTCGAGATACAGGGGATTCCCGAAAAGTGGCTCGAAAAAGTAACCGAAGTGGCGTCCAAGGCCGCCAGTGAGTTTGTCGAGACCAAGCCCATCTACCGGCTCGAAGCGAAAGACGCCAAGACAGCGACCGCCAAACTACTCCTCAAGGATTTCGAAGTCCGCGACCAGGCGATCCACGTCAGTCTTGGGCTCTAAGCCTCGAACAGCGTTTTGCCAATAACATGAACACCTGCCTGAATCTCGTGGTGCTGCGATCACCGGATATCGACCGGGCGGTTGCCTTTTACCGGGCGCTTGGGCTTTCTCTGGTGAAGCATTCCCACGGGAAAGGTCCCGAACATTATTCGGCTGAATCGGAAGGGGGAGTGTTTGAGCTTTATCCGCTGTCGCCTTCGCAAGTTGCCACGACATCGGTGCGAGTCGGCTTTCACGTCGCCGACTTGGACGCCGTTTTTTCAGCCGTCGTGGCGCTCGGTGTGAAAGTGGTCGCTCCACCGGCCGATTCATCATGGGGACGCCGCGCCGTAGTCGAGGATTTGGATGGCCACCCCGTGGAGCTTGTTGAGGTATCGAGAGAGCCCGCTCACGAATGAAATCCTATCCCTACACTGCGATCGACGACGAAGCGTGGAAAGCGATCGCTTTTGTCTTCTGGAGAGATGGCATCGACGCTCTGCCGCCAGGAACGAGCGGAGACGGCCTTTCTCGTTCAAACTTCTGCGTCGAAACAAACAAGGATGGCGTCGAGATCACTGGAGAAATGAGCTTCATGTCGGGAGGTCATGACGCGAAGTTTTTCTCCCATCCGATCTGCCTTTTGCTCAACAGACCAAGGTTCACGAATGTTGGGAGTGTAACCGCGAAGAAGATCATTGCTGCGGAGATCGTAGAGTCTTACTTCGAGGGTGACACCCTGATCGTAGCCTTGGGTTAGACCGGGGTCAGCCGCCTCAATAAACCCAAGTAGAAAGCGATCTCGATGGTACGTAGCCGCGCTCGCCAGAGCGTGGCTCTCGCTGCGCCCACCTTCTGGCGAAGGCGGCTACCTCGAAACAGATACCTAAAAAACCCAAGCCAATTTCCCCACCGGCCCGGACCGGTGGAAATCCGTCACCACAAAGCGGTGGTCACTGGCGTCGGCGGCGAGGGTCTCGGATTGCACGGGGACGAATTCCTCAGACGCCCAGATCTGATCGACGCGGAGCAGGGGGATGGAACTCGGATAGGTGTTGCCCCAGCCGTAACCCGCCCGGCGAAAGCTGTCGTCGAGATCGATCTTTCGCAGCAGGCGATAGATGTCGTCACTGGGCGGAGCGCCGAAGCTCCCACCGACGATCAACATCTCGGCGCTCTTGTTTCGCTCCGGCGGATTTGGCAGGCGCTCCAGCAGGTCGCGCAGGGTGCGGCGGTTCACCTTGCGCTGTTCGGTGAGTTCTTCGCGACAATCACCCGACCAGACTTTGAAACACGGCGTGGCGCGGGGCAGATGCACGTTCACCAGCGAGATTTCTTCGCCGTCGGATCGCTCCAGCACCGCGACCAGGCTGCCGGTGCTTTCCTCCGTTACCGAATTGCTCAGCCGACCCCGCGCGAGGATGGCGCATTGCTCGGACCGGATGAAGGTTCCCTCCAGACCGAACAACTCGCTGGTCAGGTCGATGAGGATCGCCCGGTCCGGCGCCTCCTGGAGCATCACGATATCTGGCGCCAGTTTCTTCAGGCCCGCCGTGGCCTCGGCGGTGCCGTCGTCACAGTTCAGGGAGATCACCCGCAGGCGTCCGGCGATGACGTCCTGGGTTCCGACCGTGGGCGAAGGCTTGCTGTCGGTGACGGCGGCGTGGAATTCGCGAATCAGCCCGGCCGATTCATCCGAGATCGCGACGCCGGCGATCAGCCAGAGAAAAAAGGTCACCAGCGAGAAGCGGCTCTTGAATGCCGGCCACGCGATGAGCGATACCAGCATTCCCACCGCCGCCCACGCCCACATCGGGATCAGGGTGATGACGACGAATTCGTCCCAGCGATTCAGGTAGCAAAGCAGCACGAAAAGCAACACCAGCACCAGGATGAGTGGCACGGCGAAGGCGAGCAGATGGCGCAGGCGGCGAAGCATTTGTGAGTGTTTCAGTTTTCAGTGTTTCAGCTTTCAGAGGGAACTTGGAGGAAGCGCCTCCGTTCGCCTTGCGAAACTTAATCACTTAAAACCTAAAACTTAAAACTCAGACTCGCGACGCCATCAACGGTCCGAAAAACTCAACATCCGAGCGCTTTACCTTTAAAAGCCCAACCCGGGAGGAAGGCCCATACCGCCGGTGACTTTCTGCATTTCCTCGGACGCCATCGCTTTGCCCTGTTCGATGGCCTGCTTCACGCCACTGAGGACAAGGTCTTCCAGCATCTCGACATCCTCGGGATCGACGACGGCGGGATCGATGTGGATTTCCAGCACGTCGCCGGCGCCGTTGGCTTTCACGGTGACTTTTCCTCCGCCGACGGAGGTTTCGACGACTTTTTCCGCCAGCTCGGCCTGCAGCGACTGCATTTTCTGCTGCATCTGCTGGGCCTGCTTCATCATCTTGGCAATATTCATGGGCGTGTTGGGGTAGGGTGGGTTGGAGAGAAAAGTGATCTCGTCAGCTGTTCGGCTTGAGATGGGTGGCTTCGAAAATGTCGAGTGCCTTCTTGATCAGCGGATCGTCGTAGAAATCTTCCACGGGTTCGGCCGGTTCGTCATCCGCAGAATCCGTGGCCGATTCGGATTCCTGGGAGCCATTGCTGCCGCCACCGTCCGCGGCCGATGTTTCGGGCGCAACCTGAGAATCGGATTGGCCGGCTTCGTTCTCGTTTTCTTCGTCCTCGTCTTCGAACGGTTCGAGGACCACTTCGAGGTCGGAACTAAGGTCGACCCGGAGTTCCAGGTTTCGCCCGGCAAAGCGAGCCAGTGTTTCTTCGATCAGGTCCTTGTGACGCAGGACCGAGTCCCGGTAAAGCGCGAGTTCCGTCGGATAACCGATCGCAAAGACGTGACCTTCGTGTTGCAGGAAAGACGCGGCGCGCAGCCAGGTCTCGATCAGCGGACGCTGGGCGACGAGTTCGGCGAAAACAGCGTCCCACAGGGCGGCGCCCGAGACGGGACCGCTGGGCGGAGCTGGTTTGGGTAGCGGTTTTTCTTCGATCGTCGGCGATGGCGCGGCGGGTTCCGGTCTTGCTGCCGGTGTGGGCTCGGCCGGTCTCTGCGGGGCCGGTTTTTCAGCGGCGACTGAAGAGGGTTTGGTCTCGGATACAACAGGGTCAAGCGCGGGAGCCGGTCTCTGTGGCGCCCGCGCTGGTGCCTTTCCCGGTGGAGCGGGGGAGCGGGGGGCGGCGGCGCCGGCGGCTTCGTCCAGCAGGGCAATGACGTCGTCGATGGAAACTTCGCCGAGGCTGCGGATCGCTTTGATGAGCCCGATCTCGAGGTGCAGTTTCTTATTCGGCGCCCATTTCATCCGACCATCCGTTTCGGCCAGCAGATCGATCAAGTGCAGCAGGCGATCGGTGCGGATCAGGTCGCGCTGTCTTTCCAGCGTGGCGAGCAACTCGGGCGCGATTTCTTCCGTCTCCGCGCCGGGATCGACGATTTGAACCAGCAGCAGGCGGAAATGGGTAATCAAGTCCCCGAGTAGTTTCGACAGATCGCGACCGGCTTCGCTCTGTTCGTGGAGTTTGCCCAACACCGTGGCCGTGTCGCGCTCCAGGATCAAGCCGGCCAGTTCCGCGATCTTTTCCAGCGAATTGAAGCCGAAGATTTCCAACACATCGCCCTCGTCGATACTCTCGCCGCAGAAAGCCACCAGCTGATCCAGCATCGATTGCGCGTCGCGCATGCCACCGTCCGCCCCCTTGGCGATGGCGAAGGCAGCCGCCCCGCTCAGCGTTATGCCCTCATTTTCCGCGATGTGCAGCAGGTGATCCGCGATGATCCCCGACGGGATCCGCCGCAGATCGAATCGCTGGCAGCGGGAAAGGACGGTCGGCAGGATCTTGTCCGGTTCCGTCGTCGCAAAGATGAACTTCACGTGCGGCGGCGGTTCCTCCAGCGTCTTCAGAAGCGCGTTGAACGCCTGAGGCGTTAGCATGTGAACTTCGTCAATATAATACACTCTGAATTTTGAAGAAGACGGCGCGAATCCTACAGTTTCTCGCAATCCTCTGATTTCATCGATCCCGCGATTACTCGCGCCGTCGATCTCCAGCACGTCCAGGCTGCGGCCCTCCGCGATCTCCCGGCAGATGTCCTCGTCCGGGTCGAAATCCACCTTCGGCCCGCCCTTGCAGTTCAGCGCCTTGGCCAGAATGCGGGCCGTCGTCGTTTTCCCCGTCCCGCGAGGGCCGACGAACAGGTAGGCATGGGCGAGCCGATCCTGGGTGATCGCGTTTTTCAGCGTCTGCACGACGTGATCCTGACCCAGGACGTCATCGAACGTCCGGGGCCGGTATTTCCGGGCAAACACCTCGTAGCTGCCGCTGGGATTCTCACTCACGGCGACCATTGTAGGGACTTTTCGGGAGAGGAAAACCGCGAATCTCTCCAAAGCCACGATTTCCCGGTTCAGGCCATCGCCTTGCCCCCAAACCGCTCCTCCAGCACTCTTCTCCGGTAGCCAAAAATATACTCCAGCTGCGGACGGACGAAGAAG
>JAGRPB010000192.1:0-3753 GCA_020439945.1 Verrucomicrobiia bacterium
CCGTTTCGGACGAAAGCCCGGTTCCCAGTCGTGCCCCGACCAGAGCCAGGTTCCCACTCAAGGAAACGCTGTATCCGAACTCATCGAATGGCTGGCTGTTGCTCCCGATCAGTTTGACCAGTTGGCTTCCGGTCAGAAGTTCGAAGACATAGGCGGAGCCGGAGAAGTTGCCCGCAGCATCGTCCTGGGGTGCCCCGATCAGGGCCAGGTTTCCGCTCAGGGAGACACTATCACCAAACCAATCGGAGTCGGTTCCATCGGCGGCGGTCAGTTTCGCCAGTTGGGTCCCGGTCCGAACATTGAACACATAGACCGCCCCCGCTTCGAAACCCAGATCGCCATCCCCGGGCGCCCCGATTATGGCCACGTCCCCTTCCAAAGAGACGCTGGTGCCGAAACGATCATCGGCCTCGCCATCGGAAGCAGTCAGTTTCCGCAGGTAACGTCCGGTGCGGGCGTCGTAGAGATGGACGGCTCCGGCCACGCTCGCCACATCGCTGTTCCGCGGCTCGCCCACCAGCAGGTAGCGGTCTGAAATCGCCACGCATTCGCCGAATCGCCGGTCAGACTGCGAGATGGTGACCCGGCCGTGGAGTTTCGTGACCACCGGATTCGAGGCTTGGCTCACTCTGGAGTTCCCCGCCATCAGCAGCGTCGCCAGCACGAAACAGGATCGCCGCCTCAAGCCCGGAATGAACAGATGGATTGAATTGAAAAGGTTCATGACTTCAAGGATTTCGACTTCTCACTGACAACTTATGACTCATCACCAAACACTGCGCCTCACGGCACTCCCACCAGCACCTCCTTGCCCCGGTTGGTGAATTCCAGGCACAGCGCCATCTGACCGTTGCCGTTGATGACGCGTCCGTTGCCCCGTCCTCCGGCCCCGCCGCGATCGGCGGTGTGGGGAAAGGCGAAACTTTTCACCACCACCGTCTCGCCGGTGATCCGCTGGTAAGCGGTGCCTTTTCGCATTTGCAGTGCCGGCAAACGGAGGGCCTGGAGATCGGTGTGGTTCCCGGCTCCGGCATGACCGGTCCACAGCGCGAGATTCGCTCCCCGAATGCCACCCACCAGCGTCGTCACCACCGCGTAGTGGCCCGAGGCCGGATCGACCGCGAGACGCAGGAGACTCCCGACTTTCGGAGCATCGGCGTCACCCACCTCGTCGCCTTCGCGCAGCAGCCGCAGCAGTTGCCCATTTGGCTGAGCCAGGTAGAGCGCGCAATCGTTCCTCCCGCTCACGCCGCGCCCACCCAGTTTGGCCAGGAAAACGACGCCACCGTTCCCCGCCGGCCAGAATTGGAGGAAACGGCGATAGGTGACCCCTGGTTCGCCGGCCGGATCGGGTTCATCGCCTTTGCGGGCAAAGGATTGAACGAAGCCGTTCCCGGTGAAAAGCGCTTCGTTGTTCGCACCCCTCACCCCCGGTCCAACAACCGTCGCCCGGATGATGGGCACCGCATCGATCGCCGTCTCCGAGAAAAAAGACCGGAACAACGGGTCTCCCGCCAATCCGCCCGCCACTTCGCCACGCCGCGCTTCGACGAAGATATCGTGAGTGAAAAGGGCCCGGAACACCCCGAAATTGGTGCTGGGATCGCCCTGGAGAGCGGCACTGAAGTGGACGAACTGATCGGCGGGCAGCGAGACTCGGGGCACGAACTCCCCAAGCAGATTTCCGATCGGCGAAGTGCCCCCACCCCGATTGTCCAGCGGTTCATCGACGCCTTCCCGGATCGGAGCGACGCCCTGCCCAGCCCCACCCGGATAGAAAAGGATCCCACTGTCGTTTTCCGGCAAAACCCCGCCACTTCCCTTCTGGAGCGCCACCGACGCCGCCATCTCCAGGCCGCCACGCCCCTGGCTGGCATCGCGTATCGTCTGCAACACCACGTCGCTACCGATGGAATTCAAACTGTCCCCGGGACCGAACAGTCGAAACGGCGCCGCCCCCGCCTCGACCTTGAAGTAGGCCACATTGTTGGTCCGGCCGATCCCGGCGCCCCGCAGTGTCGCCTGGAACACCGCCGAACCCGCGCGATTGATGGAGAACGGCCCGAATCGCGCCGCCACCACACCGCCGCCGAGATCGGTCATGTTTTTCTGCGCCGCCAACACCAGCGGCATTCCCGGATCGAGGGTGTGATGAAGCGTCTCGTTCTTTCCGCCTCTCGCTCCCGGCCCCACGAGCGTGGATCGAAACGCCGCCTCGCCATCGTCATTGACGAAAGCCTCGAAGAAACGCGCGTAGTCGCCCTCGATCACCCCCGGCGCGAAGTCGCGCGACGCCGCCACCGCCGGCATGGCCAGGGGACCTGAGACACGATGAACCAGGTAGGCCGATCCGGAAGCCGGACCATCGACGTTGTCCGCGGTCGCACCGATCACGGCCCGATTTCCCCCCAGCGCCAGCCGAACTCCGAAAAGATCGGTCGGAACCCCATCAATCGCGCTCCACTTCGCCAATTGCTTCCGGTTGGCGACATCGAAGGCGTAAACCACTCCCGGGACCGAAAGATTCGATTTAAAGGGAGTTCCCACCAGCGCCAGGTTTCCCTCGATCGCCAGGGAGGTGCCGAACTGGTCATTTGCTTCCGGGTCCTCCGGGAAAAGCGTCCCCGTCTCCACTCCCGAGACGATGTCGTAGATATGGACCGCCCCCTTCAGCCCCGTGTTGATCCCGATCGACGACGCCAGCAAGGTGCCGCCATCCAGCGCCACCACCACTCCCAGGAGATCGCTTGGAACTGCCCCGCTGTCGGTGAATTTTCTCAGCTGATTGCCGGTGACCCTGTCGAAGACATAGACCGCTCCGGCATCGGGTTCGACATCGTCATCGCGGAGCGCTCCCACCGCCACCCACTGGCCCGAGATCGCCACCGCGACGCCGAAGGCATCATTCACGTCGCGGGCATTCGCCACCAGGCGCGTCATCGGGCTCGCCGCATCCGTGACGTCGAAGACATAGGCGGCGCCGCGCCCCGTATCCGCGCCGGAAGCTCCCACGACCGCCATGGTGCCAGACAAGCCCACCGAACCCCCAAACGCGAAACCGGTTGCCCCGTCCGACGCCATCCGCTTGGCCAACTGCCGCCCCTGGAATACGTCGAAGACATAGACCGCGCCCTTATTCCCCTCTTCCCCCGGCGCGCCGATCACCGCATAGCGTCCCGAGATTGCCACGCTGGCCCCGAAGTCGTCACCCGGCACCCCGTCGCCGACCTCGAGCGTTCGAAGCTGGCGTCCCGTCGCCGCGTGAAAGACGTGCACCGCCCCGGCCTCGAGACTGCCTCCATCGGGCTCGCCCACCAGCACGAAGCGATCCGACATCGCCACCGCATCGCCAAAGTGCTGGTCGGAGCGATCGCCACCGCCTCGCGGCAGCAATTTCGTGACCACCGGATCCAGGGCCCGCACCGGCAGCGGCAGACACCAGATTGGAGCGATCAAGCTGAACACAGCGAAAAAGGAAATCGGGACACGGCGCATGAGATTTCGGGAAAAACAGGGTTCTCCCAGTCAAGGCGCTCTTTCGTCTCAAAAACCGTCAGAAAAACTTTCTCTTTATTCCGATCGGCCCAATTCTTGGGTGATTTCGGTTGGGGAAAGGCCGTCCCTTTTGCTAGCCTCCCTACGTGAAATTCGCCGCCCTGAAACGCTTTCGCTATCACGCCATCGTTCTCCTCGGCGCGCTGGTGGCCTACGTGGCGGCTGATGTGTGGTGGCATCGGACTGGCCAGATGTTTG
>JAGRPB010000192.1:3763-9610 GCA_020439945.1 Verrucomicrobiia bacterium
AACACTCCCCACCTGTTGATCCTTTTGCGGCGCCACCCGGCTACAAGGAACCTTCTAGTGACAAGCTTATCAGGGCGGCCAATCGTGCGTTCTTTTTTGATTTCGCAAGTCACTATGCAAACTGGACCAGCCCTTTCCGATTTCGAAAGGACCGTCGCGGAATACTCTATTTCGACTCGGAAAACCCTTTTATCGAATCTTACTTCGCGGGAGGACTCCGCTGCATGGATGAGCTTTCACTCGAAAGTCCAACGCCACCCGAAACCCCAATTCTCAGACTGACCGTCTCTCCCGCGCTCTCGAATCCCTTCGCCCTCAGTGTTTATTCCAACGAATCAGACGCGAATTTCTCGGTTCGAAAAGTAACGATCAGCGCTTTTACAGGGGAAGTGACCGAGGAAACGCGTTACGAACTGAGCCAGCAGCAATGGAGTCAGCTGCGGAATCTCCAGGATACCGAATCATTCTGGGATAGCGTCAGCGAGGACGAACTGTTTTCGATGAGGGGCCACGACGGCGCGTATTGGCTATTCGAAACCAATCGCGAAGGCAACCACGAGACCGTCATCTTGTGGTCACCCTACAACTTTGTGGACCAAGCACCCGAAGGTTCCGAGCACCGGAACTTCAAAGCCTACGTGGAAGTGTTCGAAATCCTCCAGAAAGCTACTGAAGGGCCAACGATATCCCCGTTTGGCGATTGAGTTCACGCCGCCACGCGCCCCAGCATCCGCTCGATCTCGTGGACGAGAACGCTTAGCTCCACCGGCTTCCCAATCACCGGGCAATTCCCGCCGCCGATGTGAGCCAGGCTGCCGGCTTCGTGGGCCAAGGCGGTGAGCATGATCACCGGGATGCGGCTGAGGTGAAAGTCGGCACGCAATTCGGCGAGCACATCGCCGCCGTCTTTCCCGGGCATCATCACATCCAGCAGGATCAGATCCGGATTCAGGCGCTGGATCGTCGCGTGCGCCCGCATAGAGTCGTTTTCCTCGTAGGCTTCATAGCCAAATTTCGCCAACGCCCGAGCCAGCAAGTGGGTCAGGTTGGGATTGTCGTCGACGAGCAGAATACGGCCTTTCATGACGCAGGATGAAAATCGAGGGCGCTGGGAAGCCAACTATCTCCTGATTTCTTTATAAAAACAATAATTTTTAGCTTTTGCCTGTTTTTGGAATCTCTCTAAATTTCCTGAAACTTCTTTATTGACGAAAATTATAAATAATGATACTGAGTTTTGAGATTTAAAACTATTTCATGTCCGCCGCCGTCTGTTTTCAGCCCGATACCCGAAAACTGGTCGTCACCGTTGGTGGACCCGTTTTCGAGGCAAAACACGCCGCCGCCCTTGAAGGCGACCTGCTCCCCTTCGCGGACCAGGAAGTGACCGAAATCGCCTTCGATCTCTGCCAGGTGGAAGAAATCGACAGCACGGCCGTTCAGGCGCTGATCCACCTGCACCACAGCCTGGCACCTTCGCCCACCGATCACTCCGCTGCCCGGATCGGGCTGAACAATTTGAAACCAGCCGTACGCCGAGTCCTCGATCTGCTCGGCTGGGAACGACAATTTTGCATCGCCGACGATTACCCTCCGTTCGTCGATGCTGGCGCCGCGTCGATGGCTTCCTGACGCGGCGCCGCTTTCCTTTCCCTACTTCATGGCGAAGTCACATTCGTGACCATTCGTCCCATTCGCGAAAATTCGTGTCCCAACATTTCCGGAACCGCGAATGGACGCAAACGAAGGCGAGTTTTTGCGAACCAACTTCCCCACCAAAGCGCGGTCAGCGACCGCGCCTACATCGCGGGACACCGGGTCTTGTAGACGCGATCGCTGATCGCGCTCCGCCGGACTTGAGATCGGTAGACGCTACTCCTCCACCGCGATCACCGCTTTCCGTAACGTGGGCGACGCGATGACCTCGGCGAATCGCGCGGGCACTTCGCCGAGTCCCAACCGATGCGTGATCCACGGCGTGGTATCGACTACGCCGGTTTCGATGGCCCGGATCACTTCGCGAAAATCGTTCGCCGTCGCATTCCGACTCGACATCACGGTCAATTCGCGGCGGTGAAAGTTCGGATCATTGAAACGGACCTCGCCCTGGAAAAGCCCCACAAAAACGATCCGCCCGCCGTGAGCCGCCAGGTCGAACGTTCCCATCATCGAGCCCGCATTTCCCGAGGCGTCGAAGATCACGGTCGGCAGTTCGCCGCTGCCGCTCAGCGCCCGCAGCGTGGACTCAACAGGGTCAGGTCCGCCACTCAACAGGGTCAGGTCAACGCCCAGCCCCTCCCGGCAAAACGCCAGCCGGCTCTCTGAGATATCCGCCACCGCCACCCGGTCGGTCTTGGTCTGGAGAAACTGCAGCACGCTCATTCCGATCGGCCCGGCGCCGATCACGAGAGCGAATTCGCCCGAGTCGACCCGCGCCCGCTCCACGGCGTGCCGCCCGATGCAGAGCATTTCCACCAGCGCCAGTTGCTCGGTCGAAAGCGTCTGCGAGCGATGCAGCTTTTCCACCGGAACCGCAATGACCGGTCGCATGCCGCCATCGCAATGCACGCCGAGCACGCGCAAGCTTTCACAACAGTTCGTCTTGCCGCGCCGGGAGGCCGGGCTGTCCGGGTCGTTCAGGTAGGGCTCCACCGCCACGATGTCGCCCGTTTTCAGATCGCTCCCGTCCGGCGCCAAGATCACCTCACCACCGAGCTCGTGACCGAGGATGCGCGGGTATTCGAAGAACGGCTGCCGTCCGTGAAAGGCGTGAATGTCCGTCCCGCACACACCGATGTGCCGGATTCGCACCAGCGCTTCGTTCGGACCCGCGGCGGGCACCTCTCCAAGCGCCGATTCAAAACGCCCCGGTTCCGCGAGAATGATCTGGAGTTGGGTTTCTGACATGAATTGGCTTCACCCATCGAAGCGCCAACGTCGCGACGCCACGAGAATTTTCCGTCGAAATCTCGGTCGGATCTCGGCGTCTATCATTTCCCCTTTCAATTCCCGCACCCGCCCCCATCCTTTCCCCGTTCCGCGCTCCGACCTCCGCGTTTCCCTGTGCCCTGGTATCTCCTGCTTCCTCTCTGCGCCGCCATGATCTACGCGTTCAGCTCGCTGCTGATCAAACGCGGCCTGGTCCAGGGCGTGACGATGAATCAGTCCTTTCACTGGACGAATTTCGCCGTCGCCCTGGTTTTCGCGCCGCTCCTGCTGCTGGAAACGGCTGACGTCCGCTGGGACCTGATTCTGCATCCCCTGCTGGTGACGGTCGCCTTTTTCCTCGGCACCTGGCTGACGTTTCTTTCGATCCGGATCGGCGATGTCTCGCTGGTGACGCCGCTGATGGGAACCAAGGTCGTCTTTGTCGCCATCGGAGTAGTCATTCTCGCGGGAACCATGCCTCCCCTCGCCCTCTGGATCGCGGCAGCTCTGACGGCGACCGGCATTTTCCTGATGGGGGCCGGAGATTTCGGCAAACAAGCCGCCGGACACGCGACGGCGGTGATCACCGCCCTGCTCAGCGCCGCGGTTTTCGGCATCTGCGACGTGCTGGTGCGAATGTGGTCCGAGCAATTCGGCGCGATGACCTTTCTCGCCCTGTCCTCCATCGGCGTGGGCGTGGTGTCGGGGATCATCTGGCTGATCCAGGGCCGCCCGTCGCTGAAACTGCCCCCCGGTTCCCAACGATTCGCGCTCGGCGGTGCCCTCCTCGTCGGCGTGCAGGCGGTGATGATGGGCTTGGCGCTGAGCTATTTCGACGACGCCACCGGCATCAACGTGGCCTACGCCTCACGCGGGTTGTGGGCAATCGTGCTCGTCGCCGCCATCGGACCGATGCTCGGCAATCACGAACGGCACCATTCCGGGCGCGCCTTCGGTTGGCGTATCGCCGGAACGGTCCTCCTCACCATCGCCATCGTGCTCGCGGTGGTGAGCCGAATGTAGAATCGACTTCAGTCGATTCTTCACGAATGCGGCTGAAGCCGCATCGACGATCACTTCATCGCCCAAGCCTCCCGCGGACGGCGGTCGCGAGAGCGAGCTCAAGTCTGAAGCGCGGTCAGCGACCGCGCCTACAAGCCCCACCCGTTCGATTGGTAAATCTGTAGGCGCGGTCGCTGACCGCGCTATCGCAGATCGCCCATCCCAAATCGCCTATCGCGATTCGCGTCCGATCACTTCGTGAAATCGAACGCGCCCCCCTGCACCGTGCTCCGCACGTAGACCTTGCCATCCGCCAGCGCCGGGGTGCTCCAGCATTTGCCGTCGAGGACATCGGCGCGCGAGATCTCGGTATAGGCGTCGGGTTTCGCCTCGACGAGGACGATTTCACCCGAATCCGAAAGCGCGACCAGCGTGCCGTCGGCGGTAAGAATCACATTGCCGGGACCGTAGCCTTCCTTGGCCCACTTCTGCTCGCCACTCTTGATGTCGATGCAGGCCAGCGGGCCTTCACCGTATTTTTTGAAGCTGAACATGCCGTAGAGATAGCCATCCTTCACCACCGGCGTGCTCCAGTGGTTGATGTTGTCGTTCTCCGTGCGCCAGACTTCGGCCGAAGCAAACTTGTCGCCGTCCTTGGAAATCTTGTAAGCGCCACCGCCGACACCGTAACCGGCCGAGCAGTAGACGATGTCTTCAAAAACCACCGGCGACGCCGCGGTCGAAACCTTGAACGGATAAGCCTGACGCCACAGCACCTTGCCATCCTCCACCGCGCAGGCCACGAGCCCTTCCTGGGTGAAGTAGATCACCTGGCGCACGCCGAGCAGATCGGCCACCACCGGCGACGCGTGAGTGATAGCATCGTTCTCACCTTTCCAGAGCAGCTTGCCGTCGTTCTTATCGAAGGCGAGCAACGACTGCCCGCGACCACCTCCGGCCACGAACACGCGATCGCCGTCGATCACCGGCGAGGCGGCGTTCTGCCACTTGATGTTGCTGGCGCTGTATTTTTTCTCCAGATCGACCGACCAAGCCTGCTGGCCGTCCGAGACGTTGAGCGCGTAGAGACGCAGGTGAGAATCCAGCACATAGACCTTGTCGCCCGAGATCACCGGGGTCGAGCGCGGTCCGTCGCCGCCGTCGTTGCCCTTGGCGCCGGACTTTCCGCCGCCGTCATACTGACCGCCGAGCCAGAGCGGCGCGGCCCATTCTTCCTCGCCCGTGGCCGCATCGAGAGCCAGGCAGATTTCCATCGGGTTGCCATCGATCTCGCGGATCACGATCGTGTAGGCCTTTCCAGCCGCGACGGAAAAAGAGCTGAACCCGAGGTTCGTCTCCACCATCCAGACCGGCTGGCTGGGCACCACCTTTTTCGGCAGCGTCTCTGAGGAGATGCCGTCCCCGTCCGGACCACGATAGGCGGGCCAGTCGGCGGCGTGAGCGGAAATGCCGGCGGAGAGGACCAGCGCGGCGAGAATCGAGAAACGGAGCGTCTTCATAAAAAAGGCGGGAAGGAGGAGGATGTGAGTAGATTTCGGGGTGCGGCCCGAAGGTAGATTTTCCCCGTGACCGGTCAAGACGCAATCGGTTAACATTGCGGCACGCATGCGCGGTGAATCTAAAAAATCTGATACCATACCCCAGAACGAACCGACGCCCTTTCCCTTTTCACCATCGTCACGGAAGATTCAATTCGCAGTCGGCGCTGTTACCATGTTCTTCTGGCTGACATTGGGCGCAGCGGCAATGTTTCAAAATTCAAACATTGTAGCGCCATTGTGGATCCGGATCATCGCAGGCGCAGTGGGCCTTTACATCTGGATAACGAATCTTGAATTTGGAGGAACAACTCTGGAAAAATGCCTTTTCGATGAACTCCCGGAACTCCTGAAACCC
>JAGRPB010000193.1 GCA_020439945.1 Verrucomicrobiia bacterium
TCATCGGAAAAAATCCCGCTGACGAACTGGCGGACCAGGCTGGTTTTTCCCACCGCGTAGGCACCGATCAGGCAGATCTTCTTCTTGATCATCGGTCCGCCGCCCCTCCGGGTTCGATGACACGAATCATCACGCCTTCACCAGCCCGCTCCAGATCCTCGCTCAGGACAGGAAGCAGCCGGGAGGCGTCG
Organism: Verrucomicrobiia bacterium; assembly: GCA_020439945.1. Classification (GTDB taxonomy): domain Bacteria; phylum Verrucomicrobiota; class Verrucomicrobiia; order Verrucomicrobiales; family DEV007; genus JAEUHH01. The sequence continues at coordinate 192 of JAGRPB010000193.1, forward strand.
ATGCCTCTTTCGACGAGGCGGGATTTCACCGATTCGGCCCGCGACTGTTCGATGGCCCGGTTCGCTTGTCGATTCGCGCCAATCAGGGGATGCGCCAACACCTCGAACTTCGGGGGGAGTGACGACACCGAGTCGAGCTTCTGCATCAGGCCGACGATCTCGTCAATCTGCCGCTCGTCATTCGCTCGCATCGATCCGTCCGCGAAAGGGATCGCGAGCGCTTCCAGATCGTTGCGCCACTGAAGCCAACGCGCCGACGAATTCTCTCCCAATCCCGACGCGTCGATCTCGATGAGACCGGCCAGCGGCTCCAACTGAGCCCGAACCCGAACCAGATCCTCGGGTTCCAACTCACCGCTGAGAACGAGGCGGTCCCCCGCCTCCGAGACCGCAACCTTCAGGCCCGCCGTCCCGGCAAACTGACTCTCGATGAGGGATCGCACGAGCAAACGCGATTTCGTCTCGTCCGCCCGCCGCGTTTCTTCCAGCTGTTCCTGAAGACCGGCGAGATGCTGGGAAAGGACCTTGGTCTCTCCCGAGGTCGCCGCCGATTCGGCCAGGGCTTTCACCTCCCCCAAGGTATCGAGAATCCGGGTCTGCCAAGCCTCGCTCGGTGCGTCCCGTTTCGCGACAAAGTCCGGCTCGAGCGACGCCATCGGAGTGAACTCGAAGCGCACCTTTTCCGCCTCGATTCCCGACTCGCCCACCAGCGCCGCCGGTTCTTTCGCCAGCGGGTCGCGGATTCCCCGGACGAGACGCTTCCGCCACCAGCCGTCGGGTTCGACTTCGGTCACCGCATACCCGGGCTCGGCCCGCAGACTTGCCTCAAACCGATCCCATCTTTTCTGTTCGCGAAATCCGATCGCCCAGAAAATCGCGACCGCGGCCGCGATCACTCCGAGAAACACCCACGCTCTCCAGAGACCGCCTCCGCCGCTTTCCTCCTTTCGGCTTTCCAAGAGGGCCCGACGCAGGGCGGGACGACCTGATTCCAGCAGCGCAGTGTCCCCGGAAAAATGATCCAGCCTGCCCCCGAGTTCACCGTGGAGAATCTCGAGAACGCCCTTCAATTCCTCACGAACAGAGCCGGGAGGCACGCCATGGGACACCGCCGCCAGCACCATGGCCGGTCCCACTTCGATCAAGACCTCGCGCTCCCCGAAGGTGAAGCCGTCCAGTTCCGAGACGTCTTCCTCGTCGTCGCCCGCTTCGCCCTTCCCGAATGAATCGCGAACGAAATTGTGAATCGCGGTGAACATGCTGGAAACCAGGTCCGCTTCCTCCCTGGCTTCCTGATCCGGATTTCGCGCCGCATACAGGAGAAGCAACCCGGTATCGCGCTGCATCAGATAGACTTCATCGATGTGGAAACTGCGGGTGCGGAGCAGGACATACTCGGAATAGGATTTGCCCGCCAGCTTCGCCTGAAATCGCCATTTGATCCTCTCGGCCGAGGTGGTGTCTCGAATCGTCTCGTTGAGATCCTTCACCATGCCCCGAAACAGATCGAGGACATAGTTCCGGATCGCCGGCCCCATGATCGGAAACAGCGCCTTGGAGAGCCGCGACTTGTCCTCGGTGACGCTTCGCTGAATGGCCGATTCGGTCCCGGGTTGCAGGGCGGCCACCAGTTCCTCGAACGATTCCTCCCCGTTTTCGCGACGATGCCGGAGGGCGGCCACCAGTTCCTCGGCCAGACGTTCCACCGAATCCGCGTCGAGCGTATCGAGCCGCGCCCGCAGTTCGGCGATGGCACGCTGCTCGTCACCCATCATCAGCTCCTTGAGCTGCTGAAGGCTGTCAGCGGGTTTCGGCTCAGTGCTCATCGAAACCTCGAAGATCAGGGGCTCAACTCACCGTCGCAAACCACGCGAACGAAGCCATGCAGATTCCCGAAAAAACAGGAAAGCCGACGGTGGGCTTCGCCGGAGATCAACCGCGCAACTTGGCGGCCAGTTTTTCAAGAGAATCCGCCAGATCGGCGCGCGCCACGGAGGCATCCTCCACTTCGTCGGCCCGTTTCTCCAGATGGGTCCGCAACTCGGCCAAGCCGTCCTCGACCGCCTGACGCATCGACTCGATCTCGGCGGTCAGTTTGGCTTCAAGCGTTTTGAACCGCGCCTCGTAGCCCACCATTTGTTCGCCGAAAAGCAATTCGCGAATCTTGTCGACATTGTCTCCACCGTTGCTTCCGACGGCGGGAGTCTCTCCCCGGCCCCCATTGGCTTCGGTGTTCTGATTGGTTTTCGTATTCTGTCTCGCACTCATCTGAGAGTTTTCTTTCGTGTTGGTTTCTTACCTACTCCACGGTTCCTCCAGTGGGGTTCCCCACCATCACGATCAAGGGGATCATATCGCGCCAATCTCGCGAAAGCGAGCGCCGATTCAACGCATCAATTCACCAGGAGCCAACGCCCCCAATACGGCGGCAGCGAAACCGTTCGCCGCGGACCGATCGCGATCGCTTCGCCACTGAGCAGGTCTCTGGCTTCACCGCTTTTCGCCAGACGAGGATGCAGGTCCGCGCCTTTCACTTTTGCCGGTTCCGGCGTCAGGTTGAAAACGCAGGCGATCGTTTCCTGACCATCCACACTGTGGCGAAGGAAGGCAAAAATGCCCGGACCGAGATCGAGCACCTTCATCGGAGCATCGGGATGAAAGGCGGGATGATTCCGACGCCGGCTCAGCCAGCCCAGGAGACGGGCGAAGACGCGCGCCTGTTTCGAATCGCCATCCGCGAGCACGGATTCGAGATCGTCCAACCGGTATTTGTGGCGATTGATCGCCCGGTTGTGCCCGGTTTCCTCCACACCCCGCTGATCGTTCGGCGTTCCCAGGAGACTGTGGACGTAGAGCGCCGGCACTCCGCGCAGGGCGATCAACACTGCTTGCGAACACAGGAATCGCGTCAGACCCAGCTCCGGATCGCCCGGCTCGGAGAGGGCATCGAGATAGGTGATGTTCAACTCATAGGGACTGTTGCTCCCGTCCGGCATGGCTCGGGTCGAGACCCGGCCACCGCGCTGTTTCACCTGCTCGACCAGCCAGTCGCGTTCGGAATCGTCGACGATCCCCTGCAGGGGCCGCACCCCGATTCCGTCGTGAGAAGCCGTGAAATTGAAAAACGTCTGCCCGTCGGGGAAATCCGGCAGTCCGGAAGCCCATCGGGTCAGGTGGGTGCCGTCGTTCCTGAGCAAGGCGTGGAGCAACAACGGCGGCAGGGCAAAATTGTAGACCATGTGGGCCTCGTCCCCCTCGCCAAAATAGCTCATGTTTTCCTCGTGAGGCACGTTGGTCTCCGTCAGCAGGACGGTGCCGGGAGCGACGACATCCAGCAGATCGCGAAACAGTTTCACCACCTCGTGGGTCTGCGGCAGATGGAGACAGTTCGTGCCGATTTCCTTCCAGAGAAAGGCCACCGCATCGAGGCGAAGGATGTCCGAGCCCTTGGCAAGGTAGAGGAACAGGATATCGAAAAAATCGAACAGCACGTCGGGATTCTTCCAGTTCAGGTCGACCTGGTCGGCACTGAAAGTGGTCCAGACCCATTTCTCTCCCGCTCGGGTCGATGTCTTGGTTAGCAGGGGCAGCGAACGCGGCCTGACCACTTCGCTGAGATCCAGGCTCGGGTCCGTCGGCAGGAAATAGTCTTTGGACGGAGCGATCCCGACCACGAAATCGCGAAACCACTGGCTGCGCCGGGAACAGTGATTCAACACCAGATCGAACATCAGGCGGAAATCGCCCCGCATCCTCTCGATATCCTCCCAATCGCCGTAGCGCGGATCGACTTTCCGATAATCGATCACGCTGAAGCCGTCGTCGGAAGACCAGGGATAGAAGGGCAAGAGGTGAACCGTGCGAATCGCTCCCTTGGCGTGCCGGTTGAGAAACTCGTGCAACGTCCGAAGCGGCGTCTCGCCTTCGGTCGAGATGGTGTCCGCATAGGTGATCAGGACCGTTTCGTTTTCGTCCCATCTCGCGCCGCTGTGCGACACCGACTCCAGCCCGATACCGTAACGGCCCATCATCATCCGAAGCCGGCGCATCAGACCCGGAACCGCTTCCTCCCCATACAGATAGGAAAAGCGGCGGGCGATCCGGTCGGCGATGTCGCGAGTCAGAGGATTCATCTTGAGGTTTTCATTTCCGGCTCTTGCGTGGGTTCTCCGGAGCCCATCCCACCAGGCCGTTGAGCAGATTGCGCAAGCTTCGCTGAAGCACCACGTAGCTGAAATAGCGCCGGGCGGTTTCGTAGTTGTGATCGACCACCGAGGCCCGGTAATCATCGTCTTCGAGTTGGCGCCGTGTTTCCCTGACCACATTCGGCGACACGAACCCGTCCATCACCGCGAACCGGAATCCTTTTGGCTCGATGTCCTCGATGTAGATGCTGTAGCGATTCACCACCACCGGTTTCTTGAAATACACCGCCTCCAACAGCGCATTCCCAAAGCCTTCGTAGGTGCTCGGGTAGGTCACCAGGTCCGCATGCGGATACAGATCCCAGAGCGTGTAGAGTTTGCGGCCTTCCGCGTCGCGCTGGCGAACCTCGCTCACCCGATCGCCGATGAACCGCAGGTCGACGCCTTCCTCGCGCGCCAGTTCCTCCAGCATGTGCTGGTATTCGTAGCCCTCGTCCCCCGCGTCATGGGAGATCACCAGTTTGCAGCGGGGATCGCCCAACATGCTGACCAGTTTGACCGCGTGCTCGATCCCTTTTCGCGGCACGATGCGGGTCGGTTGGAGGATGAAGATGTCGTCCTCCTCCAGCCCGATCTGCTCGCGCACGTCCCGGCTATAAGCATCCGGCGCCGGCGCCGGCTTGTCGAAATCGAACACATTGGGAATGAGCATCGCCCCCACCCCTTTCCGGCGCGAGATCTGTTCCTGGGCGGCCGCATTGATCACCGTGTGCGCCATCGCCGGCAGCCGCGGCGGAAACGCCATGTCGAGATAGTCGTTCGCCGCCGAAATCGCGAAGCGGGTCCGCTCCCAGTAGAAGTCGTGATGGTGCCCGATCGAAGGCATGCCCGATTCGATGAGAAATTCCGTGATCGCCAGTCCGAGCGGCACGTTCATCGGAATGGCGAGCGCGTTTTCCGGGATGAGCACATCGATTCCGAACCGGTCGACGAACTCCCGCAACGTTCCTTTGAGATACTCGGTCAGCACCCGCACCCGCTGCGAGACCAGGGCCGGCCGCGTGGTGCGATTCCAGAGTTGTCCGTTGATCCACGCGATTTCGGGATGGGCGAAATGCGCTTCCGGCACACACATCGACATCTCATCGGCCCGGTCACTGTTCCCTGAGAACCAGTAGCTCACGTGCTTGTCCGCCCACAGCGCCTCCGCCCATTTGGCGCTCTCCAGCGAGACACCATCCGTGCCAGCGAAGCGGGTGGATACAAAACCGATATTCAGTGCCATGACAGTGATTCAACGTCCAAAACCACGCGAGTCCCTGAACGTGACCACTTTTGCCCCGCATGCAACGTGCCGTTTCCGAAGACTAAATCGGAGTTTTTCGGGCAAAAGTCCCATCAAACCACGAAACCCATGCAACTGGACTTTCCGAGGATGATTGAGATCGGCGTTCAACCGATCATTTCCTCGATCACCTGCCCGCCGAACTGGGACAACTGCTTGTAACGTCCGCCGTGGAAATAGGTCAGCTTGTTGTCGTCGAGACCGAGGAGATGGAGGATGGTGCAGTGGACATCGCGGATGGGATGAACGCACTCCACCGCGCGTGAGCCGATCTCGTCAGTCGCCCCCACGATGGCGCCCTTTTTCACCCCGCCACCGGCGAAGAGCATGGTCATGGCATTGGCGTTGTGACCGCGTCCCAGCGAATAGACGCCGCCGCGCTTGTTGTTGTCGGGGGTGCGGCCGAATTCCCCCGTCCAGATGACCAGGGTATCCTCGAGCATGCCGCGCCGCTTCAGGTCTTTGATCAAGGCCGCCATTCCCTGATCGACACTGCGGATGCGGGATGAATGCCCCCGTTCGAGATAGTCGTGACTGTCCCATCCGCCGGAAAAGATCTGCACGAACCGAACCCCCTTCTCCACGAGACGCCTGGCCATCAGACATTGGCGACCGAAGGCATCGGTTTCTTTTTTTCCGAGACCATACATCTCCCTGATGTAGTCGGGTTCGCTCTCGAGATCGACAACGCCCGGCACTTCCATCTGCATCCGGTAGGCGAGTTCGTAATTCTCCATCCGCGCGGCCAACGCGTCATGCTGAGGATGGGCGTCGGCATGCCGGCCATTGAGAAAGGCGAGTTCGTCGAGAGCACGGCGCTGGTGTTCGCGACTCTTGTAGGACTGGGAGTCCAGATCGAGAATGGGCGAGCCTTCCGGTCGCAGTCGAGTTCCCTGGTAATGTGCCGGCAGGAATCCGTTGCTCCAGTTGGTCGAACCACCCTGGGGAAGCGCCAGTTCGGTCATGACGACGTAGCCAGGCAGGTTCTGGTTCTCGCTGCCGAGACCGTAGGTGGCCCATGAGCCGACCGCGGGATCGCCGCCGAGGCGGCTCCCGGTGTTCATGTGAAACAGCGCCTCCGGATGATTGAGAGATTCCGCCTGGCATCCGCGGAAGTTGCACAACTCGTCGGCCACCTCGGGATCGGCGAGGTGAACCCAGGGATCGCTCATATCAAGTCCCGCCTGGCCAACCTTGCGGGAACCGAAGGGGCTGCCGACGTAAAATTTGAAACCGGTTTCCAGGCCACCCGTCAGTTTCGATTCCTGTTTGTGCAATGCGTTGAGTTCCGGTTTGGGATCGAAGGTGTCGACCTGGCTGGGACCGCCTTCCATGAAAAGCATGATGACGTTCTTCGCCCGCGCCTTGTGCATGGGCTTTTTCACCGCGAGAGGGCCAACTCCGCCCATGGGATCAGCGGCGATCAGGTTGCTCATGGCCACGCTGCCGAGACTGGCACCGAGGCCGAAGAGAAATTCGCGACGGGAGTTTGCCGTCGGGAGAGGGCGAGAACAGAGAGGAGACTTCATGGTCGCATTTCGGAGGTGAATCAGTAGACGTAGGCAAATTCGTTCGAATTGAAAAGCAACAGACACACGTCAGCCAACGCCCGTGTCTCAGCATCGACGTCCGCCGCCTGGTGGTCGGATTGGTAGTTCTCGAAGGCCGGGAGAATCTCCTCGTAATCGAACGTCTCCCCGGAGAATTCCTCCACGAGCGATCGGGTGACGTGGGTCGGATACTTCCTTGGCTCCGGCTTCACCTCTCGCTGATACGCCACCATGTCATCGTAGTAGCGACCCAGTCGATCGCTTTCGGCGTCTTCCGGCTCACGCCCAAAGACCCGTCGAAAGGCGGCCGCGATCTGCGCATCCCGGTCCCCGGACTCGCTCCGCAGGCGCTCGGCGAAGGCGATGGATCGATCGGTGATGGTGTCACTGTTGAGCAGGGTAAACGCCTGAGGCGAAACCGCCGCGCTGTCGCGGAATTCGCAGGAATCGTTCGGGTTCGGTCGATTGAACAACTCGAGAAACGGATCGGCCATGCCCCGCACGCGGTAGGCGTAGATGGTCCGGCGATTGCGTCGTTCCGGCTCCGGGTCGGGCTGGTAGGCGGGCGCCAGCGAGAACTGGATCATCCGCGGCTGCAGGGCGACCTCGAGATTGATCTCCGGATTGACCGGCAGGCCACCGGAGGTGTTTCTGAGTTCACCGGTCAGGGCGAGCAGGGAATCCCGGATCTCTTCCGCGGTGAGACGGCGCGTCGGGAAGTAGGCGAGCAGGGCATTCTCCGGATCCTTGGCGGCGAGGTATTCCCGCCCGGGATGTTGGCTCGCCTGGCGGTAGGCCCGGGAGGTCATGATGAGACGATGCAGCCGCTTCAAGGTCCACCCGTTTTCCACGAAATCGGTCGCCAACCAGTCCAGCAATTCCGGATGCGTCGGCTTGCGACCGCTGGCGCCGAAGTTGTTCGGATTTCCGGCGATCGGCTGCCCGAAGTGCTGCTGCCAGACCCGATTGACGATCGATCGCGCGGTCAGCGGGTTTTCCGGATCCACGACCCAGTTGGCGAAAGCCAGGCGTCGCCCTTCGATCGGGTCCGCGATTCGATAGGGATCCTTCTCGTCGGCGCCTTTCAACGGCAGACCAAGAGCACTGAGCACGCCAGGGCCCACCGCATCACCCGGCGCTGCCAGCGCGCCGCCCATGAGGATGTGATTTTCGGGTCGCCAGTCGGCACCGGGCTTGTCCGGCATTCGCAGTTTGCGAGCATTGAGAAACTTGGGATCGGACCCGTTGTAGACCGTCTGCGCCATCGGTTCATAGCGTTCCAGCCGGCGCTCCCAGATCCAGGCATCCTGCTCCCGCACCTTCAGGCGCCCCTGTTCCTCGACAGAGAGTCCCACGTGACGGGGCGGCTTCTTCTCGTCCGGCAAATCCTTGCGATCCTCCAGGGAAACATAGTCGAGACCGTGCTCTTCGAACCATTTCCGGGCCGCGGCCTCCTGCTTCTCCAAGAGCGCGTCCCGCTTTTCGCGGGCAAAATCGAGCAGACGCTGAACCATGGCCCGGCCTTCGGCAAAGCCTTCGCGATTTTCCCCCGACAGAAACGGCACCGGTCGCTCGGCCATCTGGGTGCCGGCGAACACCGCATACATCCGGTAGTAATCGCGGGTCGGGATGGGATCGAACTTGTGATCGTGACACTTCACGCAACGCATGGTGGTGGAGAGAAAAGTCTGACCAACCGAATTGACCACATCATCGAGATAGAGTTGCCGGGCCTCCGGGTTTTTCACCATGGCCGGATCCCAAGGACCCATCCGGAGGAATCCGGTGGCGATGATTTTTTCGGCCTCGTCGTCGGAATAGTCGCCTACGGTGCGTGCTTGCAGGAACGCCAGCCGATCACCGGATTCTCGTTCAAGGAGCGACGCATCTGCCAGTTCGTCGCCCGCCAACTGCTCCCGCACAAAGTCATCATAGGGTTTGTCCTCGTTGAAGGCACGGATGACGTAGTCCCGATAGCGCCAGGCGTTGGAGCGTTCATAGTCGTTCGACATTCCACCGGTATCGGCGTAGCGGGCCACATCCAGCCAGTGCTGCGCCCATCGCTCTCCGTAGCGGGGGCTCGCGAGGAGGCGATCGATCAATTCGCGCCACGCGGCTTCCGAATCGTGACTCGATGCTTGCTGAAATGCGGCGATCTCCTCCGGCGTCGGTGGTAGTCCGGTCAGATCCAGGGTGGCGCGCCGAATCAATGTGAGCGGATCCGCCTGGGGCGCCGGTTCGAATCCGGCCTCGTCCAGTTTCGCGAGGAGAAAGGAGTCAACAGGGTTTACTCCCCCACCTGACCCTGTTGAATCGGTGTCGGGAATCTCCGGTTGAGCGAAGGGAAGAAAGGCCCAGATGTCCTC
>JAGRPB010000194.1 GCA_020439945.1 Verrucomicrobiia bacterium
CTGATTGTTGAAGGTGAAGCTGTTAAGGCGCAGGTTGTCGTTTCCGTTGATGGAATGATTAAAGATTCCGGCGTTGGAAAAACTCCCGGTTCCGAACAAGTCAAAGTGGTCGCCGACGGAATAGTTGGTCGTTCCATTGTTCTGAAACAACGTATTCAGGGTCAAATCTCGCGCCGTTCCATTAGGCGTGAAGTTGAAGATACCATCGTTGGTGAAAGTACCGGTTCCACCGATCGTGTAATCAACGTCGAAAAGATTTGCGGTGCCCGCGCTGGTAGCGCTGCCACCATTGATCAGGTTGAGGCTGCCGTTGTTGAGGTTCAGCGTGCCTCCCGCCTCACTGACAAAGGTCGTGGCGTCGACGGTGACGGAGCCGCCGCTCAGGTTGACGATGCCCCCCGACTGGTTGGTGAACGTCGCATCTTCGGCAAAGGCCAGATTGCCTGACGCCAGAGTGAAAGTGGCGCCATTTTCGTTGATGACCTGTCCGCTTTCATCGAATCGGAAGGTGTTGCCTCCCGTGACGGTGACAGATCCCTGATTCCTGATCACGCCCCCGGTTCCGATGGTCTGGGGCGCCTTCATCTGCACCTCACCATTGCCAGCAGTCGTATCGAAAATCAGCTGACCGGAAGCGGTATTCGTGATTTCGACATAGAGGCGAATCTGCGAACTGTTGTGGGTAAAGACGCCGTTGTTGATGATCCGGTTGTTGGCATTTGTCTGGCTGTCTGCGAACACAGGCGATGCAGTGCCGGCGCCGGTGACGATGTCGCCATTGTTCGTAAACGTCGTGCCGCCGAGCAATTGGAGACGTCCGCCATTCACGTTGAACAGGCTTCCCGAAGCATTGGTGGCGCCACTTGCCGCTCTGATCTGGAAAGCTCCCCCGCCCGTGTTCAGCAGGGTGGTGTCACCATTGAATGCAATCGTGCTGGCCGTCAGCGTCACGCCTGTCGTGGTCTGCTGGGCATTGCCGTTGAAGATCAGGTCGTTGGCCCCGATATCGACCTGACCCGAAAGCTCCGTGTTGGCCCCGGTGATGGTCAGGTCGGCCGCCATCGAAAAAGCATTGGCGAAGACAACGGTGTCGTCGGTGCCTGCGTTGATGACGAGAGAGTTCGTTGGATTGTTGAAAGTAACGCTCTCACCAAGCGTGGAATCGACCGTGATGGTGGTGCCGTTGTCCGTGATGGTGATGGTCTCCGCGCCACCGGCGTAATTGAGCACCACATCGGCCGCCGTAATCGTGGAGGTGACCGGTTCGAGGCCGGTGTAGGTGATGAGTCCCTGACCCTCGAGTTGGATCGAGCCGTCGTTCTCGTTGACGAAGCCGTAGGTCGCCGTTCCCAGTCCACCTCCAGTGATGATGATGTCATCGTTGCCGCCGGCGCCGCCGTCGAAATTGATGGCCGGATAAATGGCTCCGTTGCTCAGGTCGATGGTCAGGGTGTCGTCGCCTTCGCTACCGTTGATGACGATAGGCTCCGTCACATTGGCGACCGGGACTCGCATGTCGAGACCGGAGACCGGATCGGTGATGACGTATTCCGGACCGGAACCGCTGCCGATCGGATCGTAGGTGAGTTGGTAGTCGTTGTTGTCGCCGCCGGGCGTTGAATCAGAGATCGCCACGCCTCCGGTGGTCACTTCCAGAGACTTTGTATCCCGTGCATTTGACACGTCCATCGCGCCCGTGAGTGCCGCCACCTGCTGCGGAGTCAGGGCGCGATCGTAGAGGATCACTTCATCGAGCAGTGCCGAGTTGATCGCGTGTCCGATGGAAACGGGTTCGGTGTTGGAAAGGCCTTCGCCCACAGGATAGGATTCCTGGTTGGTGAGAATGCCATCGACGTATTCCTGGGAAACGCCGTTGTTGAGAACGTAGACGACGTGGTGCCACTCGTTGTCGAGAATCGGGCCGCCCTGACCGTCGTGTTGATTGCGATTGTGGGCACCGCCGGTTCCGATGGTGTCGGTTCGAATGAGCAGGTCGTCGGTGTTGCTGTATCGCGTGACCATCCAACTGGTCGTTCCAGTGACCTCCGTGCCCTTGCGGATGATACGTACCCAGTTGCCTTCGCTGCTCGCATCTCCCTTGATCCAGAACGAAAGCGACATTTCGTCATCCATACCCTCGAGGGAAGGACTATTCGGCACCGTGATCGGTGTGCCAGCTCCGTCGAGCGACTGGCCGCCTCCGAAGACGCTCGCGGTGTCCGAACTGAACGCACCACCAGTGCCATCGTTGCCGTTCCCGGAAGAGTCTACGCCGTTGCCGGCATCGAAATTCCAGATGCCAACCGCGTCGCCCATGCGATCCACGACAGTCACGTTGATCGTGGCATCCGAAGAGGGCGTGTAGGCGTGCGAGATCTGGAGGGTGCGAGCACCCGTGACGAGGAGGACTTCCTCGGGCTCGCCGCCGTCACCCCAGTCGATGACCGCCTTGTGTTCGTCGAGGGTGCCGGGATCGGAAAAGTCGACCGTCAGGCTCACTTCACCAGCCGCGGCGCCCGGTGTCGTCCGAAGGCTGTTGATCACCGGAGCGACATCGGTCACCAGAATCCTCTCAGCGGTACCCGAAGTGCTGTTTACTTCCAGAGGCGCGGCGGCGAGTTGTCCGATCTCGGTGTCACTTAGGACACGGCCCCAAAGAGCGAGGTCGTCCACGGATCCCACCAGTCCGGCGGACCCGACGACGAGATTTCCGATATTGGCGAGTCCGTCGCCGTGCTGGTAGTTCTGCTCTTGAATGAAAGTGCCATCGAGATATTCACGTGCGACTCCGTTGTTCAGCGTGAAAACGACGTGGTGCCAGGTGTTGTCGAATACGTCGTCACCGGCAAAGAGCAGGTTCTGATTGTTCCGACTGTCATCTCCGACCGTATCGGCACGAATGTTGATGTCGGTCGTGGCGTTGTATTTGCTGATGTGCCAGCCGACAGCCGGAGAACTGGTGTATTTGGTGAGGACTCGGGACCAAGCCGGAGTGCTGGAGTCCACTTTTGCCCAAAAGGAGATGGTGATCTCGTCATTGAGCGTGTCGAGTGGACCTGTGGATGGAATGCTCACGCTGCCATCCGCCAACACCTGTCCGGAACCGAATGGCGTGTCGCCACCGGCAATCGTGCCGCCCGAGCCGTTATTACCATAAGTCGTCAGGTCGGTGGCGGTGCCGTCATCGAAATTCCAATGTCCGGCGAGCGCCTGGCCGAGAGTCCCTTCGGTCACGATGACGTTGACTTCGAAGGCCCCGTTTTCCAGATACTGATGGGTGGCGGAGAAAGTGCTGACTCCACCCGTCAGCGTTTGATGATCGATCGTGCCGTCACCCCAATACACGGAAACCGTGTTCGTCAGGCTTCCTCCGTTGTCGAAGCTCCCATTGACCGTGGCGGACTCTCCTTCCGCCAACGTCGATTTGTCGAGAGTGAATAAAATATTGCCGACAGCTGTCAGATAATGATCTCCCTGCAGGCTGCCGGGCCCGGCGTCAATCGCTTCACCGGAGGCAGGCAGTCTGCGTTCGCCTTTGCCGATTTCCCCATCCATGAGCACGCTGCCGGTGATTCCGTCATCAAGCCCAAGCACGTGTCCCTGTTCGTGAAGCAGAGCCGTGAGTAGATCGATTCCTTCACTCGCTTCCGAGCCATCCACCGCGTCCAACGAGGAGTCGGTGTCTGCGACAAACTCTTCATCCGCGCCAGGCGTACCGTCGATGAACCAGCCCCGTCCCGCCGCGTCCTTGTCAATCGTGATGGTTGTTCCGTTCGCCGAACTGACCTGTTCGCCGCCCAGGTCGGTAATCTGGTAGGTGATTGAATTCAGCGCATCCAACTGTGCATCCGAGATGCCCGCATCGATCCAGCGCTGCTTCGCGGCCTCCGCCACGATTTCCACCGAACCCTGATCCAGAGCCGGAGTCTCATTCAACCCTGTTGAGTCCGCGACCTGACCCTGTTGTGTATCACCCGAGGTGTCCGGTTCAGGCGTCTGGGCAGTTTGATCGCCACTGTCCGGGACTTCCACCGGAGCCGCGGAAAACAGCACCCGGGGTTCCAGGGTTTCGATATCGGCAGTGCCGGAAGATACGACGACAGGAGTTTGGTCCGGGTGGCTCCCGAACCAACGGGAAAGAATGCGCTTCATGGGAGGGTGGTTTTTCGAACGAGAGAAGAAAATCAGGGGAATGCGCCGCAAGGGCGAAAAAGCTCACATTTTCAAGAAATTGCGCGCAATGTCAAGGCGAGGGCCGGTGCGTTCCCGGTGTCACTCATCGACTTCCGAAACCGATATTCATCGAGGGGGAGGGGGAGGGGGATGACCTTTCCTAACCTCCTTGTGTCAAGCCGCGGACTTGTGACCGGTCAATGTGACCGAGGGAAAAATCTTTGTCGCGATTTTCTGGCGCCATTGCTTCGGCAGGCAGCCGACGCAGGATTCCACCCCAAGAGTGATCCAGAGAAAGAGGGGGCTTCGCCATTCCCGACCTTTTCGATGAATCCAGGCTCGATCAAAACCGTGCCGTTTCAGCAACCCGATCATCTCCCGGTAGGTCCACTCCTGGAAATGGAAACATTGAAGCGAGTCGCCGAAGAATCTCGATACATCGTGTGGACCCGAATAGCGATGCGGAGTGTCAAAGACATACACACCTCCGGGTTTGAGCAGGCGGTGAATCAGTTCAAAGTGACCGTCGACATCGTCCGGATGAAGGTGCTCGAGAAACTGGTAGCTGAACGCGACATCGATCGATTCGGGCGGCAGATCGAGATGGTAGCCGTCGTAGACAACGAGTTCGAAATTCTCCGGCGACGCATCGCCTTTCGAACGTTGATCGGAAATGTCGACTCCGATTACTTTTCGGCTCAGGCGGGCGGCAGCGTGGCCGAGTCGGCAATCGCCGGGAGCGATCTCGAGGAATACCACCGATCCAGATAGATGCCGTTTGACGAGACGGAGTTGGTTTTCGACTCCTTTGCTGGATTCTTCCGGCGTTTCCCGGCGCGTGAGCCTTGGATGATCCGGGACGCGTTCGAACAACTCGGTGTAAAGCGTCTTGAAAAGCTCGGTCCTTTCTTCCCGTGTCGACGCCCGCATGCGGGTCGCCAGTTCGCGCTCCACCTCGAAGTGGTGACGAATGCGCTCGGGAGTGCGGGGGTCGGACATGGGAAAAACGCGGCGTTTCAGTTTTTGGCTTTGGTGACGGAGAGGCAGAGCTCGACGAATTTACGAGTCACGCTCTCCCAGCTGTGTTCCGCCACCAGTTTTTGGCGAGCGTTTGTCGAAAGCGTTTTCGCCAGTTGGGCGTCTTCAATCAATCGCACGACCGCATTCCCGAATTCTCCCGGATCGTCGGCGATCAGAATATCCCGTTCGTGGGTGACCGGCAATCCCTCCGCACCGATCATGGTCGATACGACCGGGACTCCCTGCGCCATCGCTTCAAAGATCTTGATCCGGGTCCCTCCGCCCGAGCGCAATGGAACCACCAGAACTTCACAGGAATCGAGATGAGGGCGGACGTCTTCCACGGTTCCGGTGACCTCGATGTCCGGTGACTCAGCGGCGAGTTGTCTGACCGAGGAGGTAGGAGAGCGACCAATGATGCGGAATCGCGCCTCCGGGTGGCGCGCTTTGATGTCAGGAAAAATGTCGCGGGCGAAGTGCTGGACACACTCCACGTTCGGCATCCAGTCCATCGAGCCGAGGAATCCTATCAGTCCTCTTTCCGGTTCACGATTGGCGGGAGGAGCAAAATAGTCGGTATCGACTCCCGTGGGTACTTCTCCGAGGATGTTGGTCAGGCCATATTCCTCGCGGCAGAATCTGGAGTCCTCGGGCGAAACGGTGATGACACCATCAAAGTCGGCAGAGAGTCTCCGCTCGGCTCGAAACATCCGCCGATACTGGTTTCGAAAATAGAAGCGGCTCGGCGTGTTCGTTTTCTCTTCGGTGAGGCGTTGCCAGATTTGAGATTCCACATTGTGTTGGAAAAGGACCGCGGGAGTTTTCGTTTGCCACCCGGTGAAGTGAACGGCGGGAGTCAGGAAGTCGCAGACGATGAGATCAAAATCACCGCAGGCATCGAACGAACGAATTTTTTCCCGGATTTCAGGGCAACGATAGCGGTCCAGCACGTAAGGAAAGGTCGAGGTCAGGTTTGCCAGGATCTCGAAATAGAAGCGAAGACTGCCTTTGGCGGATTCAACCGTTCGGATCCAATGTTTTTCCCGGGCATAGGGATCCGCTTCTTCCCGCGA
Organism: Verrucomicrobiia bacterium; assembly: GCA_020439945.1. Taxonomy (GTDB): domain Bacteria; phylum Verrucomicrobiota; class Verrucomicrobiia; order Verrucomicrobiales; family DEV007; genus JAEUHH01. The sequence goes on from JAGRPB010000194.1 coordinate 6,267, forward strand.
ATCAAGCCGAGTGGCGATGGGGAGTCCCGCCAACCAAGTGACGTGATGAACGCGCGAAAGTTCAGTCAGCATCGCATGGGTGCGTCGACGTCCACCCGTGTTGAGAGGAAAAAGGGGCCCCGACTTGACCCAGAGAATACGCAGTTTTCGAGACATGCGACGGCTGGCTGGCTGACTGATTGAATCGAGTCAATCGACTTGGCTCAGGTAGTAAGGCATGGCGAGGGCGAGCCCTTCTGAGAGATCGTGCGTCGGAGCAAATCCGAGTTCGCCCCTGGCGCGTGAATAGTCGGCATGAGAGTGGCGGATGTCGCCGGGGCGAAAGTCCCGGTAGACCGGATCGGCGATCTCAAGTTCCGGCCGGAGCGGTTTCAGCGCTTCTCGCAGCGATTCGAACAATTCATTCAGGGTCGTGCGACCGCCGATGGCGACGTTGAAAACCCGCGCTGGCTCTGGAAGTTCGGGGACGGTGGCAGCCAGCAGGTTGGCCTGCACGACATTCGCCACGTAGGTGAAGTCGCGGGAGGTCTCGCCATCGCCATTGATGTAGACGGGTTCGCCACGAATCATCGAAGCGATCCAGATGGGAATCACGGCGGCGTAGGGGCCATCGGGATCCTGTCGAGGACCGAAGACATTGAAGTACCTGAGCCCGCAGAATTCCATGTCATAACATTGCGAAAAGGACTCGGCGTAGACTTCCGCGATGGCCTTGGTCGCGGCGTAGGGAGAGAGAAGTTTTCCGGTCTTTTCCTCGACTTTGGGCAGATTCGGTTCGTCTCCGTAAACGGAACTGGACGAAGCATAGACGACCCGTCGAATGCCCTTTTCTCTTGCGGCCGTGAAAAGGTTCAGCGTTCCTGTCGCGTTTGCTTCATGGCTTCCCACGGGATCTTCAATGGAGCGCGGCACGGATCCCAGGGCTCCCTGGTGAAGAGCGTGATCGATGCCTTCGCACGCTTCCAGGCAGGCGCCGTAGTCGGCCAGATCGCCGCGGATGACCTTGAGGCGATTCGCCTGTTCTGGCGTCACCAGGTTGCGGACTGCCTCCAGGTTTTCCTCGTAGCCGGTCGCGAAGTTGTCGAAGCAAACGACGGTTTGGTCGAGGCCCAGCAGGGTCTCGATCAAGTGCGATCCGATGAAGCCGGCACCGCCGGTGACGAGCCAGCGGCGCGGTGATTCGCGCAAGTCTGTCTTGAGAATATCGTAGCGGGTTGAGGGCACGGTTGGGTGGCTTGAATTGGGGAGAAAGTTCGTGGAGCCTATCTGCGACCCGTGCCGCCACAGGCGTCACAAGTCACGAATTCGGCGTTCGAGTCGAGACTGCTGAGTCGGTAGCCCTTGCCGTTGCACCGGTAGCAGGGTTTGCCGGTTTTGGGGCCGGCGGGTGCGGTCATGACGGCCGGTGTTTCTTCCACTATCGGTGGCGCCTCCGAGGTGAGTGACGCCGTTCCTGCCGTCGCGGGTGCGGTCGCGGTCGGAACGGGGGTGGGGGAAGGCGAAGGCGAAGGAGGACGCCTTTTTTTTCGGGCAGGTGGGGAGGCTGGCTCGCCGCCCATTCCGAAGTAGGGGGAGAGGGCTTGATCTTCGTCCGGACCGAAGAATCGACTGGAGTCTTCAGGCGCCGGCGTCTCTCTGGGGTCGTCCCGATGCTCCATCCAATTTGAAATCGCCTGAGACTCTTCCTCGAAAGGGTTTTTCACTCGGAATATGCCGGAATCGCTGGCGCAGCCCGAGAGAAAAGAGGCGGAAGCGAGAAGGATCAGCCAACGTCGGCTCCTGAACGTTCGGCAATCCATGCCTGAGCGTGGCGACGGGGACGTCGTTGAAGGGAAAAAAGTCACAGGCTCCGCGAAATTGGACCGAATCTGGCCCATGGAAAGGCATTTGTCATTTTTCAGAAAACTTAAATATCAAGAATTCCGAAATTCGCGATAACAAGGTGGAGTTCTTTATTTTTTCTCACAACTGAAAGGTTTCAAGGGAGAAACACCTTGCGTCGTCCTATCTAAGAGCGCACATTTCTTATTTCCGGTGCCTTGGGTTTCCATGCGACACCGCTATATGGCGTCGTCAGGTGCCTGAATTGCAGGGGAAAATGTTTAAACTACGGAGGATATCACCAGAAGCTTGGCTTTTGGCGCTAATCGTGGCGTCGGGTGCCGCTTTGTTTGGCGTGGCCGTGGCCGAGGATCCATCGGGACCTTTTGTGCCGGCTTCGCCCGAGGCCGATACGCTTTCTGCCGCCGAGCCGGCGCGGCTTTCCCAATTGCGACGTGACGTGCTTCCTTCGTCGAAACCGAAGGAAGTTTCCGAAGTGATTTTGGCGGATACGTCGAGTGCGGCGGTGAACCTCGACACCAAACCGCAGGGATTTGTGGAAACTTTTTCGATGGCGGAGGCCCGTACCGGCGATCGGGATAATCGCTTCAGCATGGCGGTCCAGAATCCACCGCGGGCCGTTTCCACCGGCCCGGCTCCGGAGTCGGCGGTGACTTCTTTCGCGGCGGTTTCCACCGGCCAATCCAGCGACACCGGGGGCGCCTACAGCAATCGCAAATCGGACGATCTCGTGCGCCGCATTGAAGGCCTGCGAGAGAATTTCCGAAACCAGCTCGACATCGAAGGTCCGACCCCGGCTTCGAGCCCCGCCGATTCCGTGCAGGATTCGGTCGACTCTTCCGTCTCCCCGCCCGAGGGCGAAATCACCGAGACGTTCCCGGAGCGGGCCCGTCCTTTTTCTTTCGCCAGGCCGACGGAAGATCGGCTGCCGATCGGGGCGCGAGTGGCTGAAACCATGGCCGATGAGGAAGCGGTGAGCGGAGGCAATCACGCCGCCTATGCCGAGGCGGCTCCCACCGCCACCACGCATGAGACCGAGATCGCCTCCATCGGTTCTGACTCGCCGGCTCCGCTTTCCGGAGTGGCGACGGCGGCGCCGACTCCCACCGACAATCGTCCGAAAGGACTGCTGGGACGGATTTTTGGCAAGAAACCATCGCGTGAGGAGCGGCTGGTGGCGGCGGCCGCGGCGGCCTCACAGGCGCCGACGTTGGAAACCTTCCCGAAACCCGAAGCGCCCAAGACGCGGGTGTCCAAGGCGGAAGATGAAGCTCAGTTCATGGTGGATCAGATCTACGAGGAGTATGTGGGTCGGGTCAACCGCATCACCGCTTCCGATCTCAATCCGGCCGACATGAAGAATCTCGCCGCGATTCCGAACGATTTCGACACGGTCTGGATGGATCGGGTGCGTCGTGGCTACTGGGTTGGGGAAGAGCCGATCGCGGTTCGTCTCGAGGAAATCTATGCCCGCGCCCTGATCA
>JAGRPB010000195.1:0-4808 GCA_020439945.1 Verrucomicrobiia bacterium
CGTCGCCTACGCACTTGCGGGCCGCGTCGATCTCGATCTGACGAAAGATCCCATCGGCAACGATACCGAAGGCAATCCCGTCTTCCTCGCCGACCTGTGGCCGACCCAGGCAGAAGTCCGCGAGCAGCTCGCCGCCGCGCTCAAGCCCGAGGTTTACGCCAAGCTTTACAGCAACGTCGATACCGCCAACCCGAAGTGGGGCGAGATCCACGGCACCACCGGCTCGACCTACACCTGGGACGAGAAATCGACCTATGTGCAGTCGCCGCCGTTCTTCGACACCAAGGAAGGCGAGAGCCAGGACATCGTCGGCGCGCGTCCGCTCGGCATCTTTGGCGACTCGGTCACGACCGACCACATTTCACCGGCCGGAGCGATCAAGCCGACCTCACCCGCCGGTCAGTATCTGCTCGAGAACGGAGTCGAGAAGGCGCAGTTCAATTCGTATGGCGCTCGTCGTGGCAACGACCGGGTCATGACCCGCGGCACCTTCGCCAACGTGCGGATCAAAAACCTGATGTGCCCCGGCATCGAAGGCGGCTACACCCAGTATTTCGGCGACGCCGAGGTGGCCGCGCCCGATACCGAGATCGCGGGCGCAGAAGGCGCGAAGCCGACCTTCATCTACAACGCCTCCATGGCCTACCAGGAAGCCGGCACTCCGCTCGTCGTCATCGGTGGCGCGGACTACGGCATGGGCAGCTCCCGCGACTGGGCGGCGAAAGGCACCCGACTCCTCGGCGTGCAGGCCGTCGTCACCAAGAGCTTCGAGCGTATTCACCGTTCCAACCTCATCGGAATGGGCGTGCTGCCGCTGAACTTCGCCGATCCGGCCGACTACGAAAAAGTGAAGGATCTCACCGACGCGACCTTCGACATCACCGGAATCGCCGGCGAACTGAAGCCGATGCAGACGGCCACGCTCGTCGCGCACAAGGCAGACGGTTCCACCGTGGAAGTGCCGCTCAAGGTGCGCCTCGATACCCCGGCCGAAGTCGATTACTACAACGCCGGCGGCATCCTGCCCTATGTGTTGAAGCAGATCGTCGAGAGCTGAAAGACGCGATCTCACCAAGAAAGCATCCCCAGGAAGGCAACCAGGTTGCGGTTGTTTGGGGCGCCTTCCTCGTGATCTGGAATAACTTCATGATCGGCAAAACCGACCGATAATGGGGACAGTTTTGCGATTCTTCCTTGGACGGAGATTCGCCTAATCGGGGAAGTGATCCCCGCGAAAACGCTTACCTCGGAATTTGGATGAACAGGGTTGAGTCGCGGACCCAACCCTGTCAGACCGAATCCCGGATCACCCTTTTGGAAAAAGGAGCGTCAGCCCGAAACGCACGCCCCATTCGGGTCCTCCCTCGGGCGTTTCAAGGTAGTAGTGAGCGCCACCAAAAAACTGCACCGGCTGGCTGCCGAAGGTCACCAACTGGCTGACGATGAAATTCACCGGCACATTCCATTGTTCGGAATTCCAATCGTAGGTGGTTTCGGAATTCAGGGTGAAGGTGGTCTTCGAGGGGGTGATGTAGGAACAGAAAGGCTGGAGAAAGGTGGCGTTCACGGGGCCGCGATTGTCGTCGCCACCGATGTCCCACAGATGATTCGCCAACATGCCGTAGGTCCAGGGTCCACTCTGCTTCAAGACGACGCCGGTGGGACCGATGCCCCACTTCTCGGAGCCGAGCAGCGAATCGGTGGCGGTGGGAAAGAGAAAGACCGGTCCCAGGCCCCAGATGGGATCGCTGGAGGCGGGCGAAAAGAAGAAACTCTGGACAGTGTCTCCCAGTCCCGAGGCATCGGCGGAATCGTCGAGAGCGATGCCTGTCTGATCGATGACGGGCAGGATGGTCCGGGAGATCAGATTCCAGTCCTCGTTCAGGGTGATCGGAATTACCGGTTGGAGATTGGCGATAAATCGGGTGCCGTCTCCGGGGCCGAAACCGAAGTCGAAGTTGTTCTGGATCGGCACGCTGATGAGCGACGAAACCGGATTGGCCAGCTGCTTGGCGAGGTCGTCCTCGGCTGTCGCAATGGGGGCGAGACCAGCTGCAAGGAAAAGGAACGACGTGGTGAGAACTCTCATGATAATTCGTTTCGATGGACGATGCGATTCTTGCGTCACAGGAATCGAAAGGACAGACAAATTGCCGATGGTTTCGAAAAAAAGGGGGAGGATATCCGCAGCGTTTCCGGTTGAACTCAGCATCGATAGGGACGTGAATTCCGGTCATGCCCACCGCCCGCGCTTTGACCTGTTTCGAATCTGCCCTCGTCCGGACTCTTCCCATGGCATGGCTTCTCACGGGAGCCGCTCTCGATTCAGCCCATTCTCAGGACTTCGAGACCCCACCCATCAGGCAGGCGTCCGAACTGCTCGATCAGGCCTGGCTCCAGAGTGCCGTGCATTCGGTCGAACCCGAAGTCACCGCCGACACGATGCTCTATCGATTCGTGGTGCATTCGGAGTACGGGAACTTCGAAGTCTATGGCATCGATTTCCTGAAAATGCGGGTAAAGGAGATCCAGGCCGCCGCCACGCTCGACAAGAAGCTGCTCGCGGGATCGGCCGCCAAGGGCGTGGTGACCGAAGGCGTGGACAGTGCCAAGACGATCGCTGGGGCGGCGCGGAATCCGGTGCAGACCGTGTTCAACATCCCCAAAGGCATCGCCGCTTTCGGGAAACGAGCCGTCACTTCCACGGAGAACAAGGTGAAGGAGAGCGGCAACTATGAGGGCGGAGCGATCACGGACTGGTTCCAGGTCAGCGAGGAAAAACTCAAACTCGCCTCCAAGCTCCAGGTCGATCCCTACACCGACAACGAGGAGCTTTCCAAACAGCTCAGCCGCAAATCGGGCAGTTCGGCGCTGGGTGGCATCAGCCTGCGTCTGCTGGTTCCCGGGGACGGTCTCATCACCGCCGCCGACGAAGGGAAGGCCGCGGAAAAGATCGAAGACGCCTACCTGACCCCGCCAACCAAACTGTTCGAGCAAAACCGCAAGATGCTGCTGGAAATGGGGGTTTCCGAAGAACGCGCTTCCGCCTTTCTCGCGAACACGGTTCATTCGCCCGCCGATCAGGCGCTCATCATTCGCGCGGCCAAGGGAATCGAGGGCCTGGAAAAGGTGGAGACGCTTCTCGACGCGGCCGACATGACCGCCAACCGGGTGCAGACGATCTATTTCCGTCGCAACGTCGAGATCCTGCGCCACCGGAGCGATCAGGGAAATCCGATCAAACGATTCGCCAATTTCCGCGGCTACCCGGTGGGAATCACCGCCGACGGCACACTGATGCTTCCGGCCTATCTCGACTTCGCCTACTGGGGCCAGCGTGGCCCCGTGTTTGTAAAAGACATCAAAGATTTCGCCAAAGAGCAAGGCGCCGGAACGGTGGAGATCCTGCTCACCGGAGCCATCTCGGAAAAGGCGAACGAGAAACTGACTGCGGCAGGCATCAAAGTGGTGAAGCTCTGAGATCCCTTCCGCTTCACTGCGGCTGCTGCGCCCTAAGTGCGCGGATTTGATCGATGAGTGCCATGGCCTGTCGATCATCGGGATGGAGTGCGCCGAGCTTTTCCGCGGCGGTGAGCGCCTCGTCCCAACGCCCGGCGTCGCGGCAGATGGTCGCGAGACCGGCCAAATACTCGGCGTTGTTGGGATCGAGTTCGTGGGCCTTTTTCAGGTAGCCCAGTGCGTCGTCGAAGTGTCCCGTGGAGTTGAGGGCCACCCCGAGGAAATACTGGATCTGGGCGTTTTCCGGCAGGAGCCTCGCGGCTTCCTTGAGTTCGGCGACGCCTTCGTCGTAGCGTTTCAGGCGAATAAGGAATCTCGCCAGCGCGTCATGGGCGACACCCCGGTTTTCCTCGAGCAGCGCCTTTTCCACCGCGCTTCGGAAAGCCGTTTCCGCCTCGTCATAGCTGCCCTGTTGAAAGAGCAGCTCGCCGAGATTCACCCAGACCGGAACCGCGTTCGGTTCGATGGTGGTGGCTTTGCGGTAGGCGGTTTCGGCATCGGTGAGTCGGCCGAGGTCGTTGTAAAAAAGCGCCAGCCGCAGGTAGCCGGCCGCTCGGTCGGCGATGGCGCGCTGTTTTTTCTCGAACTCGTCGGCGGCTCTCAGGAAATCGGCTTTCTGGTTCTCGTCGAGCTGGGACGCGGCTCCCGCCAGGACACGCGCCGCCTCGGCACGAACGGCGGCGATGGGATCGGTCAGCAACGGAGCGACCAGAGGAATGCGCTCGGCGGCCGGTAGCTGTTGCATGAGCCCGGCGGCGGTCATGCGAACGAGCGGATCGGGATCCTGGAGCCGCGCGGTGGCGGCCTGGATGTCCTGACGATCGACGGGCTGCTCCGCCAGATCGTTCAGGGCGGTGGCTCGAACGATGGCGGGACGCTCGAGGTCATTGGCCAGATCGATGAGTTTCTGCGTGCCTCCCGGCACCCCGCTACGAGCAGAGGCGAGGATCTCTCCGTAGTGGGCATTGCGCGGGCCGTTGCCCCACCATTCGTGAAAGGCATTGACGGACCAATCGGCCGTCTGATCCTGGTGACACTGGTTACAGGCATTGGGAGCGCCTGTCTTTTTCGTCAAGTCGGGCCGGGGAATCCGCAGGCTGTGATCGCGTCGGGCATCGACGACCATGAAATTCTTGTGCGGCATGTGGCACTCCACGCACTGCGCACCAGTGCTCCCAACCTGGTGATGATGGTGATCGATGGTGTCGTATTTCTGCGGGAGATGACAGCGGATGCAGAGCGCGTTGCCGGCCGCGAGCGGCTTCATCGTGTGCGGATGATGGCAGTCG
>JAGRPB010000195.1:4818-9473 GCA_020439945.1 Verrucomicrobiia bacterium
AACACCGGCGTGATACATCTTGCTCTGAACGAAGGAGCCATAGACATAGACCTCCTCGTCGATCTGACCGTCGTGCTCGTAGAGCTGGTCGGTCAGCACGGAGGGAACGTGCGTGTCCATGAACGGCTTCCCGGCGGTGAAGGATTCCTCCATGAGTTGCCGGTGGGCGTGACAGCGGGCGCAGGTTTCCACGAGCACGTTGCTATTCAGGGGCGTCGTCCGGTAGGGCTGTTCGGTTTCCGGATTGATGGCGAAAGCCGCCTCGACCGGCTCCTTGAGCGTGACCATCAAACCCTTGCTTTCGAGGTAAGCCGAGAGATCGCCGGTATCGGTTTTGACAGGATTGGCAGGATTGTCTGGATTATTTTTTTCCTGTTCCGCCTCGGCCCATTTGAGGTGCTCGGAGGCGGGGCCGTGGCAGGCCTCGCAGCTGACGTTCATCTCCGACCAGGTCGTGTGGTAGTCGTTCTTTTCCGGATCGTAGTTCTTGTGCAGGTCGGTCGAGTGACAATCGGCGCACATGTAGTTCCAGTTGAAGTGGATCCCGGTCCAGTGAAGCAGGTCACCGGGCGGCACTTCTTCATCGGGATAGAGGTGATACCAACGCTGGCCGCCCTCTTCCTTCGGTCGCGAATCCCAACAGACCTGCAACGCCTGGTAACGACCGCCGGGAAAAGGAATCAGGTACTGCTGCAACGGCTCGAAGCCGAAGGTGTAGTCGATTTTGAAGTCCTGACGTTCTCCATCTGCGTTTTCGGCATTGACCCAGAACTCAGCGCCTTTGCGGAAGAAGCGCCAGTTATGGCCGAGATGCTCGAAGGTCACGTCATTGAAATTGCCCAGCACCGTCTGGTCGGTGGCGACTTCCATGGCGCGATGGTGATCGCTCTGCAGCCAGTCGTTGAACTCGGTCTCGTGGCAGGCCTTGCAGCTCTCCGCTCCGACGTAGGTCGCCCCGGGAATGTCGTGATAGGGCGAAACCGTTTTCGGTGCCGTCGCAGCTTTCGTGGAGTCGTCCTTGTTTTCACCGCACCCAACGAAAGCCAGTAGAAAGGCGATCGCGAAAAGGCGGAAAACACTCGGGAGATTTGGACACATGAGCAAGGGACAGGAGAGAACCCGACAGACAAGGAAGCGTCAAGCCGCATCCTGCCCCGTTGGTTTCTTCCACCGTAGAACGCGTCTCCAGGCCCGTTCTGAGTTTTCGCTCTGGTAAGGAACGGGCCTGGAGACCCGTTCTACACCGAAATCCACAAAGCCCGTTGCCCTATCGGAAAAGCCGGGAGAGTTTCGGCACCTTGGCTGAGACACCATCATCGCATGAGCCGAATCTGAAGACCTGGCTGGCCGCGCTGTTCGAGCAAAACGGTGGCGCCATCCCCTTCGAGCGCTTCATGGCCGAGGCGCTCTATCATCCGGATTTCGGCTACTACACGCGCCACATCCGTACGGTGGGAGGTTCGCGCGGCGACTTCGCCACCTCGGCGACGCTCTCTGAACTGCTCGGCGAAGCCATCGCCGCCTGGATCGAGCAGGAAACGGAGGCGTTGGGACTCCGAAAGCCGATTCCCGTCATCGAAGTCGGCGGTGGTGAGGGCTCGCTGATGCGGTCGGTCATCACGGCTCTCGATCGGCGGGCAGGATTCTGGCACCGCGGACGATATCGTTTTCACCTCGTGGAAATCTCGCCCCGGCTTCGCGAGCGACAGCGCGAGACGTTGCATCGCTACCGGCGCCGGCTAACGTGGCACGAGACCATCGAGGGAGTTCTCGCGGCGACTGATGGCGCGGCCTTGGTTTTCTCCAACGAGTTGGTCGATGCCTTCCCCGCGATCGCCTTGCGACACGAGGGCGATGGCAAATGGTCGGAAGTGTTTGTCGAGTTCGAACCTGAGCGAGGCCTTCGCGAGCTTTTCCGCCCGCTTTCCGGAACCCGCCACGCTTTGGATCGCGACCTGTTTTCCGCCTTTGCCAAATCCGACTGGCCGGTCGGGCAGCGCATCGAACTGCACGCCAGTTTCCGCCAATGGCAACAAGAGTGGATGCCGGATCTGGAACGTGGCGCCTGCCTGGTCATCGACTACGGCGCCGACGATCCGGCCGAGATCTACGACCGGCGTCCCGAGGGCACCCTGAGAGCCTTTTTCCGTCATCAGCGTCTCACCGGGGCCGGAATCTACCGGATGTTCGGCAAACAGGATCTCACCGCCGACGTCTGCTTTCACGATCTCGCCCGCTGGGGCGAAGACATGGGCTTGAAGACGACCCTCGAACAAAGCCAGTCAGAGTTCCTTTGCAAATTCGCCGGCCCGGCCTGTGCGGCCGCGGCGGAGACGGATCGCTCCGCCGCGTTTCTCCTCGAACCCGATGGCGCCGGTGAGGCGTTTCGCGTGCTGGGGCAGCGAAAGATTCAGGCCTAATGTGGGGCAGATTTGAAATCTGCCTTCAGAAGCCTGTGGAAAGGCAGATTGCAAATCTGCCTCACCTTCACATCCGCTCGGTCGTCGAGATCCCCAACAACCCGAGCCCCTTCTTCAGCACCTGTCCCGTCAGCTCGCAAAGTGCCAGGCGGGTGTCGCGAGTGGCTCCCTCGGAACTGAGAATCGGGCACTGTTCGTAGAAAGCGTGATAGGTCGTGGCCAGCTCGTAGAGGTAGGCGGCGAGGGCGTTGGGGCGGAAGTCGTTGAGAATGCTCGGGACGATCTCGGCGAACTGTGCCAGTTTCAGAGCCAGGGCTTTCTCCGCCGGTTCGCCGAGCACGATCTCGTCGGCACCGGAGAAATCCTCGCCCAGCTTTCGGAAAATCGAGCGGGTCCGCACGTAGGCGTTGATGAGGTAGGGCGCGGTGTTGCCTTTCAGCGCCAGCATGGTGTCCCAGTCGAAAATGTAGTCGGTCATCCGGAACTGACTCAGCTCGGCGTACTTCACCGCGCCGATCCCGATAACCTTCGCGATCTCGGCTTTCTCTTCGTCGGGCAACTCGGGATTCTTCTCCTCAATGATTCTCCGAGCCCGCTCCACGGCCTCGGCGAGCACGTCGGCGAGTTGGACGGTGTCGCCGGAACGGGTCCGCAGCATCTTGCGATCCTTGCCGAGGATGCTGCCGAAGGGAATAAACTGGAGGTCGGCGGTGATGCCGCGCTTTCGCGCCACGCCGAAGATCTGGTCGAAGTGCAGCTGCTGCGGCGCACCGACCACATACCAAACGGCATTCGCCCCGAGTTCGTGGACGCGATAGTCGATCGTCGCCAGGTCGGTGGTCGCGTAAAGGAAACCGCCGTCCGATTTCCGAATCAGGCAGGGCTTGTCGGCCAGCTTCTCGTCGTCGCGGAGAAAGACGCAGATCGCCCCTTCGGATTCCTCGGCGATGCCCTTTTCGATCAGGTCATCCACCAGCGGCGCCAGCGCATCGTTGTAGAAACTCTCGCCGAGCCAGTGATCGAACTCCACGTCGAGCAGATCGTAAATCTTCTGCAGCCCCTGCTTCGACAACGCCACGCAGCGTTCCCAGATCGCGAGATTCTCCTCGTCGCCGGCCTGGAGTTTCACCAACTCCGCCTTGCAGATGTCGCGCAGCGTCTCGTCGTCCTTCTGCTTCGCGTTGACCTCACGATAAATCCGCAGCAGTTCACCGACCGGATCGGATTCCAGCGCCGCTTCGTCGAGCAGGTTTTTCCAGCCCCAGAGAATCATCCCGAATTGGGTGCCCCAGTCGCCGATGTGATTATCGGTGATGACCTCGTGTCCGAGAAACCGGCTCACCCGCGCCAGGCAATCGCCGATGATGGTGCTGCGGATGTGGCCCACGTGCATCGGCTTGGCCACGTTGGGCGCCGAAAAATCGACCACGATCGTCTGTGGGTCCGCCGCGCGATCGACCCCGAGTTGCGCCGGGTCGGCCAGCAACTCGTTCACTGCGTTTTTGAGCGTGTCGCCCGTGAGCCGGAAATTGATGAAGCCCGGTCCCGCGATCTCCGGCTTCTCGCAGAGCCCGTCAGCGGTGTCGAAAAGCTCCACGATCTCCGTCGCCAGCGCACGCGGATTCGTCCGCACCTGCTTCGCCAGCACCATGGCCACATTGCTCTGGTAGTCGCCGAACTGCGCGTTTGCTGAAGGTGTTACTTCAGCCACGAAGCCGTCCGGCAAATCCGCGGCCACGCTCGTCTTCGCGAGCGCGTCCTGGAGCCGGGTCTGGAGTTGAGCGGGGAAAGTCTCAGCCATGATCAATCAGAGAGGATTTCAACCCCGCCAAAAAGCCGCAGAACCACGATTTTCCAACCGGTTTTTGGGGAAGCCAGGTTTTGTTGGGGGGGGGGGGCGGGCATTCAACAGGGTATGGTCCGGGATTGAACCCTGTTGAGTTGAGGTATGGGGAGTCGACCACCAAGTTTACTCGCCAATTGGGGACCGCGATGAGGTGCGGGGCCGGCGGCACCGTTTTAATCGCGCCTTTGGCGCTGAAATTTTTTTTGTGTCTGATTCCTGGGGCGAAGCCCCAGGCTATGATGAGTCGCGCCTGTGGCGCTTTCCTGGATGGAAGATGTGGAGGCGTGAGGTTTTTCTCGGGAGGTGAGGTGGAAGCCGAGAACCGAGAACCGAGAACCGAGAACCGAGAACCGAGAACCGAGAACCGAGAACCGAGAACCGAGAACCGA
>JAGRPB010000017.1 GCA_020439945.1 Verrucomicrobiia bacterium
GAGCGCCTCGCGGTCGGCAAGGATCGCGTCTTCGTGAATCTCGACAAATACGGCAATACTTCTGCCGCCGCCGTGGCCATCGCGCTCGACGAAGCCAATCGCAGCGGCCGTCTCAATTCCGGAGATCACATCCTCCTCGTCGCCTTCGGTGCCGGCCTCACCTGGGCCAGCGCCGTGATCGAGTGGTAATCCGGACGCGCCGCGGTCGGCGACCGCGCCTACAATCCCCATTTGCGGAGCGAAGCGCCCCATCTTCCTTCTGCCCTCTTCCATCTCCGCGGCGAAACCGCTGATTTCCCATGCTAATCGATACTCACGCCCACCTCGCCTCGCACGCCTTCGAGGCCGAAGGCGAACTCGATGCCATTATCGCCCGGGCTTCCGAGGCGGGCGTGACACGCATCATTTCGATTGGTTCCGAATTGGAGGACAGTGCCCGAAACGTCCAGATCGCGGCGGCTCACGAGGGCGTGTTCGCGACCGTCGGCGTTCATCCCACTTCGGTTCACGAGGTGACTCAAGAGGGTTGGGTCGAAGACCTGAGAGGGTTGACTCAGCTGCCCAAAGTCCAGGCCATTGGGGAAATCGGGCTCGATTTTTACCATCCGCCGCAGGACGGAAGTCCGGAGGACGTCTGGCGGGCTCGTCAGGATCGCTTTTTCCGTGCCCAACTCGATCTGGCGGTGGAACTCGATCTGCCGGTCGTCATTCACCAGCGCGAGAGCGCCGAAGCGGTCGGCGAGGTGCTGAAAGATTATATCGGCAAAGTCACCGCCGTCTTTCACTGCTTCAACGGCACTCCCGATCAGGCCCGCGTCATTCTCGACCAGGGGCACTACCTTTCCTTCACCGGCATTGTGACTTTCAAGAGCGCGGCAGACGTCCAAGCGTCCGCAAGGTTCGTTCCCGAGGATCGTCTGATGGTGGAAACCGACAGCCCCTATCTGGCCCCGGTTCCCTTTCGCGGAAAACGCTGCGAACCCGCCTACACCCGAAACACCGCAGAATTCATCGCCGAACTTCGCGGCATTCCCTCTGAGACGCTCGCCCAGATCACCACAAGCAACGCGGAACGCTTCTTCCGGCTACCGCATCCCCGTTAGGGAAAAGCGGTTGCGAATGTCCCAAAAGTTCCTAGGTTTTCACACCCAGCCCCCTCAACCTGAAGATACCCTGCTTATGTTCTCCGTGAGTCACAGTCTGGTTCGCGAGACGACGTCTCCTCTCGCTGGCGGCACCCAACCTGACCGGCAGAACGCGTCCCACCACGCCAACGAAGCGACTCTGACCGAGAATTCGTCGCTCTTCCTGATCCATCAGCTTCGGCAGCAGGAAAGCACGCGTCCGGTTCAGCGCTCTTGGTGGCGTTTCTGGCGTCGCGATTGAGCGACATCGGCGATTTTCGCCGGTGATTGTTTTCTCGTTCTGGAACCGTTTCTTCCGACACAAATTCGGCGAGTGCGTCGAATCTGGGACTAACTGCCGCCATTGTCGGGCGAAACTGATCGACCTTCGCGCTATCTGCTTCGGTCGCGGTTGACGCTTTCCCTTCCCGGCGCTTTTGTCGAGAATTCTGCGACTCATCCCTCCTGCCAAAGTCGCCAGTTTTTCCGTTTCTCCCTCTCCCATGTCTGTTCGCACCCGTTTCGCCCCCTCGCCCACCGGATTTCTCCACATCGGTGGTGCCCGCACCGCGCTCTACAATTGGCTCTATGCCCGTCACCACGGTGGAGCGTTTGTGCTTCGCGTTGAGGACACCGACTCTGCGAGGCATCACGAGGAGGGCTTGGGAAAAATACTCGATGGCCTACGCTGGCTTGGGCTGGAATGGGACGAAGGTCCCGCGACCGGGGGCGAATTCGGTCCCTACTACCAGAGCGAGCGGCGGGCCATCTACGATCGCTACCTCGCGAAACTTCAGGAAGGTGGTCATGTCTATGAAGACGAGGGCGCGATCCGTTTTCGGGTTCCCGATCGCGATATCACGGTGGTTGATCGCGTTTGCGGCGAGGTCACGGTGAACCTGCATCAGCAGGGATCCAAACGCTGGGACGCGGAGAAAAAGGAGGAGGTCGAAGCCAATCCCGACCTGGTCATCCGTCGCCCGGATGGCTCATACATCTTCCATTTCGTCAACGTGGTCGACGATATCGAGATGCAGATCTCCCACGTAATCCGCGGCGAAGATCACCTCTCCAACACGCCGAAGCACCTTGCCCTGTTCGAAGTGTTTGGCGTCGAAGCGCCGGTTTACGCTCATATTCCGCTGAATCTGAACAAGGACGGCTCCAAAATGAGCAAGCGTGACCAGGGGGCGTTGATTCACGAATACGTGGAAAACGGATTCCTGCCCGAAGCGGTCAACAACTACATGGCCCTGCTCGGATGGTCTTCGAAGGACGATCAGGAGATCTTTTCGATGACGGAACTGATCGAGAAATTCGACATCGACGGCATCAACCGGGCGAACTCGAAATTCGACTACGAGAAATGTCTCTGGGTGAATGGCGAGCATCTCCGTCAACTCGGTCCCGATGTCCTGGCCAAGAATGCCGCGCCATTCTTCGAAAAGGCTGGTATCGATCCCGGCGACCCTCGACTCGGTACCGCGCTCGGATTGGCCCGCGAACGCGCTCAGCGTCTCAGCGAGATGCCCGACCTGGTGAAAACCGCCTTCTTTGACGAAATCGAGTATGATCCCGAAGCCGTCGCCAAGGTGGCCGGTCGTGAAGGCATTGGCGAGGTCTTGAGCGCTCTGAAAGCGGCCCTCGAAGGGGTCGGTGACTGGTGCGAGGACGCCGTGAAAACCGCCATTCATCAGGCCGCGGACGACTTGGGGCAAAAGATGGGCGCCTTCATGCTCCCCTGTCGCGTCGCCACGATGGGCGGCACCACCGGCCCCGACCTTGTGCCCATGATGGTGATGACCGGCAAAGAAAGGGTGATCAAACGGATCGGCGATTTTGCCGAGAAGATTGCGTCGTAGCGAATCCAGGCCCGTTCACTTAAGAGGCAAACTCAACCGATTCACCGGAACGGGCCTGGAGACCCGTTCTACCCTCTTCAATGATCTTGCGTCGCAACTTCATTGAAAGATCAGCGCCCATCAGCGAAGATCAGCGGTCCCGACTGAGAAAATGCCCGCCGATCCCAAGCCCGTTTACGATTTCTCCGACCTGAAACGCTGGTCCGAGGTCACCGCCGATCTCGAACCACCCGCGAAGCTCTCGGTTTTCGGGGATCCGGTGGCGCATTCACTATCGCCCCAGATGCACAATCCCGGCCTGGCCGCCGCCGGGATCAATGCCCAGTACGTGCGTCTCCACATTCGTTCCGAGGAACTCGCCGACGCGTATCGTCTCCTTCCCGAAGCCGGTTTCATCGGAACGAACGTCACCATTCCCCATAAAACGGAAACGCTGGCCGCCATGGCGGAAGTCACCGACGTGGCTCGCCGCATCGGCGCCGTGAATACCGTTGTCGTAGAGAGTGACGGCACCCTGATCGGCCATAACAGCGATGGTCCCGGCTTCCAGCGAGCCATTCGCGAAGAGTTCTCCGTCGACCTCAGCGATCTGCGCATTCTCATCCTCGGTGCAGGCGGAGGCGCCGGACGTGCCGCCGCCGTTCAGTGCGCGATGGATCGATGCGAACGACTGGTACTGGTCAATCGAACGATCGAAAAGGCCCAGGCGTTGAAAGACGAATTGGCCACCTTTTTCCGCAGCGACCGACTGGAAGGCCCGGTCGACCGTCTCGAAGTCGTCCCTTGGGATCACGACGCCCTCGCCCGGCAAATGGATCATGTCGATCTCATTGTCAACGGCACCTCGCTCGGCATGAAACGCACCGATCCCCAGTTGCTCCACCCGTCGTTGATCCAGCCTCACCAGATGATCTACGACATGGTCTACGCCCCGCCCCGCACCCGCCTCATGGCCGATGCCCAAGCCGAAGGTGCCCGAGCCGCCAACGGCCTCTCCATGCTCCTTTGGCAGGGCGTCATCTCCTTCGAGTTCTGGTTCAATCAAAGCGCGCCGGTGGAGGCGATGCGGCGGGGGTTGAGCGGAGCTCTTCTCAGCAAGTGATTATAAAGAGTAAACAGTGAAAAGAAGCAGAGCGGCCGACAGACTCACCAATCGGTTTTCTGAGCCCTTCACTATTGACTGATCACTTTTTACTCATCACTACAAAAAACATGCGCCCCAACATTCTCCTCTACTGCACCGACCAGCAACGGTTCGACACCATCGGAGCGCTGGGGAACCCGCATGTGAAGACCCCGACGCTGGATCGGTTGGTGCAAACGGGGACCGCATTCACCCATGCCTACTGCCAGAGTCCGATCTGCACACCGAGCCGAGCCAGCCTGATGAGTGGGCTGTATCCGAGTCGGGTGCACAACACGCGCAACGGGAACGCCACCTTTCCCGAGTGGCCGCCGCTGATCTCCAAGCTCATGGCCGACAGCGGTTACGATTGCGGGATGATCGGAAAATTCCATCTCCAGAGCAGCGGAAAACGGACCGAGCCCCGGCTCGATGACGGATTTCGCGTCTGGCAATTCTCCCACGCGCCGCGCGACGAATGGCCGGTCGGCGAACACGACTACGCGGATTGGGTTCGGGATCGTGGCGGCGACCTGAATGCCTTGCGCGAGAGTCCGGGCCGGGTTCCGCCCGAGTTTCATCAGACCACCTGGGCCACCGAGCGCGCCATCGAATTCATCGATGATGCCGGGAAGGCGCGCACCGATGACCAGCCCTGGTTTCTCAATCTCAACATCTACGATCCGCATCCGCCCTTCATTCCGCCGCGGGTCTACGAAGAGAAATTCGATCCCGCCTCACTCCCGGGACCACATTTCGAACCCGGAGATCTCGAAACCCAGGCCAAACTGAAAGAGGCCGACTTTCAGGACGATATCCGCTCGCCGGAGGAGCACGATGCCTTTCGCGCCCAGGCGCGCTACTACGCGATGATCGCCTTGATCGACGATCAATTGGCGCGGCTTCTCGCTCATCTCGAAGCCAGCGGTCAGGCCGAGAATACGGTCGTGATTTTCACCAGCGATCACGGCGAAACGCTCGGGGACCACGGGCTGATGTTCAAAGGCTGCCGATTCTACGAGGGCTTGGTCCGTGTCCCCCTGATTTTCCACGCTCCCGGCCGGGTGTTGGAAAACCAGCAGAACGCCGCGCTGGTGGAGCTCCTCGATCTGTCCGCCACCCTGCTCGATCTCGCCGAGGTTCCCATTCCGGAATATCACCAAGGGAAAAGCCTGATTCCCTTACTGACCGTTCCCGAGGTCGATTCGATCAGCCATCGGGCTTTCGTTCGCAGCGAGTACTTTGATGCGCTCGCTCCCGAGTTCACCGGTGGTCACGGTGCTTTCGCGACCATGCACCGAACCCGGACTCACAAGCTGAGCCTCTATCACAGCCTCGGTGGTGTCGGTGAACTTTACGACCTTGAGTCCGATCCCTGGGAACACCGCGACCTCTGGGATGATCCCGACCACCGCGACCTCCGCGCCGATCTGATTCACGAGAGCTTTGACGCCCACGTCATGCTGACGACCGATGTCGGTTCCGAGCGCATCGCGCCGATGTGATCGAAAAAAATGCAAAGACTGCCGAAGGACTTGCCGACAGCAGCTACTCCGATCGATTCGAGGGAACGAGATCGAAGTTCCAGAAAATCCCCCCCTTAGTTTTCGCCTCCCTAAGAAATGCTTTCATCGTATATATCTTGGTGCCATCAAAATATCCCGGCAACATGGCCCTGAGCGTCACTTCGGCGTTCCCCGGAACTTCACGAATATCAATCTCTCGCGTAATGCTGATCGGTGTGTTTCCTAGGAACTGGGCATCTTTGTTCGTCGTCGGGGAATCGAATTCAAAGGTGGTGTAGGCTCCCTGGGGTTCAGAGTTGATGGTGAATTGAACTGTCCTCGTATTGCTGCACGAAGACAGCGAGAGAGCCAAGCTGCACAGGAGAATTCGCTTCATAAAATGGAATGGAGTTCGAGAGAGGACAAACTTGATCAATTTTCTTCGAGAATCAGCATTACCGGCACGGGATTCTGCTCCGCTTCACCTGGGTCAGTATAACGAAGCGGGACAGAAAAGGCCTCCATTCGGGTCTTGCAGCCCCGCTTTACCACTCGAACAGTTACATGCTGGGCTTGTTTAACTTGAACTAGCTCCTCGGATTTCACTTCCCTCCAAGTGTAGACGAAAGGAGTCACGCCCAGAAGAGTCGAACTGCCAAACTCATATACCTGCGCGCCCTGTGGGGACGAGTCAATTTTCGCGGCCCCGTAGTAAGCACAAGAATTCACCGCGAGCGCGGCGCAGACGTTTACGAACAAATACAGCAACAATCTCATGGTCTCCCCCACATTTGCCGGAACTTCTCTGCCGTCCGAGCACAACTATGCTTTGGCATTCCAACAATTCTTGCAAGAGAAATGTCTTGATTGAGAGATTTGATTCACCGTAGTCACAGGACCATTAAGAAAATGGGCTCTGTTGAATACCTTGCCCAATACAAAATTTTTCCAAATGAAGGAATCTGCGTGTCATTCACTGATCGCTCTATCTCTAGAAACCGAGGGATTCCTCCCCGAAAGCCACTTTTTTCATGGTCGTCGACAATTCACTGCGGGCATGAGCGCCTTGCTCGCCGGCACCCTGTTGGAAGCAGGCTTTTCTTCAGTGTTCGCTGACATTCCCAGCCTGACTGAAAAGCGATTGATCCGTCTGGGCTTGAATGGACTGGCACGGGCGCCCGAGATGAACTATTTCGCCGATGGGCACCGCGCAGCGGCCATGATCTCGGCGCACCTGATGTGTGTCGACAACGACTTCGACGACGCGGCAGCGAGCCGGATTGTCGAACTCTTCGATCAAAGCTGGGCGCCCACCAAACTCTGCCAAGCATTTCCCGAGGGCGATGCGGTCGATGATGCCGTAGATCGGATCGGCCAAACCCTGGCGGAAACCACCGGTGTCCTGCGACAGGTCGGGCACGACGCGATCTTTGCCATGCTGGCGATCAAAGGATTTCGCCTGCTTCCGGAAACCGCCACTCCCGAACGGGTGGACGGTGTCTGCCAACTGATTCGTGCCTTCACTCCGTGGCACGACGACGTGCCGCCCGACGAATCGATCGAACTGCCCCCGTTCAAGAACTCGCAGGACACTTCACGCTTTATCCTGAAGGAAGCCAGTGACGCCATCGATCGCTTTTCGGGATTCGGACAGGGATTCGCCGGCCACATGCTCACTTTCGGTCACTCCCTCGTCGAGCTGGCCGCCATGGGCGATGAGGAATGGGCGGAAAGTTGCCGCGAAGCTTTCTTAAAGTACGTGACCTACACCCGCATGGGTCCCCAAGCGGAAGATCGCAAGATCAAGGATCATGCCGTGAATTCGCTGCGTCCCAATCAATCGGAGTATTGGCAGAAACGCGGAAAGAACACGCTCGGTATCGGCCACGTTTTCAAATATCCCTACGCCTATTACGAACTGCTCGCCCATGCGAAAGCCCCCGAGTTGGAGGCCGAGTTCGAAGCGAAAGCCTGGCAGGTTTTTTGAAACTCCCACTTTCTCAGCGCGAATCGAGCGGAAGCGGCATTGTTTCTTCGATTTGATGAAGTCGCCGCTTCTCGAAATCGATCGCCCACGCCTCGATCTCAACCGGCGGAGAGACGTTGTCGGGAAGGTGGGTCGCGGAGATTCGGCCTTCCCATCTGGTCTGAGCCTGGAGGGACTGGGCTTTGACGAGTTCCAACTCGAAATCCCAATCGTTGACGTAGTAGGACATGGTCGACACGGTTTCGCCATATCCGACGATGGCACGATCGCCGCTGGCAGGATCGATCACCGTGAACAGGATTCCGTCCGGAACTCGACCGAGAAAGGAGCGAGTGTCGGCAAACCCTGTCAGCTCCCAGGTTTTACCCTGTTTCCGAATTCCCAGAATACCGGCTCGGCGTTCTCCGAGAGATTTGGATGAGACTTTGAAGAAGCCGAAATCATCGGTCCCCACGGGATCCGGCAACACTTCAAAGCCTCCCACTGATTTCAACCTTTCCACCGATTCACGGGCATCGCTGGCGCGGAAGTCGAGGCGTTTTTCGTATTGTGGCGGCAGAAAATCGGGGAAAGCGAGCACCATGAGGGACTGCCACCTCGCCGCATTCCAGAGGCGCAAAGACTCGCCGCCGTAGGCTTGATTCCAGACCTGTAGGCTCACGAAAGCACCGGCGAGAACGTAGCCGACCGGCATTCCCACCGCCACCCATCGCTTCCTCTCGCCCGCCACGATCCGATAGATCAACGGGCCGAGCATCAGGATTGCCACCGTGAGGTAGAGCGTGATGCTGACGTAGCGAGGCGCCATGGCGCGATTCACCGCGATATGCGCACGGCCAAGGCCCATGACGAGCACCGTGATTCCGACATACCCTCCCATGGCAAGCCACGGCAGTAGATCGCCCCAGATTTTCGCGGCTTCGTTCCCGCCTTTGGAACGACGAATTCGCAGGACGAGAAACACTCCAAGCATTGCCAACAAAAGGAAAAGGACCGCTTGGAAGAAGCCGGTTTTGACAGCCAGATAGCGGGGAGGATGAATCGCGAATCGCGAGAACTGGCTACCCAATGCTTTGAGTGCATACTCTCGAACCTGATCGAGATCACTATCTCCCGCCAGCAGGCCACTCAACCCGGGAGGGGTCTCACCGGGTTTTTGAAAATAGGAATGGGCGGCACTCGAGGTGCTGGAGAGATCGTGAAAATAAAAGGCGAAAAATCCCGCCATCAACGCCACCCAGAGCGCGGACACGCTCAATCGCGTTTTCAGTTTTTCCGGCCCCGGTCCGAGGAGCAGATAGGCGAAGCCCACCAACCAGACGATGAGTCCGTGAGTGAAACAGAAACTCGCCGCCACGGCGCCCAGCAACGCGAGCAATCCCTTCTTCCAGACGCCGAGTGAACTGTGCAATGCCACGAGGGTCAGGCAGAGAAACATCTGCGGCAGCAGCATGCCGGTCTGGATCGCCCAGCAGAGATTCTCGTATTGGATGAGGGTGAAGATGGTCAGGTTCGCCATCAGGACCAGCACCCATCCCAGAACCGATCGGCCGACCGTTCGATAAATCAGCCAGGCGACGCAGAACGAACTGACCATCATGCTCAGATAGATGATCCAGACTTCGTTGCGAAGATCGCCCCCGCCCCAGGCGTGATTCGCCAGGATGATCAGCCGGGGAATGAGGATGCGGTGCTCGATGTGTGGTGACACGAGAAACGAGGCGGTGAGTTCGCCTTCCTCAAACTTCTCGATCAGAGGCACCCGCTCGAAATCATCCCACACCGGGATATCCACCGCATAGCGATCGATCATCGCTCCGGTGAAAAAGGCCGGGCTCCAGGCGATCAGCGCCGGCACTACCCAGTCAACGAGCGCCCGCCCCAGTTTTGCGCAAACGCCGCCCGAGCGAAGGTGATCCTTCACCGCTGAAAAGAATGCTAGCATGCCCCTTTCCCCGATTTCACGGTCCGAGAGGCAAATCAACTGATATTCGGAGACGAAGGCCGCTCCCTATTTGAGAATCTTCAGTCGAATCTTCCGAAAATCGGCCACGGTGCCTTTGCCGTGGTCCTGCAGGGCGATTAATCCCTGACTCATCGCGTAGTTCGCGTCCTGATCGGTGAGTTCGGCGAATTTCACGCCGTTGATCTTCTGCACCAGCCGGTTTCCCTTTGCCGTGACTACGAGTTCGTTCCATTCCCCGTCCCTGCAATTCGACTGAACTGCGGTGGGTTCGGCAAAGGATTTCTCTGTCTTCCGCTGGCCGTCCTTGCCGATGACCACCAGCTGACCCGCCGTGGCCAGGTGGCTGCGTGATTTATCGGGTGCGAGCGAGTGATGCCAGAGGCCCATTTTATCCGCCTCGGCGATTTCGACCTGATAGCCCTGAACGAGAAAAGGGGTGTCGCCCTCCAGCAGATGGCTGCGAACCTGGACGCCGGAGTTGCCGCTCACGAAACGGAATTCCAGCCGCAATTCGAAATCGGACGGTTCACCGCCTTTCCAGATCAGCCAGTTCTTGCCCTCGGCTTTGCCGGTGCAGTGGATGGCTCCATCGCGAACCTCCCAGGCGCCGGGCAAGCCCTCCCATCCGGTCAGATCCTTGCCGTTGAAAATGGATTGAAAACTCGGTTCCGTCACCGGCTCCGGGACGCTGGCCAAGGCGGTGGCGAGCTTTTCCTTCCCGGCCTTCTGTTCGGCGGTGAGTTCGCCTTGCAGCGGTTCCCCCTCTTCGAGCGGGTCCTTGGTCAAATCGAAGAAGTTGCCATTGCCGTAAAGCTTGTAGTCGCGGGTCTTGGCAAAAAATTTGCCCTTCAATTCCACGTAGGCCCACTCTCGGTCGTTCGTCTCATCGCGGAACAGCCGTCCCGCAAAGCTGTGGCCGTCCAACTTGACCTCCTCGGGCAACGGCGCTCCCGCGACTTCCGCAAAGGTGGGAAGATAGTCGGACAGGTCGACGAGATCCTCGGTCACCTGCCCTCCTTCGATGACGCCCGGCAAGTTGGCGATGAGCGGCACTCGCGTGCCCCAATCGACGAAGGTCCCTTTCCCGCCCCGAATCTGCTCTCCCTCAAATTCGGAATAGTTCGGCTCGCGAACGAACTTGCCGTCGGGCGCCACCGTGATGTAGGTGGCCGCCGCCGTGCCGTTGTCGGTGGTGAAAATGACGAGGGTATTTTCGCGCAAGCCGAGTTCATCGAGCGCCTTGGTCATTCGACCAACCATCTCGTCCATCGAAGCCGCCATCTCGGGATAGGACATCCATTTGCCGTCCTTGTAGAACGGCACCGGATGCCCGATATCGTCGGTGACATCGTGGCAAAGCGCCATTGAGTAGAGCGCGAAGAACGGCGTGCCGCTGTCTCGCGACTCCTTCATGAAATCGATCAGGTATTGGGAGTAGAGATCGGGGCCGTATTTGCCCTTCGTGTCCTCGCGCACTTCGCCGTCCTGATAAATCATCGGATCGTGATAGCGCGGCCCCTCGTGCCAGCCGAAGACGGAAAAGCGGTCGAATCCCACTTCCTTGGGATGATCGGGATTCTTTTTCAGCAAGGCGAGCTGCCACTTGCCGGCAATGGCCGTGGTGTAGCCGGCTTTCTTGAGTGTCGCCGCGATGGTGCGGTCGGCCGCCTGTTTTGGGAAATCTCCCCAGGCTGGATTGCCGAGCCGTGCCGGATACTGCCCGGTCAACAGGGTGATCCGCGACGGATGACAGACAGGCATCGCGTAGGCGTGAGTGAACTTCATTCCGCCCTCGGACAGCGCATTGATGTTCGGTGTCCGGTAGCTGCTCCCGCCGTAGCACTCCAGGACCTCGCGACCGACATCATCGGCGAAAATCATGAGAATATTCGGCTTCTCCGGTATCGCACCCACAGAGGAAAGGGCGCAGACGAAGAGGAGAACGAAAGCGGAGCTGAGAGGATTTTTCACGTCCCCAGCCATAGCGAAACCGCCCCCATCACGTCAACTCCGTGACCCTCCGGGGGCGCGGCGGCATCGCGTCAGGAATGTTTTTGGAGAGTTTCTTGCGAATCGTTCAAGCTCGCGGAGCAACACTCATGGCTGGCGGGGAAACCGGCGCCATTACGCAAACGACCGCGGTTGCGAAGGTGTTGGTTCTCTCGTTTCCTGTCGTCCCATCTTCCGTCCATTTTCCGCCTCGTTTTCCTGTCTCTATGCGCTCCCCCACCGGCTCTCGGCCTCCCGACTTTTCCGCGATCCTGGCGTGCCTCGTTGCCATGGCGAGCGCGATGGTCAGTTGCCGAAAATCCAACGAGGAATCCCCGTCGCCCGCCACCCAACCGGCGGCGAAGATCAAGACGACCGAAGTGGGCCGCCAAAAATTCACCGATCAGGTCGAAGCCCTGGGGACGGTTCGCGCGGAGGAAGCGATCGAGCTCTCCGCCAATGTGACCGAGCGGGTCGCGGAAGTGGCTTTCGAAGACGGCGCCCGGGTGAAAAAAGGCGACCTGCTGGTTCGACTCGAAGACGCGGAAGAAGTGGCCATGATGGAAGGCGCCAAGGCGGAGATGGCGGAACAGGAACGAGAGATCCAGCGACTCCAGGGGCTGGTCTCGGAAGGCGCCGTCTCCGAGGTGCGACTCGAGGAATACCGCACCCGCCGCGAGGTGGCCAAGCAGCGCGTCGCGGAGGCCCGTGCCCAGATCGATGATCGCCACATCGAAGCGCCGTTCGATGGAGTGTTGGGATTTCGGCGAGTCAGCGTGGGTGCGCTGGTTTCGCCCGGCGACCTCATTGCCACCCTCGATATCCTCGATCCTGTGAAGCTCGATTTCACCGTTCCCGAGACCTTCCTGGATGATCTCGAGCCGGGGCAGGAAATCGTCGCCCTGACCGAGGCCTATCCCGGCGACGAATTCTCCGGCAAGGTCACCCAGATCGACACCCGGGTAAATGTCGTCACCCGATCAATCACGGTCCGCGCAGAGATGCCCAATCCTGACACTCGACTGCGGCCCGGCATGCTGATGACGACCACGTTGAAGAAGAATCCCAAGGAATCGCTGTCGGTTCCGGAGCGGGCCGTCGTTTCGGTTCAATCGAACCACTTCGTTTACGTGGTGTCTCAGGAAAGTGGGAAGCCCATCGCCAAGCGAACCTCGATCACGCTGGGTCGCCGAATTCCCGGATTTGTCGAGGTTCTCGAGGGACTCGAAAAGGACCAGATCATTGTCACCGACGGACTGGTGGGGCTTTCCGATGGCGCACCGATCGAAGTGATCGGGAAATTCGAAGCCCCGGCGGAGCCCTATCAACCAGCCTCTCTCTGAGCCGGAGCGGTTCTCCTGCCCCTCTTTTCCCCCTCGTTTTTCAGCGATGTTCCTGTCCGACACTTCCATCCGACGCCCGGTCGTCGCGACAGTGCTGAACCTGTTGCTGGTTACCTTCGGACTGGTGGCATTGTCCCAGTTGCAGGTCAGGGAGTTCCCCGACGTCGATCCTCCCATCGTCACCATCGAGACGAACTACACCGGCGCCTCCGCCACGGTGGTGGAACGGCGCATCACGCAGCTGATCGAGGACCAGATCTCCATCGTCGAAGCCATCAAATCCATCGAATCCTCCAGCGAGGATGGCCGATCAGTGGTGACGGTGGAATTCAACATCGATCGAGATATCGACGCCGCCGCCAACGATCTCCGGGAAGCCGTTTCCGGACTGCTCGACGACCTGCCGGATGAGGCCGATCCTCCGGAAATCACCAAGCAGGATTCCGCCACCGAGGTCATGATGTGGCTGAGCCTGACGAGCGAATACCTCACGCCCGTCGAACTCGCGGACTACGCGGAGCGCTATCTCGTCGACAGTTTTTCGGTCCTGCCCGGCGTGGCACGCATCCGGATTTCGGGAGCCTCCAGCTACGCCATGCGGATCTGGATCGATCGCACCGCCCTGGCCGCCCGCAACCTGACCGTGGCCGACATCGAGAACGCCCTGCGACGCCAGAATGTGGAACTGCCCGCCGGAACGATCCAATCGCTCGATCTCCAGTTCACGGTGCGAATCCAGCGGGAATTCCGCTCCGAGGAGGACTTCCGAAATCTGGTCATCTTCCGCGGCGACGACGGATTTCTCGTGCGCCTCGGCGATGTGGCTCGAATCGAACTCGGAGCGGAGGAATCCCGGCGCCTTTTTCGAGGCAATGGCGTGCCACGCGTCGGACTCGGGATCATCAAGCAGAGCCAGGCCAACACCCTGGATGTCTCCCGCGCCGCGAAGAAGGAGATGGATCGCATCCGCGAAACCCTGCCGGACGGGATGGATCTCCAGCCGAGCTACGACACCTCGGTTTTCATCGAGGAGTCGCTGCGCCAGGTCGCGGAAACTCTCTTCATCGCTGTCTTCCTCGTCGTCGCGGTCATCTACCTCTTCCTCGGCACGGTTCGAGCCACCCTGATTCCGGCCGTCACGGTCCCGGTGTCCCTGATCAGCACTTTTATCGTTCTCAACATCCTGGGATTCTCGGTCAATCTCCTGACCCTGCTCGCCCTGATTCTCGCCATCGGCCTGGTCGTCGACGACGCCATCGTGGTGTTGGAGAACGTCTACCACCGCGTGGAACTTGGCGAAAACCCGCTCGCGGCCGCCTTCCTGGGCACCCGCCAGGTCGCCTTCGCGGTCATCGCCACGACCCTCGTTCTCGTGGCGGTCTTCGTGCCCATTTCCTTCCTCGAGGGGGATCTCGGAAAGCTGTTCACCGAATTCTCGATCACGCTCGCGGTGGCGGTCTGTTTCTCGAGTTTCGTCGCCCTGACACTCTCCCCGATGATCGCCTCGAAGGTCCTCAAGCAGGCCACGACGCGAGGAAACTGGATCACTCGCTCAGCCGACTGGGTCTTCCGGAAATTCGAAAACGGCTACCGACGCGTTCTTGGCGGATTGTTGCGGGCGCCGTTTCTCGTCATCATCATCGTCGGCGGTTTCTTCGCCGGAAGCTGGTGGCTCTATCGCACCCTCCCGCAGGAGTTCACGCCCAAGGAGGATCGCGGCGTGTTTTTCGTCATCACCGACGCCCCGGAGGGAACCAGCTACGGATCGATCAGCAGGACCATGGACGAGGTCGAAAAGCGGCTCCTGTATCTCAACGAGAACGGCGAAGCCAGTTGGGTGCTGGTTCGGGCTCCCCGCGGATTCGGCAACATTGCCGATTTCAATCAAGGGCTGACCATTGTCGTCATGAGTGACTGGTCCGTCCGGCGTTCCGGTTGGGAGATCATGGATGAAGTGCGCGCCAAGCTCGCCGACATCCCCGAGGTGAAGAATTTCCTCGTCATGCGCCAGGGGCTGACCCGCGGCCTGCAGAAGCCGGTCCAGTTCGTCATCGGTGGACCGACCTACGAGGAACTCGCCGGGTGGCGCGACGCGTTGCTCGCCGAAATGAAGAAGAACCCGAATTTCGTCGGCGTCGATTACGACTACAAGGAAACCAAGCCGCAACTGCGGGTGAACATCAACCAGAACCGGGCCGGCGACCTGGGGGTTTCCATCCAGAATATCGGGCGCGCCCTCGAAAGTCTGCTCGGGTCCCGCACCGTCACCACCTTCATCCAGGAGGGCGAGGAATACGACGTCATCGTGGAGAGCGACTACGATCGCAAGCGTACCTTCAACGACCTCACCAACATCTACGTCCGCTCCGAGCGGACCCAGAAATTGATTCCCCTGGCCAATCTCGTCACCTTGGAGGAAATCGCCGACTCTGGCACCCTGAATCGCTACAACCGGATCCGGGCCATCACCATCGAGTCGAACCTCGCCGAGGGCTACCGGCTCAGCGAAGCGCTCGCCTGGCTCGACGAAGCGGCCGCCCGCGTCATTCCCGACAAAGCGGTGATCAGTTACAAGGGGGAGTCGCTCGACCTGAAGGAATCCGGCAGTTCCGCGGTGTTCGTCTTCATCCTCGCCCTGGTGGTCGTTTTTCTCGTTCTCTCGGCCCAGTTCGAGAGCTTCGTTCATCCCCTGACGATCATGCTCACCGTTCCGGTGGCGGTCGCGGGCGGTTTCCTCGGCCTTTGGTTGACCGGGCAGGCGCAGAATATCTACACCCAGATCGGCACCATCATGCTGATCGGACTCGCGGCGAAAAACGGGATTCTCATCGTCGAGTTCATCAACCAATTGCGAGACCAGGGCCAGGATTTCGAGAGCGCGGTCCTCGACGGTTCCGTGCGCCGCTTGCGCCCCATTGTCATGACCGGGCTGACGACGGTGATGGGTTCCGTTCCCCTGATCGTCACCTCGGGCGCCGGGGCCGAGACACGCATCGTCATCGGTACGGTGATTCTTTTCGGCGTCGCCGTCGCCGGCGTGTTCACGCTCGTGGTCGTTCCGCTCGCCTACCGCCTCATCGCCCGCCGCACCACCAGTCCCGACACCCAGCGGAGGCGACTCGAGGCCGCCCTCGCCGAGGCCGAAAAATCCGATGCCTCCGCTTGACCGGGAGAGCTTCCCCGGCTTGTTCACGTTCTCCGAAACACGATCCCCATGCTTCCGCCTTTTCCAACGGCGATCCGGTTCATGGCCGGGCTCGCCCTCGCCTTCGTCGCGTTCTCGCTGGCGGGATGCATGGTGGGACCGGATTTTCGGCGCCCGGACGTCTCGGCCCAGTTGCCGGAGGAATTTTCCGTCCCTGAGGGCTGGAAGCTTGCTGATCCACGGGACGATCAGCCGCGGGGCGAGTGGTGGAGGTGCTTCGACAGCGATCAGCTCGACACGCTCATTGGAAAGGCCCACGATCAGAATCAGGACCTAGCCGCCGCCGTCGCCCGCGTCGAGCAGGCCCGTGCCCTGTCCGCCGGTGCCCGCTCCGCCTGGTTTCCCACGATTGATTTCAGCCCGTCCGCCTACCGTCAACGGCGGTCCGGCACCATCAGCAACACGGCCCGAAATCTCGCCGGCGTCACCACCACCAATCTCTCGCTTCCCTTCACGCTCGATTATGAGATCGATTTCTGGGGTGAACTCCGGCGGGCCATCGAGGCGGCCGAGGCCGAGACCCTGGCCAGCGAGGCCACCCGCCGTCAGTTGGCGCTCTCGATCGAGAGCGAACTCGCCGCGCAGTATTTCACCCTGCGGGGCTATGACAGCGAAATCGCCCTTTACGAAGAAGCGGTCGACTTGCGAAACAAGTCGCTGGACCTCAATCGCAAGCGATTCAAGGCCGGCGACACCGACGAGGTCGACGTTTCTCGCGCCGAAACCGAACTCGCCGCCACCGAAGGCGATCTCATCGGGCTGCGCCAGAGTCGCGACGAAACCGAGCACGCCATCGCCGTTCTCGTCGGTGAACCCGCCTCCGCTTTCCAGATCGCCAGGAACCCACTGGGTGGAAATCCGCCCTCCGTTGGCATTTCACCCCCCACGGAACTGCTCGAGCGGCGCCCCGACATCGCCGCCGCCGAACGCATCATGATGGCGGAGAACGCCCGCATCGGCATCGCCAAAGCCGCTTTCTTTCCATCGGTCCGATTCAGCGCCACCGCCGGACTTGAGAGCGGCGGCACGGCGCATCTCTTCGACTACGCCAGTCGAACCTGGGGCCTGGGGCCGGAAGTGTCGTTGCCGATCTTCGATGCCGGTCGCAACCAGGCTGGTCTCAAACGCGCCGAAGCCCGCTACGACGAGACGGTCGCCCAATATCGTAAGACCGTGCTCGATGCCGTGGAAGAAGTGGAGAATGCCCTGTCCGCGATCCGGAAACTGGAAGACCGCATCGCCGCCCAGGAGCGCACTGTCAATGCCGCCGCTCGTACCGTGGAACTCTCCCGCCGACGTTACGATGCCGGGGTGGTCGCCTATTTCGAAGTCGTCGACGCCCAGCGGACCGAACTTGACGC
This sequence comes from Verrucomicrobiia bacterium, assembly GCA_020439945.1. Taxonomy (GTDB): domain Bacteria; phylum Verrucomicrobiota; class Verrucomicrobiia; order Verrucomicrobiales; family DEV007; genus JAEUHH01. Next base: position 17,466 of record JAGRPB010000017.1, read on the forward strand.
CAAGCGTCTCCTCGTCCGTTTCCAGGCGGCCCGCTACCTCGCCTCCATCGCGCTGGTGAAAGCGCTCGGTGGAGAGGTGATGAGTGATCAGTGATCAGTGATCAGTGATCAGTTAAAAGTCGATAGCCGTGAGGGCATGCAAGGCTGTTACCTGCCTCTTCTAACTAATCACTTTTCACTCATCACTGATCACTTTTCACTCGCCAGAAAGCCGACTTCGAAACGTCTCCGCCGCCAGCCAGATCGCGACCAACGTGACCAGCGCGGTGGCGATCAGGTAGAGCGAAACCGACCACGATCGGTCACCGGACCACTCCAACAGGGCGGTGGCGATCATCGGGGCGAGTCCGCCGGCGAAAGGTGAGGCGAGTTGGTAGCCGATCGAGGCACCGCTGTAGCGAACCCGTGTTCCGAACAGCTCGGAGAAAAAAGCCGCCTGCGGCCCGTACATGGCGGCATGCCCCACCAGCCCCAGGATGATCGCCAGCCAGACCAGCATGGTCACCTTCGTTTCCACGAGCCAGAAAAAGGGAAACGCAAAGAGTGCGATGAAGATCGCGCCGCCCAGGTAGACCGGTCGACGGCCAATCCGGTCCGAGAGCCAACCGAAGCCAGGGATGGCAAAGATCTGGACCGCCGCCGCGATCCAGACGCCGAACAGGACCTTCTGCTTCTCCAGCCCGAGATGTTCGACCGCGTAGGACAGAACGAAGACGCTGAACAGGTAGAAGCAGGCGTTCTCCGCGAAGCGAGCTCCCATGGCGAGTAACACGTTGCGGGGATGCTTCAGGAAGACCTCGACCACGGGCAGCCTGCTCACCCCTTCCGCTTTTTGGGCCGCGGCAAACACCGGGCTCTCCAGGATGCGAAGCCGGATGAACATCCCGATCGCCAGCAAAACGCCACCCAACAGGAACGGCACCCTCCATCCCCAGGCCAGGAAAGTACTCTCGGGCATCCGCGATACCAGGGCGTAGACGCCGACCGACAACAGCAGGCCCACCGGCACTCCCATCTGGACGCAACTGCCATAGAACCCTCGTCTCCCTTCGTGGCCATGCTCCACCGCCATCAGCACCGCGCCACCCCACTCACCGCCGACGCCGAACCCCTGGATGATCCGCAACAGGACGAGGAGAACCGGCGCCAGGATGCCCGCCGAATCGTAGGTCGGCAGGGCGCCGATCAGGAAGGTGGCCACGCCCATCAGCATGAGCGTCGTCACCAGCATCGCTTTCCGTCCGACCCGGTCGCCAAAATGTCCGAACACGACACCGCCCAGCGGACGGGCAAAAAAACCGATCGCGAAAGAGGCATAGGCCGCCATGCGTCCCACGAACTCGGATTCAGCGTGGAAGAACAGGTCACCGAACACCAGTGCCGCCGCCGTCCCGTAAAGAAAAAAGTCGTACCACTCGATCGTGGTCCCGACAAAACTCGCCAGCACCACTCGGCGCACGGCAGCACGGTCCGCATTCGAAACGACAGGCTCGTTTTTCTCGTCACTCATGACCAAAAATCCTCGCGGGCATCGGTTTCACCTCGCCGATGAAGGGCCGAAATCCCATCACGGCGAGCACGTCATTCTCCAGATCGATTCCCGGCGCCACCTCGATCAATTCCAATCCCTCCATCGTCAGTCTGAAAACGGCTCGTTCCGTCACGAAAAGGACCGCCTTTTCCGCCCGCCGGGCCATTTCACCGCTGAACGAAATCTGTTCGACCACCTCGACAAATTTCCTCACGTCCCCTTCCCGCTCGATCACCAGTCGTCCCGATTCCGACCGAACTTCCAATCCACCCGAAGTCATCGTCCCGCAAAAAACGAGTCGTTTCGCGCTCTGGGAAATGTTCACGAATCCCCCCACCCCGGCCAGGCGAGAACCGAATCGCGAAACGTTCACGTTTCCCTTCCCATCAATCTGGGCCGCGCCGAGCGCCGCGAAATCGAGCCCACCCCCGTCGTAGAAATCGAATTGGGCGGGTTGATCGACGATCGCCTGCGGATGCACCGAAGCGCCGAAGCTGAGTCCGCCAGCCGGCATGCCTCCGATCGGGCCACTCTCGACGGTCAGGGTCACGTCATCGAGCAGGCCCCGTTCGGCCGCGATGCGGGCGATGCCCTCCGGCATTCCGATTCCCAGGTTGGCAATGTCACCCGGCCTGAGTTCGTCGCACGCTCGCTCCGCGATGATCCTTCTGGCACCGGGCGGCATCGGTTCCGCCACGAACAGGCTTTCTTCAGGATCGAAAGCCGCCGAGACGTAAGCCGGATTCATCCGTTCGGCGAAAGTCTGATCGTGTTCGGTTTCGTCGGCCAAGACGATGCGATCGACCAACACTCCCGGCACCCGCACCGACTGCGGTGGTGCGGGTTTTTCGGAAAAACGTTTCACCTGGGCAATGACGATTCCGCCGGAGTTTCGCACCGCCTGGGCGATGGGAAGGACCTCGCCAAAGATCACCTCGTCTTCCATCGTCAGGTTTCCCAGAGGGTCGGCGCACGTCGCTCGAATGAGTCCGACAGTCAGCGGAAACCCCCGATAGAGGAGCCAGGTTTTTCCGGCCAGATCGACCCGCTCCACCAGCGGTTCCGTGGTTCGTTCGTTGAGGCGACCACCGCGATGCACGGGGTCGATGAAGGTGCCGAGTCCCACATGCGTGACGCAACCCGGACGCCCCGCCGCGATGTCGCGGATCAACTGGCAGACGACACCCTGCGGAAAATTGTAGGCCTCGATCTCATTCTCGATGGCGAGCTTTCCCAATTTCGGCGCCAGTGCCCAGTGGCCGCCGACCACGCGTTTCACCAGACCCGCATGCGCGAGGTGATTCAGTCCCCGATTCTTTCCGTCACCCTGTCCCGCCGCATAGAACAGGGTCAGGTCACGGGGTGACCCCTCTTCAATGAAGCGGCGTTCCAGGGCCGACGTCAGGGCTTCCGGATGGGCCGCCCCGACGAATCCGCCACAGACGACGGTGTCGCCATCGCGAATAGCACCGACCGCTTCCCTGGCCGAACAGACCTTCCTGTCCCGGGGCGCGCTCATCCGAACCAACCACCGTTGACGTGAATCGTCTGCCCGGTCACGTAGCTTGCCAGGTCGCTGCACAGGAACAGGATCGCGGAGGCAATTTCGTCCGGTTCTCCGAATCGCCCCAGCGGAACCAACTTCAGCATCTCCTCCCGGGCCGGGTCGGGAATCGACTGCCCCATCTCCGTGAGGACCACACCCGGCGCCACCGCGTTGACGGTGATTCCGCGTTTCGCCAACTCCTTGCTCAGCACCTTGGTCAACCCGACCACGCCCGCTTTCGCCGCCGAGTAGTTGGCTTGCCCGAAAAATCCCACGAATCCCGAGATCGACGCCATGCTGACAATGCGCCCGCCATCGTTGATCCGGGAAGCGGCTTCGCGACAGACGTGGTAAACGCCGGTCAGGTTGGTCTCGATCACGGCGCTCCACTCAGCGTCCTCCATCTTCGCGATCGATCGATCCCGAATGATGGCTGCGTTGTTGATCACGATGTCGATGCCACCGAATTCCTCCGTCACCCGCTCGAACATCATCGCCACCGACTCCCGAGAGCGCACGTCGCCCTCGACCGCGATCGCTCGCTCGCCCAGCGAAGCGGCGCTGTCTTCGGCCTGCCTCCGGTTCCGCCCCTCGCCATCCTCGAAAAAGCTGATCGCCACCGAAGCACCGGCCCGGTGCAGCATCCGGGCGGTCGCCAGGCCGAGTCCCTGGCCTGCGCCGGTGATCACGGCTGTCTTGCCGGATAAGTCGATCGAAATCATGGCGGCGAGATTAGCCGGTTGTCCGGCACGATGACAAATCGGAAAAGTGCGCGCATCCGCCCCATTTGTTCTGGCCCGTCGCGCGCCCCCGGTTCTACCATGCCGGCCACGCCTGTCTCATGTCGTTTCCCGATTACGCCACCGTCGCGGTTTACCTGCTCGTCATCATCGCGATCGGCTTCTTCTGTCGGCGACACCAGTCGCGCCGCGAGTTCTTCGCCGCGAGCGGTTCGATGGGCTGGTTCGTCGTCGGGCTCAGCGTCATGGCGACGCTTTTCTCCTCCAACAGTTTCGTCTTCTACCCATCGGCCGCCTTCGGCCACAGCCTGCGCATCGGTCTCTCGCTGGTGGCCTTCACCCTGATGACGCCCGTGGTGATCTGGATCTTCATTCCCATCTACGCCCGGCTCGAACTGGAAACCGCCTACGAGTATCTCGAGAAGCGTTTCCACGTTTCGGTTCGAACGCTGGCCAGCGGACTCTTCGTCCTGCTGCGGATCGGCTGGATGGCCTCGGCCACTTACGCGGCCTCCCTCGTCATCGCCCGGGTCGCCTCGGTCCCCCAACCGACCGTCATTCTCGTGCTGGGCGCGGTCGCCATTCTCTACACCATGCTCGGCGGTCTCCGGGCGGTGATGTGGACCGATGTCGTCCAGTTCTTCGTCTTTGCCGCCACCATCCTGCTGACGCTCGGGCTCATCCTGATGAAAAGCGACAGCTCGGTGGCCGAAGTCTTTCACACTTATTTCGCCGGGCGGGAAGGATTGATTGTCGATTTCCAGTGGTCGATGTCGTTGAAATACGGAAGCTGGGCGATCCTGATCGGGATCTTCCTGGAATCCGTTTCCGCTTTCGGTGTCGACCAGGTGGCGGTCCAGCGCTACCTGTCCGCCCGGAGCCAGCGGGAATCGCAACTGGGCGCGGCGCTCAATCTGTTGGGAATGTGGATCGTCCTTCCGGGCCTGCTCCTGATCGGCGTCGGCCTCTTTCACTGGTTCTCGGTCCACCCGGGTGAGCTCGGTGCCGGCAGCCTGTCCGAGATCCTCACCGCCGATCCGAAATTCGCCGACGAGGCCATGCCCGAGTTCGTCAGACTCCATTTTCCGCCGGGCCTCGCGGGACTGTTTCTCGCCGCGCTGATCGCCGCCATCATGTCGAGCATCGATTCCGGCATTCACTCGGTCACCACCGCGCTCGTCGTCGATTTCCGCGACCGGCTTTTCCCCTCCCTGAAACCTGCCACCCCGGGACGCGAGTTGCTTTCCATTCGCCTTCTCATCGTCACCATCGGTGTCCTCGCCATGGGACTCGCTTTCCTCGTGGGGCCACTCGGCGACGTGTTCGCGATCGGAAAGAAACTCACCGCGGCCTTCGGCGGACCGCTTCTCGCCATTTTCGTGCTGGCCTTCTTTTTTCCCCGCGCCGCTTGGGGGGCGGTCCTCTTCAGTGTCTCTGCGGCGACGATCGTCACCCTTGTCCTGACGGTAAAGATGGATGGCGTGTGGTTCTCGGTCTGGTATTGGCCGATCGGATTCTTCCTGTCGCTCGCGCTCGGCTTGGCGACCGGTCTCGTTTTTCGAAGCGAACCCTCCGAGTTTACCTGGCGAAAAATCATGGCCCATCCGCCGCGATCGGCTTCCTCCTCATCCCCCGATTCCAACGATCCCTCATGAAATTCCACGAAATGACTTCCCCCGACCTGGCCGCGGTCGATCGGGAGAACACCCTCGCCGTCATTCCCATCGCGGCCGTCGAGCAGCACGGCCCCCACCTTCCCACCGGCACCGATCACTTTCTCTGCACCGCCATGGCGGAGGCTCTCGAACAGCGCCTGCCCGACCGCCTTCTGATCACGCCGACGATGTGGCTAGGCGCCAGCGCGCACCATCTCCGCTTCGGTGCGACGCTGGATTCCGCGCTCGATTCCTACATCGACACCCTCTGCGACCTGGGGCGCTCGCTCCTGAACGACGGCTTTCGTCGAATCTTGTTCCTTAACGGTCACGGCGGCAACATTGATCCCATGAAAGTCGCCATCCGAACCCTGCAGCGGGAACACCCCGAAGCCCTGATCGCCGCCGGCTGCTACTGGTCGCCCAGCGACGCCGAACGGGAAAGCATTCTCGAAGGCGATCACAAGTTTGTCGGCCACGCCTGCGAATTCGAGACTTCTCTCATGCTCCTCATCCGCCCCGACCTGGTTCGACGCGACCGACTCGCCGACGCCGGTGAGCTTGTCACCGACAATCTGAACGGCGTCTTCCTTTCACGCGACATGCGGCATCGCACCCGGGAGGGCTGCACCGGCCGACCCGATCTGGCCACCGAGATCAAGGGTCGCCGCCTCTTCGAAGCCGCCGTGGAGAGGCTCATCGACACCTGCTCGGCCCTCTTGAACGCTCCGAAAGGCGCGAACTATCTGGGTCAGTAAGGCGCAAGCATTTCTAGAGAACGACGAACGTCATGCCTAGGTGAGACACGGCGTTCGCCGGAACCAGTTGCTGCCTTGAGGGATGGAACTGAACAACGACGAAAACGGTTTCAGGCTGCCTTTTTCCAGATCGTGGCCTGCGGGATCTCGATCTCGGGAACGCCATCGAGGATGAAATCGATCGCGGCGTTGAACTGGCTGAGTGATTCCTCGGTGTCCCTGCCGGCATCCTGCTCCTCGCGGCAATGCGCGGCCAGCAGGCAGGCTTCGCCGTAGGATCGCACGAGGAAAAACACGTTCGGTTCGACCGCGTGGATGCGGGCCTCCACGGCGGCGAAAGTGAGAGCCACGGCCCAACCCGTCAGTTCTTCGGGAGTGACTTCTTTCTTGTCGGCGCCCGCCTGCATCTCGTCGAGAAAGTCCTTCAGCCGATACCAACGCTCGGAATGCTCGGAGATCAGGGCCAGTTCGGAAACAAGATCGGCAAGCGATTCCGCCGCCGCGTGGAGTCGCTGCGCCACCGACGCATCCGTCAGGGAGATTGTCGCGACCTTTGACTGAGGGGTAGTTGTGGTTGTCATGGCGAACCGACAGAATTGCAGGTCAGATGCCATTCGATCGCTTCGAAGTTTCGAAGTTGATTATCAACCAGTTACGAGATTCGTTCACCGGCGGGAACGGGGGGGAGTCAAAATGCCGCCTTGCAAAACGCCCGTGCTTTCTGCATCGCACCGATCAAAACAGGCCCCTTCGTCGCTACTTTGCCCCGCCTTGGGCCGCCGCCAGCTTCGGATCGTCCAGATCCAGTCGATAGAGAATCTGGTTGTAATCATGCCGCGGCGTTTTTGATGGCGCCTTGGAAAAGGTCTGGGTGTAAGTCCCTTCGAACAGCAGAATCGGAGAATCCGCGGGTGAGATTTCCGGATGAATCCGGGGATTGTAGAAGGTGTGAGCCCGATGACTGACGACCTTGACGGCCGTTCCCCACGGTCCCAGCGGCGAATCGGACTCGGCATACCAGAGTTCACCGAGAACGGAAGGATCGCCCTGGATCTGCCCAAAGACTGTCACCCAACGCTTTCGGAATTCATTCCAGGCCACCGACCCGCGGTGCGGCTTCACCTCTTCGCCGTTCTGATCGTGAAGCACGCCTGGCGACTCGACGGATTCCCATTCGTCCGGATTCGACCACGATTCGTAGGTGGGTTTCATGCGGATGGTGGGAAAAGGATCGCCAAAAAGCAGCCAGCCGTGGCCCTTCTCATCAGTCCAGAAGACAGGGTGCCCCACCGGAACCAGCTTGGGCTCGGCGCGCCCGTCGCCATCCTCCCACAGAATGTTCGTCGACTCGAAATTCTCCGTCTCGTCATTCCAGACGCACAATCCGATTCGGTAGCTGCTGAGCGGCGGCTTGATTTTGGAATAGCAACCCACCAGTCGCTCCGTCCCGTTTCGATCGGGCAGGCTCACATAACCGCTGATCCAGGTCGGCCCCGAATCCTTTGGCGCCACGTTGGCGACCACACGAACCTTCCCGGAATCGTCCCGGAAATAATCCAACTGCAATTTGATCGGCGGCTCGAAAGACGTCAGCGGCTGGATCGCGGTCGTTGCGGAGGTCATGTGGAAAAGACCGAGCGGATACTTGGGCAGAATCGTGTCGCCCCAGGCCCAGAACAGCTTGCCCCGATGCATCGCGTTTTGGACACTGTCGCTGCCGAGTATGCCGCTCTCCCGCCAGTCGAGTTGCTCGCCCAGTTTCTGGCTTTCGCCAAAAATCCCGCCGCCGGTGAGCCGACCGAGTCGTTTGGCGATGATCGTTCGGGTGAGCCTGATCTCATGGTCGCCACCCGGTACGGGCGTGAAGCGGAAACCGCGATAGCCGAAGCCATCGGCCTTCATTTCATAGCCGTCCGCCGCCACGTCAAACCACGTCTCGACTCCCATCAGTTCCGGCAGATCGAAGGCGACCACGCCCGCGTTGTCCGTGAAAAAGGAAACGCTGTGCGTGGTGGTCAGTTCCACCAGCGGCACCGGCCAGCCGTTTTCGTCGTCGACCACCCGGATGCGGCACGGCTCAATCGCCAGGGTCGAGGCGACAAGACTCAAGAGGGTTAAGCCTGCGATCCAACCCGGTTGAGTCGCGGACCTGACCCTGTTGAATCGATGGAGAAAAGGAATAGGCGGGATCATCAGTCACTGACGTGGGCGATTCGGCCCGAAAAGTTCATTGATGAAAAAGGTGCTTGGACTTCATCTTCTGGCATCGGCACCGATTCGCGGGCTTGACGATCCTCACCATGACAGCACCGGTGAATCTTCGACAATCTTTCTTCCTGCTTCATGAGATTCCTCCATTTTTGGCCACTTCACGCGCTCGCCATTCTCCTCTACACGAGCCTCACCCCGACGAGGGCCGATTCTCCAAAGGAATCGTATGTCGTCACCGAGAACGTGATGATTCCCATGCGCGACGGTGTGAAACTGGCGGCGGACCTCTATCTGCCGCTCAGGGATGGCAAGGCGATCGATGGACCACTTCCGGTGATTCTCGCCCGAACGCCCTATGGAAAAAGTTCCCGCGAAGCAAAGGCCTACACGCCTCACGGCTACGCGGTCGTGGTCCAGGATACCCGGGGCCGAGGTGAGTCGGAAGGCACGTGGACCTGGATGACCACCGACCGGGAAGACGGTTACGACACCGTCGAATGGATCGCCGATCAACCGTGGTCGAACGGGAAGATCGGGATGACGGGCTGCTCCTACGTCGGCGCCACGCAGCATCTCGCGGCCATGGCTCGCCCGCCGCACCTGACCACCATCATTCCCGCGAATCCCTCCATCAACCATGGCATCGGCAGCGTCATCTACGGCGGTGCTTTCCGACTTCGGGTGGTGAACTGGATCGTCGGCAACGCCTCCAAAGGCAGCGTCCTGGCTCGAGATCCGCGGTTTCGCGAGGCCTTGGAGCAGCAGGCAGAGCAGAAAAACTACTATCTCACCCACCTGCCGATTCGTCGCGGCCAGACGCCCCTGCGGATGGTGCCGGAGTATGAAGGCATGCTGATCGACATGTTGGAACATCGGCGAAACGATGAATTCTGGCGATTCAGCAACATCATCGAGCACGTCGACGAACACCTGGATCTGCCCGTCTTCATGGTCGGTGGCTGGTATGACCTGTTCAGCAGCAGCACCAGCGAGACCTACCAGGCGCTCAAAAGGAACTCGACCTCTGCCGTCCACCTCATCATGGGTCCTTGGCCGCACTGTTCGACCGGGCGTTCCCATGGCCAGGTCGATTTCGGCCCCGACGCGGCGGTCAATCTGGGGGCGATCAATCGCGCCTGGTTCGATCGTTGGCTCAAGGACGATGAAAGTTCATTCGGCGAAGAGGCGCCCTTTCGCACTCCGGCTCGACTTTTCGTGATGGGAACCGGCGATGGCCACCGGACCGAAAACGACAAGCTCTATCACGGAGGCTACTGGCGTGACGAACCCGACTATCCGTTGCCCGATGCGGTGGAGACGAACTACTACCTGCAACCGGGTGGAGGACTGTCGCCGGTTGCGCCCGATTCGGAGACGGCTTCCACCTCCTTCCAATTCGATCCGAGGAATCCGGTGCCGACCGTGGGCGGCTGTCTCGTGGGTTCACCGTCCGGAGCGTGGAATCAATGGGGCGGCCCGCAGGTGTGGAACGCGAAGGAACCGATGCCGCTCTCGATGCGAAATGACGTGCTCGTTTTCACGACACCGCCCCTGGAGGAGGACACGACGGTGATCGGTCCGATCCGGGTGAAACTCTGGGCGTCGTCCTCGGCGGTGGACACCGATTTCACGGCCAAATTGATCGACGTCTACCCATCCAGCTCGGATTTCCCCTCCGGTTTCGATCTCATCATGGGCGACGGCATCATCCGGGCGCGCTACCGCGATTCGGACAAGGCGGAAAAATTCATGACGCCCGGCGAGATCTACCCGTTCGAGATCAAGCTCGATCCGTGCAGCAACGTCTTCAAGAAAGGCCACCGAATTCGGATCGATATCTCCAGCAGCAACTTCCCGAGATTCGATGTGAACCCTAACTCCGGCGAGCCGGCCAACGACTATCGGCTCCTGATCACGGCGGAAAACACCATTTACCACGACCGCGAACATCCGTCGCACGTGGTGCTGCCATTGGTTCCCAAGAATCGGTAAAGAATGGTTGGCGGCAACCGACCCGTCTTCCGCCAAACAGGTTTTCACCTTCCACGCTCGGCATGATCCGAGCGTGGAAGGCTGGAAGAGGTCAATTGCAGCCTTCGCTGCCAGCGGGAGGATTGTGCAGGCCGATCATGTTGCCCTCGGGATCGGTGACCAGCGAGATATCGCCGTATTGCCCGATCGAGAATTTCGACTTCACCACGTTGCCACCGGCTTCGGCGACCCGGCTTTCCTCTTCCCCGCAATCGGCGCAGGAGAAGTAGACCAGGGTGCTGTTTCCGCCCGGTTCGCACCCTTCCATCTTGCACAGGGCACCGCAGCATCCGCCGGCGGAGGGGTCACCGGGAAACATCAGCATTTCGAGTCCCGAAGGTTCTCCGGTCTCCGGCATGGGCAGCGACTGCATCTCGAGACCGAAGACGGCCTCGTAGAATTTCCTGGCCCGGTCCATGTCGGAAACATAGATCTCGAACCAGCCAACAGGGTTGCGTTCTTTACTCATGGTTTTGATAATTGGGTTAGGATAGAGAGAAATGCAAAATCACTCCGAATCCGAGGGTCCGGTGTCATTGGCGGAGAGCTCGATCAATTGGTCGAGCGCGGCGTTCCAACCTTGCTCGAATCCCATGGCGGCGTGACGGTCCCGGTCCGCGGCGGACCAGTGGGCGACCCTCGCGGTGTAGCGAAGGTTTCCGTTGCCGAGATCTTCGAAGGTGATCGTCCCGACAAAAGGCAGGGCTTGCTCATTCGAAAACAGGTCTTCGACCGGCGTCCAGTCTTCCAGCAAGGCGGAGGTGAAAACGAGTTTTTCACCGTCCACCACTTCCAGGAAGCTTCCGTGGTTGGGGAATTCCTCTCCCTCCGGACCCGCGAAAGTGCTGTTGAATCGACCACCGGGGCGGGGATCGATCTCGGCGTCGGTGACCCGCCACGGCTTGGGGCAAAACCACTGCTTGAGGAGCTCCGGCTCCGTCCAGCAACGAAAGAGGCAGATTTTCAGGTCGGCGAAGGGAATATCGCGCGTGATGGAGAGTTCGTAGTTCATGGCGTTGGAGAGATGGATATTTTGGGATCGAGCTTAGTTCTGAACGGAATCGCGGGCCGCCTTCAGCGCGGCAATATCGAGCTTCTTCATGCCGAAGAGCGCCTTCATCACCGGCTCGGCGGCGGCGCCTCTCATGAGTTCGGGTAGGCATTCCGGAACGATTTGCCAGGAAAGCCCGAAGCGATCCTTCAGCCAACCACATTGCTGCGACTCGACGGGGCCACCCGCGGAAAGCGAGTTCCAATAGTGATCGATCTCGTTCTGGTCGGCGCAATCCACCACGAAACTGACGGCTTCGTTGAAATGAAAATGCGGCCCGCCGTTGATCCCCGTGAAATCCTGGCCGGCGAGGGTGAACGAGACGGTCATGACGCCCCCGGGTTGGTGACCGTGCTCCTCGACCCCGGCGTTCTCCGGATAGCGGTTCAGGTTGGTGATCTCGGATTCGGGAAAGACCGACGTGTAGAAGCGGGCGGCTTCCTCGGCCTGGCCATCGAACCAGAGAAACGGGGTGATGCTGGGCTTGCGGATCATGGGTTTGGAGACGGTGTCTGGATTGAATTGAGGTTGGATGACGAAAGGAGCCGCGAACGCACATCGTCCGGAAAGAAACCGGCGAGCCATTCGCGTCCCAGGGAGAGATTGCGGCGGATCAGGGAGGGATCCTGAAGCGTCTTGGCGATCAGCATGGAGCCCTGCCAGAGGGCGTTGAGATGCCAGGCCAGCGCGACGGGATCGAAGGTTGCCTCCGGGCAGTGACGTTCCTTTGCCGAAGCAATCAGGGCGCCCACGTTCTCGGACCAGCGCTCGAGTTCACGGCAAGCGAACTGCCGTAGTTCGTCGTTCGATTGCGCCGTCTCCTGCGACATGATGCCGACCACGCAGGTGCAGACCCGATTTTCGTGTTCGGTGAAGCCTTCCATGATCGCGAAAAGCCTGCCGATCTTTTCCAGGGGGTCGCGCTCCGCATCCTTCCAGGCTTCGGCGTAGAGATTGGTTCCGAAATCTCCCCACCACTCGATCGCGGCGCGCCCGATGGCGTCCTTGGAATCGAAATGGTGAAAGAAGCTTCCCTTGGTGACGCCCGCTTCATCGCAGATCTGCCCGACCGACGTCGCCGCGAATCCCTGGCGCAGGATCAGCTCCACCGCCGCGCCAACCAGCGCCGCCCGCGTGGCCTCCGGATTCCGCGAGCGGGTCCGTGTCGCTTTGGTATTGGCTTTCCGGTTGGATTTCACGATTTACAGCGGTGGACCTGCGATAAAACCGACCGGTTGGTATGTAAAGCAATTTTCTGGACCGTGGGTGATTTTTTTTCAAGCCATACCCCTCAGTCCAGTTGCTCGCCGCGTTGCCGGATCGGCCGATGACTCCCGCTTAAATCGGCAGATGCCAACTCCGCCGGAATCAGGCCAGGATCTCTCTCGCCACTTCTCCCGATGTCTCGGTGAGCCGGAAATTGCGGCCGCCGTAGTTGTAGGTGAGCTGCTTGTGGTCGAGCCCGAGCAAGTGCAGCACCGTGGCGTGCCAGTCGTGGATGTGCATCGGATTCTCTACCGCCTCGTAACCGATTTCGTCGGTGGCGCCGTAGTTCATGCCACCTTTGACTCCGCCGCCGGCCATCCAGAGCGAGAAGCCCTTGTGATTGTGATCGCGTCCGTCGAGACCGGGCGCGTAGGGGGTGCGACCGAATTCCCCGCCCCAGATCACCAGGGTGTCTTTCAGCAAACCACGGCGCTTAAGGTCAGTGAGGAGCGCGCCGACAGGTTGATCGACCGATTCGCAGGCCTTCTTGATGTTCTGTGACAGCAGGGCGTGATGATCCCACCCTTCCGGCGAGGCGATTTCGATAAAGCGGACACCGGCCTCCACCAGTCGCCGACTGAGAAGGCACTGGCGGGCAAAGATGTCGTTGCCGTTCCCGATTCCATAGAGTTCGAGGGTTTCCTTCGATTCATCGCCCAGTTCCAGCACACCGGGAACCTCGCTCTGCATGCGGAAAGCGAGTTCGAAGGACTCGATCATGCCCTCGACTTCGGGCTGATGCGGGTCACGACGGAGTCGGCTCTGGTTGAGGCCTCGGATGAGATCGAGTTGCCGCCGCTGCTCAGCCAAATTGAGATGCTCGTTGGCGATGTTTTTCATCGGCGGTCCCGGCGCCTGCTGACGTTTCAGGAGGGCCGCGTAGAGGCCGGGAAGCTGGCTGCCGCCGAGGCGGGTTCCCTGGCAGATGCTCGGCAGGAAGGCGCTGCCGTAGTTCCTGGCACCCCCGTCACCGGCGGGAGGATTCAGGGTCACGAATCCGGGGAGATCCTCGTTTTCACTCCCGAGCCCATAAATGGTCCAGGCACCGAGCGACGGCCGCACGAATTGGAAGCTGCCGGTGTGCATCTGGACAAAGGCCGGCGAGTGGTTCGGCACATCGGTGTGCATCGAATTGAGAATACAGATCTCGTCGGCGTGTTCCCCGATGTGGGGCAGCAGGCTGGTCATTCGCAGGCCGGACTGTCCATATCGGGCAAACGGATGTGCCGGTGCCAGCAGCTTCGCCCCGATGGCGTCGCGTCCGGTTCGCGCCGTCTTGCCGTTGTTTTTTTCCAGGATCGGCTTGTAGTCGAGCAGGTCGACGTGCGAGGGCCCGCCGCGCATGGTGAGAAAGATTACGTGCCTGGCTCGGGCCGGGAAATGGGTCGGTTTCGGAGTGAGACCGCTCGCCGAGACAGCTGTGGAGGCAACCGCGTGGCCGGTTTTGGCCGCCAGGGCGGAAAAGGCGAGCCAGCCGAGCCCGAGGGACGAGGTTCTCAGCATCTCGCGCCGGGAGGCAAAAGGAGGCTCGGTGGTTCGGAGGGTTTTCATGACTTGGAGAGAGAGTTCGTCGTTTCATTCAGTCAGCGATGCGGAAATCCGCGCTGGCAAGCAGGGCCTGGCAGAAGGCGATCAGGGTTTCGTCCTTCTCGCTTTCTGCGATTCCTTTGATCGGCGTTTCAAAAAAGCCGGCAACCAGCGCCTTTTCCTCAACCGTGGGAGCGCGGTTGAAGCACAGCTCGAAGGCCCGGTCGATCTGCCCCTCGCGATCGTCGGCATCGCTCTTGAGGCGCTTGGCCAGGCCTTCGGCTCTGGCACGGATGAAATCGCTGTTCATGAGATAGAGCGCCTGGGGCGGCACGTTGGTGGTGTCGCGACTGCCGGTGACGAGACTCGGCTCGGCAAAATCGAACAGCTTGAGCACGTCGGGCAGACGGTCGCGCAGCACGGGCAGATAGATCGAGCGATGCAGCGAGCCATCCAGATCGTCGGGCAGGGATTGATTGAAGGCGATCAAGGCGACTGACTGACTACTGAGTTCGGCCACCAAAGATCCCGCGCGCGGCGAGGGATCGAGCTCGCCGGACACCGCCAACATGGAGTCACGAATCTCCTCCGCGTCGAGGCGCCGCCTGGGTATGCGCCAGAGAAGACGATTGTCGGGATCTTTTTCGAAACAATCCGCCCGCCATCCGGAACTCTGCCGATAGGTTCGAGAGAGCACCATCTCGCGGACCAGCGTTTTCACCGACCAGCCGTTTTCCCGGAAACGCAGGGCGAGATAGTCGAGCAGTTCGGGATGGCTGGGCGCGGCGCCGGTGTGACCGAAGTCGTCGACCGTGTTCACCAGGCCGGCTCCGAAAAGATGACTCCAGACCCGGTTCACCATCACGCGGGCGGTCAGGGGATTCTCCGGATCGGTCAGCCAGCGGGCCAGTTCGAGCCGACCGCTGGCCTCGCCCGGAACCGGCCCCTCCGTTTCCAGACCGAAAATGGCGGGCACCGCCCGGGTCACCTTTTCTCCGGGATGACCGATCTCACCGCGATCGTATTTGGGCGAATCGACCATTTTCTCTCCCTCGATCACTCCCATGCAGAGCGGCAGCGCGTGCCCTTCGGCGTCGACGGTTTCCAGCTTGCCGACGATGGGACCGCGGGTCCAGATGATGCGCAGCGCTTCGCGGAGCATCTCGTTGAAATGTTTTTGCGGGTCCTCGCCATCGGCCAGCATCTTTTCCCCTCTGGCCTTTCCGTTGGCTTCGTCGGCGGCCAGTTGGGCGAGTTTTTCCTCGAGTTTTGCGACCTCGGTCTTTGGAATCGACGGATTCGGGATCAGTTGACCGGGTAGATCGGGCAACCGAACCAGCTTGCCTCCCTGGCTGCTCTCGGAATCCACCCAGGTGCCGAAGCGGGTTTCGGTGCTCTTGAAAATGCCGGACAAGGCGTAGTAATCCGCCATCCTGACCGGTTCGGACTTGTGATCATGGCAACGGGCGCAGGCCAGCGAGGTCGCCAGCATCGATCGTGAGAACGCATCGATCTGCTCGTCGGCGACGTCGGCGGCGAACTGAAGCTGGTTGCCCTCCGTCAGCCCCTTGGGACCGAACGCGAGAAAACCGGTGGCGATCAACTGTCGTGCCCGTTCTTTCTCCGAATCGAACGGCAGCAGGTCGCCGGCGAGTTGCTCGATGAGAAAGCGGTCGTAGGGCAAGTCTTCATTGAAGGCATCGATGACCCAATCCCGGTAGCGCCAGGCGTGCGGATAGGTGACGTTGGCCTCCTTTCCGTTCGATTCCGCAAAGCGCGCCACATCAAGCCAATGCCGCGCCCAGCGAACCCCGAATCCATCCGAATCCAACAGGGCATCGACGGTTTCCTCCAGTCGATCCAAGGAGAAATGGGCCACCATTTCCGGCGATGGCGGCAGCCCGGTCAGATCGAAGCTGAGCCGACGGAGCAGGGTCACGGCATCGGCATCCGGCGAGGGAGCAAGCCCGCTCGCCTTCAATTCCGCGAGCACGAACCGGTCGATGTCGGAGCTCGCCCAAGCATCCGGTTCCGGGCTGTTCGGCACCGTTGGTGTCGTTGGAGGCCGATAGCTCCAAAACTCTTTGCGACTCTCGAAATCGGACCAATCCCCTTCCCCGTTCCCGGCCGGCTTCGCCTTTCGCGGATCGATCGCTCCCTCCTCAATCCAGGTCGCGAAATCGGCAATGACGCGGTCGGACAGCTTCGGTTTCCGCGGCGGCATCTCGAGATCGGGGTCGTCATGACGAATCGCCGTCAGCAGCAGGCTCTCGGACGGTTTTCCCGGCACCACCGCCGGCCCCGAATCTCCGCCCGTCAGGAGCGCTTCCCGATCGTCGACCCGGAGACCGCCCTTCGATTTCCCTTCCTCGACGGAGTGACAACGATAGCAGTGCTCGACCAGCATCGGACGGATGTTCGCTTCGAAGAACTTCGTATCGTCCTCCGCCAGCGCACTCGTCGCGACGAGGGAGGTGAGCATACCCGCCAGGTTGATTTTGGAAATTGGCTTCATGGGTTGGCGATGTGTTCCGACTTGGGTTCCTTTTTCTCCAGCCACTCGTTCAGCGAATCCGGCGGCCAGTCTTCGCTCAGGTTTCTTGAACCGGTCTCTCCCTCGCGCCAGAGTCGCCAGCTGATTTTTCCGGAGACCGGATCGACCTCAGCATACGACATTTCGCCATCGGACTTCCAGCCCGGCA
Source organism: Verrucomicrobiia bacterium (assembly GCA_020439945.1). Classification (GTDB taxonomy): domain Bacteria; phylum Verrucomicrobiota; class Verrucomicrobiia; order Verrucomicrobiales; family DEV007; genus JAEUHH01. Next base: position 34,484 of record JAGRPB010000017.1, read on the forward strand.
GCGTGCGGCATTTCCAACCGAGGTGCGGTGACGAAATCAGCTGGCTCTTTCCGCCGGTCAAATCCACGACCGCGACCGCATCGGTTTCGCTTTCGACCACGGCCACGCGGCGTCCGTCGGGGGAAGGCACGAAATACCCGAGATTCATCGGCAACGCGCCTTCGGGCGTAGGGACAGTCACCACCGGTCCGCCATGAGCCGGGACGGTGAAGAGTCTCGGCTGCTCATTGGGATCGGCACCGGCCGACGGCAGGGTAACCGGTTGCCCCGAGAAGAGCACGCGATCGTCCGGCAGCACCGCCACCCGGGGCGAGAACGGCACCAGCACCGTGGCCAGTTGCTCGGTCTCGGGAGTGTTATTCTCCTTCTTCGACGCGGTGTCGGCGCTCGCGCGTTGCAAACGCATCAGGCGACTGCCTTCGCCTGAAAGGGGCGTCAGGAAAACCAGGGAGTCGCCCTCACGACTCCAATCAAAGGCCGGCGTGATCCCTTTCACCAACGGGTGACGCGCCCCGCCGGGCAGATCGATGATCTCCAGGTCGATCTCATCGTGATCACCCACTTTGCGACCGACGGCCAGACGATTCCCGTCCGGTGATACCCGGAGAGTCTGGCAGTCCCGAAGCGATCGCAAAATCAATGAGCTGTCCTCGAAAGCGGTGCGCTCCTCGTTCAGGCTCACGAGCGCAATCTGATTAACTCCGAATCTGAGATCGTCGTCATCAATATCATCGAGTTCCGCCAAGGCTTGGGGCGCCTTTTGCAGGGAAGCCTTCACCCCGTCGGGATCCTTCGCCCACGCGAGCTGGAAGGCAGCAACGGAGATCAGGAACTCATCCGGCACCAACGAAGTCAGGAGAGTCTCGAAATCGGTGGATTCACCATGGATCACCACCAGGGCTTCGAGGACCTCGGGCAGGCGATCGGCCAGGGCCTCGATCGTTTCCCTTTCCTCGGTGGGAAGTTGTTCGCGGATCGCGCTCCAATCGCGGGCGTGGCCGGTTTGGTGAACGACCACCCCTCGACCATCAGGCAACCAGGCCAGTTCGCTGACGACCAGATCTTCAAGCGCCGGATCCCCGGGTTTCAGTGCCGCCAACCAATGGCCGTCCCCGTCGGCCAGGCGAAGCTGATCCTTCACGATCACGGCCGCTCGTTCGCCATTGGGAGACCAGGCGAATCTCTCTTTCGGCTCGCATCCGCACAGCAGCGCGAGAGCGAAAATGGGGCAAAGGATTCTGGGAAGAGGGTTCGGCATGATGTCAGGATTGGGGTTCGTAGGCCGGCACCACCGCGAGTTGGCCGTTTTCCCCCAGCCGGTAGCGGGCCCAGGGCGAGCTGGTGGCTTTATCGCCCGAGGGTGCTCCGTTCTCCGTCGCCATTTCGAGCGACGTCCCCTTTTCGGAAGTTTGACGGCTGCCACCGATGAATCCGGCTCCCGCCGCCAATCCCAGGGCGATCAGGGCGGCGGCCACCTTGAGCCAGGCGCTCGGTCGAACGAAGGAGAGAATCGCCGGCAACCCCGCCTCGGAGGCGGTTTCCTCGCCTGCCGCGCAAAACAACTCGGGCGATGCGATCACCACTTTTTCCGTCAATCCCAGGGCTTCGCGGGTTCGGCTCGCTACGGCGCGATGTTCGGGATTCTGTTCGAGGTAAGCCTCGAGCAAATGCGACACTTCCTCGGGCAATTCGCCGAGCGATTGGTCGATCAAGAGCGCGTTGAGATGTTCCGTTTTCATGAATCAGATTTCGATTGTTGGTTAGACTGTCCGGATCCCAAACCTTCCTCGGCCGCCAGACGTTCCCTCACGGCGTGAATCGCGTGATGAATCCGGGAACGCACCGTGCCGAGAGGAATCTCCAGGATCTCCGCGATTTCCGCGTAGGACAGTTGCTGGGAAAAACGCAGGTCCAGAATTTCCCGTTGGAGCGGCGGCAAGGCGGCGATCATTTCCCGGGCCGCCTCGATGCGATCATCCGGCACCGGCGACGCCGCGGTGTCGGTGGAAAGATCACCGGCGATCACTTCGCGTTCCCGGTAACGCCGCTTCCACGCCGCCTGGCTCACCCGGCGGGCAATCCCGAACAGGTAGGCCCGCAGCGATTCGGGTTCGCTACCCTTTTCGAGTCCGCGAGCCATCTCCATGAAGGTCTCCTGGACGAGATCCTCGGACGAATCGCCGCCGCCATTTCCGTGGCGCCGCGTGAAATACCTGGCCAGGTCATCCGCCGCGTCTTTGAAAAGCTGCTCGAGATGGGGTGATTTCTGAATGGCTTCCAAGGGGCTTGCGTGGGAAATCGATCAAGGCCGCCCGGAGGATGGCGACCTCTTTCCATTCCTTACGTTGCCGGAAACCGGGAAAAAGTTCACTCCGAACGAGATTTTTTTTCTCCCGCTCCACTGGCTTACCCGTGCGATTCAACCCTGTTGGGTCGCGGACTCAACCCTGTTGACTGCCGTCATTCCGCATCCGGCTCCGCCACGGATCGCCGCACCATTTCCACCTGATCGGCAACCAGCCATCCCCGTTCGTGGAGGATCTGCGCCGCTTCGACCGAGTCGGTGAAAAAGGCGAACGCGGTCGGGGTTTCCGCGAGATGGGCGACGTTTTCCTGCAATTCTCTCCGGCGTTCACGGCCGGAAACATCCCGGATCAGGATGAGATCGATCCGCTCGGGATAGGCGAGCGCCACGTCGATGTAGATGGAGGTGTCGTGTTGGCCGCTGTCGCCGATCAGGATCACCGGTTGGTCGGGATACCACGCCAGGGTCTGCTCGATCGATTCGCCCTTGTGAACGTGATGGCTTTTCTTGAACCACTTGTCCACGTCGAGTCCCCAGTCGGTCATGAAAAACAATCCCAGCGGCAGCCCGTTCTTCTCGAAAATCAACTGGAGTAGTCCATGCAGGTTGTAGGGGGAACTGGTCACGTAGGCGATGGGATTCCAAGGCGGCTCGCCGCCTTTCCCGCCGCGCTGCAACGCCCGATAGAGCGCGGCCGAACCGGGATACAGTTGGCGGGTCAACGCGTTGCCGAACAGCGTCGTGGCGATCATCTGGAGCCGCCGGGCGGCGTTGGTGACGAGAACGGTGTCGTCGATGTCGCTGATGAGGAGAAAATCGCTGTTCGGTCCCGCTCGCGAAAGCCGGTGATCGATGGGCAGGGAAACCTCGGATTCGGGAAACTCGACCACCAGCGTCTGGCTGTGACATTCCGACTCCGGGATGACGGTCTCGAAATAGCCCTCGTGATCGGCGCGCATCTCGACCGGTTCCCCTTCGAGGCTGAGCCTGACGAGGGATTTCGGGCGCTCGGGAGTGGCCCAGCGTTTCAGCATTTGAATGAGATTGATCCAGGTGGGGTCCTGCGGATCCGGCTCCCGCCATTCCCGGGTCAGGAGTACCCGGCCTTTCACCGCGACACCGCCCTTCACCGGCGAGGCGAAGTAGATCTCGGCGGTCATCGGTTTGCCGAGGCGACCGGTCACCCACGCGAGAAACCGATGCACCGCGTTATAGACCTTGGCGACCTGCAGGGCGAGCAGTCGCAGGAGAGGCGGTCTGGGTTTCGGGATCGATTTTGAGAGAGGCATCCGTCGGTGCGAGAAGGCGAAAACTTCGACTCAATTCCCGTAGACGCCGAACGCCACCCCTGGCAATCGAACTTTGTGCCGGAAGTGCTCGTTCGATCGCAAGTCCGGCGTTGAAAATCGTCATCGACCGGTTTAACGCTCCCCCCGGAAACAGCCCTATTCCCTGTTTCACGACGGGCATTGCACGCGGCCGCTTTCGATCTCAGGGGAACGATCCGGAAAGTGATTCCGGCGGGCCTGATCGTGCTGACGCTGGCCGGCCTGATCGCCACGATCCTGTTGCCAGCCCCGTGGCACTCCCGCGTTTTTGATTCGGCCATTCCGACGAAAACGCTGCGCCTCGAAGAATTCGTCGGCGCCGGGCTGTGGCTGACAGGTGCGTTCGGTGCCGTCTTCACTCTTCTGCTGGCGGTGACCTGGAGATGGTGGCGCGCCGAAGGAGCCGCGGACACTCCATCACCCACCAGCTGTCACTGGCAAAAAAGCGATCGATGGTTCGCTCCCCTGCTGCTCGCCCTCCTCACCATGGCCACCTGGCAACGCTGGCCGGCCATGAGTCACTCGCTGTGGGGCGACGAGGACTGGGCGTTCTGCGCCTATGTTTATGGAGAATGGCGACCGGTTGAGAAGCACGGAAGCTATCAGGGGCCGATCAAGTTCCACACCGTCCCGTGGGAGCAGACTCTCTTTGGCGATCAACAGGGCAACAATCACTGGCTCTCGTCCCTGCTCCAACGGCTGTCGCTGAATGCCTGGCGAAAATTGGAGCATCGGAAGCGATGGGACTTCGACGAGCGCATCATCCGCCTCGCTCCACTGTTGGGAGGCTTGGGATCGCTCGCGGCCGTCGCCTTGTTTCTCCGATCGCTCGGTCGGCCGGTCGAGGGACTGGTGGCCGCCCTCTTCATGGAGTTCCATCCCTGGCACTTCCGCTTCAGCACCGAAGCCCGGGGTTACTCCCTGATGCTCCTGTTTTTCGTGCTTGCCATATGGGCGGCCTCGAACTGCCTGAAAAGCGGGCGTCTGCGACACTGGCTCTGGTTGGGGATCGTCGAGTGGTTGGTGATGCTCTCCTGGAAAGGCGCGGTGTATCCCCTGTTGTTTCTGAACGGTCTGATCGTCGTGGTGATCTGGCGACAACATCGTCGAACCCCTGCCGTTCGACGAACCCAGCTCTCCCGTTGGCTGGCCGGCAGCCTGGTTGGGGCGCTCCTGTTCCTGCCCCAGGGAATCACGAGCGAATTGCAGGTGCGTCGCAGTCTCGAGCAGGTGCGACATCGGGCGAGGCCGATGGACCAGACCTGGGCGGCGAATACCCTGTCGGAAACCCTGATCGGGATTCCCTTCTTCGAGGAAGATCCCGAGAATCCGCGGGAACTGTCGCTGCAACGCCAATGGCGCACCTCCCCGGTTTCAGGATTGCTGGCCGGAGGCATCGCCTTGCTGCTCGTACTTGGCCTCTGGCGGCTCTGGCGACGAGATCGTTTGCTGGCCGGCATCTGTCTCACGATTTGCGTCAGCGCGGTGGCGACGGCCCTTCACTTCAAATACCTCATTCGGGTGGAATTGCTGCCCTGGTATCTTCTCTTCTGCCTCCCGATATGGGCGATCCTGGTCGCGGCAGCCGTCAGTCCGGACGATTCACTCCTGGCCACTCGCCCGGGTTGGCTACGATTCACCCCGGCGACCGCGGCGCTGATCTTCTTCGCGTTGTTCGAGTCACCGACGGATCGCATTCTCAGGCAATTTCCGCTGGAGGATTTCCGCGACGCCTGGTTGGCCACAAGGGGACGTCACGAGCCGCTCGGGTTTGACGGCCCTTCCAAGATCTACACCGCCTGGCTCTGGCGCATGGGTGAGGCCTACGATCCTCGCGGCGATGTCAGGGTGCGCGACGCCACTTCGCTCCGGCGCCGAATGGCGGAGGCTCAATCTGCCAACGGCGACTTCTACATGGTGGTCGGCTACCGTGAATTGGGCGAATTGCTCTGCCCCGACCTGCTGGCCGCGCTGGAGGAGTCCGCCAACTTCGAACGGGTCGAAACTCTCTGGGGGGACGAAAAGGTGCACACGCTGACGGTCTACCACATGAAGCAAGCTCCTCCGGCGGGTCCCTCGATCAAATAAGGCGGCGCCTCATTTCAAACTTTTATCGCCTTTTCCCTTGGCTCTCCAATCCTTCCCGTGGCTGTTCCTCCGGGAGCCAAACTGATGGGAAGTGGACCCATCTTTTTTGAGAATGAAACGGAGATGGGCGGTTCAAACGAATTCATCGAGACTCGGAAAAAAGAGCCCGTTGTGCGCATTCTGCAAGACTTTGAGCGACAGGGGTTACCTGAAATCGGGTGAAAAAGTTTCTGGAGTCCCCCATGGTTTCCATTCAAGATGAGCTACGTCGTCTCCGGGACTCATGAACCCCACTCCCCGAAAGTTTGCAAGCGAGTTGATTCTCGCCGGTATTTGTCTTCTGATCGCTTGCATCTGGGCATTCCTTGCCGGTCGCCAAACCAGTGATCCGAAGCCGCAACACTCGGACCGCGCCAATCCGCAATTGTCCGACGGTCCCGCTGCCAACACGGGTGCGACCGGCAAAGCTTCAATTTCAGGGAAACCCGGGAAGGAGCCGAACAAAAAATCTGGCAGCTCGGAACGGGCGGTCGGCAAGAAGCGATCAGCCAAAGACACGCAGCAGGCAATCGAGTCATTTCCCGTTCGCCCCCTTTCGCAAACGGATCAGACCGCCCCGCGAACTGGGCGAGGAAATCTCACCCCCCCGGTTGCCGGAAGCGATCCTCGATCCATCGCCCTTGATTTCCTCCTGGCAAACCTGCCGAAGGGATATCGCGCGGGTGATTTTTCCGATCCCGTGGTCACCGATCAGTACGTCTCCGATCACAACGGAGTGACCCATCTCTACCTGCGCCAACAATTCGGCGGAATCGAGGTCTACAACGCCGACATCAACGTCAATCTCACCAGCGACGGCGAGATCATCAACGTGAACAACCGATTCGTCCCGAATCTGGAGATTGAAATCAGCCAATCGGAACCCCAGATCTCCGCCGAAACGGCGGTGAAACAGGCCGCCGATCATCTCAACCTGAGAGCGCCCGCGCAACTCACCGTGACCCAATCGCCACAGGGCCAGGATGCCAGGGTCGTTTTCGAGGGGGACGGAATTTCCCTGGATCCGATTCCGGCGAAATTGATGTATTTCCCGACGACGGGCCGGGCAACGCGATTGGTATGGAATACGGCGCTGAGGCTTCCGGATCGAAAGCGGTGGCTGGAACTGAATATCGACGCCGAGAACGGTCGCATCCTGTCCGAAAGCAATTGGATCGCCGATGCCGGCTACCGCGTGTTCCCACTTCCGTTGGAGAGCCCCAACGATGGAGGGCGCGCTCTCGAAACCGATCCCCACGACACGACTGCCTCGCCCCACGGATGGCATGATTCCAACGGAGTCTCCGGACCCGAATTCACCGATACGCGGGGAAACAACGTCGACGCTCAGGAGGATACCGACGGAAACAATTCGGGAGGATTCAGGCCCAACGGTGGGAGTGGTCTCACTTTCGATTTTCCACTCGATTTCGGAAAGCAACCCGAAGCCAACCAATCCGCTTCACTCACGAATCTGTTTTACTGGAACAACATCCTTCACGACGTCCACTACCACTACGGTTTTGACGAGCAAGCAGGCAATTTCCAGCGAAACAACTATGGAAATGGAGGGGTTCCGAATGACCAGGTAAAGGCGGACATGCTGGATGGCTCAGGCTACAACAATGCCAATTTCGGCACCCCGCCAGATGGTCAGAATCCCCGGATGCAGATGTTTGTCTGGTCGGGACCGCCGGGAAACCTGACCGTGAATTCGCCTGTCACGATCGCCGGCACCTACGAGATGTCCGGGGCGACTTTCGGGACCGCTCTGAGCTCACCGCTGTCGGCGAACCTGGTGCTGGTCAACGACGGCTCCGCCAATCCCACACTCGCTTGCGGTCCGCTGGTGAACGCCGCGGAAATGGCGGGCAACATTGCCCTGGCCGATCGGGGAGCCTGCAATTTCGCCGACAAGGCTTACTACGCCCAGATGGCCGGAGCCCGGGGACTGGTGGTGATCAACAACGTTCCGGGTGGAGGAACCTTTACCATGAGCGGTTGGGATCCCTACATCTACATCCCCGTGTTCATGGTCAGTTATGAGGAGGGACAATTGCTGAAAACCGGGATCTCCCAATCCGCCGTCAACGTCACCCTGCCTCCCCGCATCAATCGCGACAGCGCACTCGACAACGGGGTGATCATCCACGAATTCGGTCATGGAGTCTCCAATCGCCTGACCGGAGGTCCCTCCAACTCGAGCGCCCTGAGTGCGGTTCAAAGCCGCGGCATGGGAGAAGGTTGGAGCGACTGGTGGGCGCTCGTTTTCACGGCAAATGCCTCCGACACCGCCACCACGTCACGAGGAATCGGCACCTATGTCCTCGGAGAGGGCGCCAACGGTCCCGGTATTCGACCCGCTCCCTACAGCACCGACTTGGCGGTCAATTCGTTGACCTATGGCGATGTGCTGGATCCCTACCTGACCATTCCTCACGGGATCGGCACGATCTGGTGTACCGCCCTTTGGGAAGTCTACTGGAATCTGGTCAGCGCGCACGGTTTCGATCCGGATCTCTATCACGGCACGGGGGGCAACAACCTGGCGATGCAGTTGGTGATTGACGGGCTGAAACTGCAGCCCTCCAATCCCACCTACCTCGATGCGCGCGATGCCATCCTCCTGGCCGATCAAGTCAACAACGCCGGGGCGAACCAGGATCTGCTCTGGGCAGCGTTCGCCAAGCGTGGGATGGGAGTCAGCGCGTATGACGGCGGGAGCGCTTCGTCCCTCGACGTTCTCGAAGCTTTCGATACCCCCAATTCCCTCCTCCTGACGCCGGGCCCCGACTACATCTACGAGGTGCCTCGCAGGGCGGGAGCGTCATCCGTTTCCGGGTGGCAGTATTACACCCTGAAAAATACGGGGGTTGCCCCACTGAACTGGACGGCGGCCGCGCCATCCAATTGGCTGGACCTCGATGTCGAATCGGGGACGCTCGCTCCCGGCGAAAGCGTGGATGTTCAAGCCTACCTCACCAACCAGCTCCGCGTGATGGGAGCCGGCACCTATTTTGACACCGTTACCTTTACCAACACCACCGATGGCGTGAGTCAGCAGCGACGGGCCCACCTGACCCTCAGCCTGCTGATGTATGGGATCGACTCCCACTATCAGGAAATACTCAGCAGCGAGAAACCCTGGTTCTTCGAAACAACGATCTCGAAAGACGGCGAAGACGCCGCCCAGAGCGGGGATGTGGATGATGACGAGACCAGTTGGATGGAAACGGAAGTGATCGGGCCGGACACGGTTGTCTTCTGGTGGAAAGTATCGTCAGAGGCCGGTTACGATTTCCTGAATCTCTACGTCGATGATGTTTTGATCGATTCGATCAGTGGAGAGGTGGATTGGACGAAGGTGGCCTTGGAAATACCGGCGGGGCATCACTCCATCCGCTGGGAATACAGCAAGGACTACAGTCTCGATGGCGGAGCCGACGCGGGATGGGTCGATCTGTTCGACCGATCGGACGGCCAAAAACCGGTGATCACCAGCGATCTGCTGGCGGACGGACTGACCGGAATTCCGTTCCACTACCAGATTGCGGCAACTTCCTCTCCGAGTTCTTTTTCCAGCGGCGCCCTGCCGGCTGGCCTCAGTTTCAATTCAAATACCGGAATCATTTCCGGCACCCCGACGGTCGCCGGGACTTATCCGGTTTCGATCACCGCACAGAACGCCCTGGGATCGACCACGGAGACCCTGGTCATCGAGGTGCGGGATGTGGCGTCATTTCCCTTTTCCGAGGATTTCGAGGGGGGCTCCCTGGGATCGGTCTGGCTGGCCGGAAACACCAATGTCGGGCGCGTCTATCCGGCGCAGAATTATGGTCCGCGAGGTTCGTGGCATCTCATCATGGATACGGCCGACAATCGGAGTTCGCGAGGTGAGCTGACCATGGCCATGAACCTCGATGGTCAAAGCGATGTGCTGCTTTCCTTCTGGGCCAAGGAGTTCAACGATGAATCCAATGGTCCGCCCGCGATTCCCTTCACCGGGCACGCCGATTTTGACGGCGTCGCGATCAGTGAGGATGGCATCACCTGGTATGAAGTCTTTCCGTTGCGGGGAGCACTTCGGGGGACCTATACGCAATTTCATGTCGACCTCGACGCGGCCATTCGGAACTACGGCCTCAACTACAACGCCGCTTTCCGGATCCGGTTCACGCATTACGGCACGCGCGGCCTCCCGGAAGATGGCATTGCGCTCGACGACATTTCGGTCCAGAGCATCCCACTTCGAACCACCCTGGCATCCGCTCCGGGATCCAGCCCCAACGCTGTCGTTTTTTCGGGTGTCGCGAATCCGGGAGCGGTCATTCATCTGGTCTCGAATCTGGACGGCGTGATCGGCACCACGACGGCGGATGGCAACGGGATCTGGAGCATCAGCGCGGCCGGTTTGACCGCGGGAACGCACCGGGTCATTGCCAGCGTGTCCGGAATCCCGCGAGCCAGCACCGTGATCACAGCCGCGAATCCTCCTCCGGGAGAGCCGACCTACGAACTGATCCCGTTCGGCAGTCTCTGGCACTATCTCGACGACGGCTCCGACCAGTATTCGACGACTCCTCCCTTCTACAGTGAGTCGTACTCTGACTATTCCTGGGCTTCGGGGAACGCCCGCCTGGGATATGGCGGGGA
>JAGRPB010000001.1:0-101696 GCA_020439945.1 Verrucomicrobiia bacterium
AATTTCCAGTGGCGCGGACTGAAAAGGTTTCTGCGTTGGGCGAAGAGCGTGTTGAAGCCGGCTCCGTTCCATTCCACGCCGCTCGGGCCGTGATGCACGCTGAAGGACATGGAGGTCGGCTTGGTGGGGACCTCCAGTTCCGCAAACAGGCGGGTCAGGTGAGGATAGGTGACTTCGTTGTAGACCATGAAGCCGGTATCGATCGGCAATTCGCTGGTGCCTTCGGTGACGTCCACGGTATGGCTGTGCCCGCCGATGTGATCGTCGGATTCGTAGACAGTGATCTCGTGGCGCCGGTGGAGGAACCAGGCGCAACCCAGGCCGGCGATGCCGCTTCCGATGATGGCGATGCGCATGGGGATTCTCAGGCCTTCTGATTCAGGGTTTGCGTTCGAGCTTCTTCGTAGATATGGGCGGGCACCCCTCTCAGGTCCCAGATAAGACCCAGCCGGGCCATGATTTTGAGGATGTACCACGTGCAATCGACCTCATACCAGTAGAAGCCCTGACGGGCGCAGTGGGAGAAACGGTGGTGATTGTTGTGCCATCCTTCACCGAGCGTTAGCAGGGCGAGCCAGAAATTGTTCCGGCTGTCATCGGTGGTGTGGAAGCGCCGCGAACCCGCCATGTGGGCGAGACTGTTGATGAACAGCGTGCCGTGCAGCAGGACCACCGTGCTGATGAAAAAGCCCCAGACAAAGAGTTGCGGGCCGTTGGTGCCAAGCGCGGGTGCCCAGGTCTGGAGCGCCCATCCGAACAACCAGAGCGCCGCGCCGAAAAGGATGGGCACGAGAAAGTCATGCCGGTTCAGGTAGACAAGTTCGGGGTAGGCGGCGAAATCCTTGACCTTGCGATAGTCGGTCGGGAAGTTTTTCCGGCTCGTCAGCCAGCCGATGTGCGACCAGAGGAAACCCCTTTGTACTGGGGAGTGCTTGTCGGTTTCCTGGTCGGAATGGTGGTGATGATGGCGGTGAGTGGACGCCCACCAGAGCGGTCCGCGCTGCATGGACGTGTTGGCAATTACCGCGAAGACGAATTGCCAGCCACGGGACGTGTGGAAGGCCCGGTGGGAAAAATAGCGGTGATAGAAGGCCGTGATCGCAAACATGCGGACCTGATAGAGTCCGACGGCCGTCGCCACGGCAAACCAGCTCCAACCAACCCAGAGGACCAGCAGGCAGCCCGCGTGCAGGAAGAGATAGGGAACGAATCGGGAGAAATCGAAGCAGTCTTCCCCGGTGTCGGCTCCCGGTTCGGCGCCCGGAGGCACATAGTCGGCGTCCCACCATTGCCGGAGGGAGAGAAATGCGTTGGAAAAGTAGTTCACGAGTAGTGTGAAGGATTCGCAGCCCGAAGGTTTTTGGATTCAATCCTTTCACACAAAGTGGACGATTTTGAGGGAGCCCTCATCGCGACTCCGCCAACTGCGGCACGCGGTAAACCTCATTCCTTCGGGAACGTCGAAGGACTTTTCAGAAGAACGTTTTCCGCGGGCGAAACGGCGTTCGCGCTGAGCTGAGGCGAACGTTCCCGATTTCGACTTTGGAGAAGTGCCGCGTTCTACGCTAAGGCAACCGCAGGGTCTGGCCGATCCGGATCATGTCGGAGGTCAGACCGTTGGTGGCTTTCAGTTGTCCCACCGAAACCCCGTAGCGGCGGCTGACCGAAAAAAGCGTGTCGCCCTTTGCCACCGTATGGTAGCGGGGTTGCGGCTTTGGCGCCGGCGCGGGTGCCTGAACGGGGGCGGGTCGAGGCGGCGGGGGAGGCGTGTAGGACTGGGTTGGCGCCTGGGTGGGATACTGGGGCGCCTGTGTCATCATCGGTGGAGCCGACTGGGCGGGAGCGGGCGTCGGGGACGGTTTCCAGCGACGCCCGCGCTTCGCGTTTTTGTCGGTCACCCAGTCTTTTCGATAGGTGCCGTCGTCGTCGAAGGGATAATCGTAGGCCGACAGGTTGTGTGGCGGCGTGGCGAGTTTGGCTTCCTCATAGCCGATCTGCTCGTATTTCTGCTTGGAGGCACAGCCGATCAGGGAAAGACCGGCGGCAGTTGCGAGCGACAAACGCGCGAACTTCGAGAGGGACATGGATGATGGAACGGAATGGGGTTGATCGATGATGGCGCGACCCGTCGATACAACCCGCCGCCGAGACTTTCCTCCCGGAATGCCCGGCGACAGCGGGGAAAGATAGCGCGAAACTCAGCGCGGCGAAAGATCTTCCTCCAGCTTGCGTGCTCTGAGTTGATCGAGCGCGGCCTGGGCTCGCTGGCCCTGGGGGGTCTTTTCGTCGACCTTCACGATTTCCATCAGGGTGCGGACCACGTCCGGCAGATTTCCCTGTTTCTGCAGCACGCCGATCTTGTTGAACATCGCCTGCTGCCGTTCTGAACCCTGGAGATTGTTTTCGCGGATGTAGGCGTCCGTCAGGTCGAGCATCTTTGACCACTCGATTTGCTGTTCCAGTTTCTGCATCTGGTCGGCGTAGTCCACGTCGGCAATGAGACGCTTGCACTTCTCCACCTTGCCGGTCTCGTCCTGGGGATCGTTCGCGACGATGGTCTCGAGCTGGGGCCGGTAGTAGCGGGCGGAGAGATTGCCCGGCAGGTTGGGGACGCCTTTGACCAGCAGCTTCGCCTTTTCGACGCCTTCGGCGTTTTCCGCTTTCTCGAAATACTGATCGCGGAGCGTGCCCATCTGGCGCATCGCGGTGATGATCTTGCCGTAGTTGGCGGGCGTCACGGCCTGGTAGCCATTGATACCGTAGGGACGACCGTCGGTGTCGGTCAGGAATACGGTGGGAAAAGCCGAGACCCGATAGGCCCGCATGAACATCTGGTTCTGGGCCGCGACCGGGGCGGGCAGGCGCTGTTCTTTCGGGAAATCGAAGCGGACGAGCACATACTTCTCGGTCGCGGCGTCCACGAAGTCGGGCTGGTTGAGAATGTCGCGATCGAAAATGCGGCAGAGCGGAATCCAGTCCGACCCCGTGAAGAGCAGCAGCAGGTGTTTGCCCTGATCGATGGCCTCTTTCCGGGCCGCCTGGTAGTCGACGTGCCACGCCTTGTGGGGAGGTTCCGGGAGTTCCGGGGGCGGAAGAGTGCCGTCGGGAATGTCGGTATTCGCGGGCGGCGCATCCGGCGCGGGCGAAGGGAGAGTCGCCGGGGCGGGCGCGGTCGTTTCGGGAATCGGATCAGTCGCCGGCGCAAGGGTGGGGGGTGCCGGTGGAGCGTCCTGGGCCAGGAGCGGGCCGCCGGTCGCCAGGAGGCAAATGGCGAGGAGAATCGAGACGGGGAATTTCATGAAAAGTGGAGGGGTGTTTCGGGAAATGGCGCGACGGACACAAACGCTCGTTTCGGTAAATTGTCGTTCGCGGTGAGCCGGTGACCGAAAAATTATCACCAATTCGCTTTGGAGGAAACCCCGTGAGGCGGGCTCATTGGGTGGCAGCCGCGGGTGGGGGCGCGGGCGCGGACCAGGCGGGGGCGACGGCCGGGTCGATGTGAAACGCCCAGAAACCGATCGTGTAGAAAAGCCCGGTGATCACGATGATGCCGATCAGGTTGATGAAAAACCCGATTTTGACCATGTCGAGAATGCGGAGACGACCGCTCCCGAAAACGATGGCATTCGGCGGTGTGGCCACCGGCATCATGAAGGCGCACGAGGCCGAAAGCGTGGCGGGAATCATCAGCAGATAGGGATGAGTCTTCATCGCCACCGCCACCGAGGCCAGGATCGGCATGGCCATTTCGGTGGTCGCGGTGTTCGACGTCAGCTCCGTCATGAAGGTGAGCGTTCCACTGACGGCCGCCACCACGGTCAGGGGAGGCGATCCCGCGAGAGCCGCAAATTTTTCCCCGATGAACTCGGACAGCCCGCTGGATTTGAACCCGCTGGCGAGCGCGAACCCCCCACCGAACAGCAGCACGATATGCCAGGGAATCTTGCGGAAAACCTCGAAATCCAGCACCCGATCCGGTGCGCCGGCATCTTTTGATCGGGACGGGATGAGGAACAGCAACAAAGCCATGGCAATGGCGATGGTGCCGTCGTCGAGCAGCGACTTGCCGTCGGCATCGAAAGCGATCGCGGGTAGCAGGCGCGACCATCCCGGCAGGGTGAATTCGCCGAGAGTGAGATCTTTTCGGAACACCCAGAGCAGGGCGGTCGCCGCAAAGACGACCATCACGGAGCCCTCGGAAAACCGGATCGGGCCCAGCGCCCGGTATTCATCCCGGATCACGGACGAAGCCAGTTTCAGATCGCCCGGGCTGCGGAAAAAGACCTGGGTCAGCAGCAGCCAGATGAAGGTCAGCATGATCAGCATGACCGGTACGCCGAGGAGCATCCATTGGGCGAAACCGACGCGCGCTTCCGGCGGTGTGTCGGGAAAGGCGATGGCGAACAGCCGCACGAACGAGAGATTCGGCGGCGTGCCGACCAGCGTGGCCATGCCGCCCACGCTGCAGGCATAGGCGATTCCCAACAGCAAAGCCACCGTCAGCTTGTGGGTGCGTTCCGTGCCGAATCGCTTTTCCTCCTCCGCCACGATCGCCATGCCGATGGCCAGCATCATGATGGCGGTCGCCGTATTCGAGATCCACATCGAGAGAAAGGCGGACGCCACCATGAAACTGAGCACGAGCCGGGCCGGACTGCTGCCGATCAACTGGATGATGCGCAGCGCGATGCGTCGATGCAGATTCCAGCGTTCCATCGCGAGGGCGATCATGAAACCGCCCACAAACAGGAAAATGGTGTCGTTGACGTAGATCGGTGCCGTCTCTTTGCTCGACATGATGCCGAGAACCGGAAAAGCGACCAGTGGCACCAGCGCCGTGGCCGCGAGGGGAATTGCGTCCGTGATCCACCAGATCGCCATCAGGGCCGCGATCGCCGCCATGCGTGAAACGGCCGGCTTATCCGGTTCGAGATTTCCCCAGATCAGGAGACCGAGAAAAGCCGCCAGCCCAAGCCAGAAACCGATCGTGCTGGCGATTCCCTTGGTGCCGCCGGCGCCCTCGACTTCGTGTGCGTTTGATGAACTCGAACCCTCTTTCATGCCCGGGAGGACAACAGAAAACGCGATGCGCCGCAAGCGTTGAACGCTTCAGGGCATTTCGACCTTCTTCGGCGGATTGCGACCAATGAAGGGATGTTGCTCGATGTCCAGCACGCTGCCGCTCATCGGCCCGCATTCGTCGCTGATGAAAAAGATCACCGCCGCCGCGATCTCCGCCGGATCAAAAATGCGACCGCTGGGAGCGAAGAAATCGCCCAGCAACTTCGGCCAGTCCTCGGGCAAACCCTGCTCCTGCTTCCGGATCCGTTCGTTTTCCGTGAGAATCCAGCCCGGATTGATCTGATTGATCCGGATCCCGCGTTCGCGATGCAGCGTGTCGCCGAGATTGCGCGTCATCGTCATCAGTGCGCCCTTCGAAATCGAGTAGGGTAACAAATCCGGCTCGCCGCAGTAGGCGTTCACCGACCCGATATTCAGCACGCAACCCTTCGTCTGCTGGAGCGCGTCGAGGGCCGCCTGGATCAGGAAAAACGGGGCTCGCACGTTCGCCGCCACGAATCCATCGAACGCCGCCGGATCCGTCGTTTCGATCTTTCCCGTTCCCACCTTGGCCGCGTTGTTGACCAGCGCGTCCAGTTTCCCGAAACGATCCAGCGCCGCCTGGATCACCCGTTCGGGCGCTCCATCGGCGGTCACGTCTTCGATCCAAATCCCGGTGCGCTCGCCACTCGGATCCAGGTCCGCGCGAGTCGCTTCCGCGAGATCGGTTTCCAGCCCATGGATCAAAACTTCCGCGCCCTCCTCGAGACAACGTTGAGCGATGGCTTTGCCAATGCCGGTGGTCGATCCGGTGACGAGAACAGTTTTTCCAGAGAGGCGCATGGTGGGACAGGATTAACAGGATTTGGAAGATTCTGACAGGCAAAGTGCGAACCGAAAGTCTGCGATGAATGAATGGGAGCGTTCGGGTCGCGTCTGTTTTTTGGGTTAGAAAAAGGAAATCCAAAAAATCCGGTTAATCCTGTCCGGGAATGAGGACGCTTTTCACCACCGCGCCGTGGTGCATTTTCTCGAAAGCCTCGTGCCAGTCTTCCAGCGACCATTGGCCGCCGATGATGGGCGCGACATCGAGTTCGCCCGAGGCGAGCAGCGCGATGACCCGCTCCCAGATGGCCCAGTTGTGTGAGAAGCTGCCCTGAAGCGTCACATTTTTTTGCACGATCGGGTCGAGCGAGAAATTCAGAGGCGAGCGGCCCCAGCCCACCTTGGTGATCCAGCCCGCGGGCCGAACCAGTTCCACCGCCAGTTTCAGAGTCGGGGAAACACCGGCCGCATCGATGATCAGGTCCGCGCCCAAGCCATCTCGCTGGCGGCACCAGGTTTCGGCGGCGTCGTTTCCGATCAGCGTTTCGCATCCGTAGGATTTCGCGATGTCCAGGCGCACCCGATCATTTTCCAGACCGAGCAGCGCCACTTCCGCGCCGTGCAAACGCGCCACCGCCGCGCAGAGAATCCCGATCGTGCCAGGGCCGATCACGAGCACGCGATCGCCCGGTTGGATGCGCGAGTTTTCCGCGACCGCATTCCACGCCACGCAGCATGGTTCCGTGAGACAGGCTTTTTCCAGCGGCAGCGGATCGGGCACGCGATGCAGGCAACGCGCCGGGACCCGCACGTAGGAAGTCATTGCCCCATCGACGCCGTAGCCGAAGCCCTTGCGGGTCGGGTCGAGATTGTAGAGGCCGCGCCGACTCATCGGATTGTCCGGATCGATGACCGCTGCAGTCTCGCTGACGACGCGATCGCCCTCCGACCAGGTGCTGACGTTGCCGCCGGTCGCCGTGATCACTCCGCCGAATTCGTGGCCGAGGATCACCGGGTAGTTGACCGGCCACGAGTGATCGGCCGTCCACTGGTGCAGATCGCTCCCGCAAACACCGACCGCGGCGACTTTCAGGAGCACATCATTGGCGCCGATCTCCGGCGGCGCGACTTCACGGATTTCCACCGAGCCGGGTTCGGGGGAGAAATTAACAACGGCAGCGTGCTGCTTGGACATGAGATGGGAAGGTGAAGAGTTGATTTGGAATCGGAAAAGTTCGAGAGACTCAACAGGGTCAAGTCCGCGACCTAACCCTGTTGGGTCCGAGTCGTCAGTCGGCCTGCGCGTGGACCTTTTCGCAGATCAGGCGGAGTGAGGATTCCAGATCGCCATCGGCTGTTTTGAAAGCGTCCGCATCGATTGTCAGCGGCGCGCCGAGCACCACCAGCGGCGCGCCGTAGGCCGGGCACTGCACCGCTTGCTCGATCGTCAGGCCGCCGACCGCCTGTACCGGGATCTCCACCGCATCCACCACCTCGCGCAGCTGGTCCAGCGGACTGGGCATCCGCTCGCCCCGAGCCGCGATGCCGCGTCGCTCGTCATAACCGATGTGATGAACGACGAAATCGCAACCGAGGCTCTCCAGCCGTCGCGCGCCCTCCACCATGTCCGGGCAGGCGAGATTGTCGCCCATTACCGCTGCGCCAAAATCTTTCCCGGCCTGGACGACGCACTTGATCGTTTCCTCGTGCGCCCGCGCCATCACCACCACGTGAGTCGCGCCCGCTTTCGCCATCATTTCCGCTTCCAGGTAGCCGCCGTCCATCGTCTTGAGATCGGCCACGATCGGCGTGTCGGGAAAGGCCTCGCGGAGCTTGCGAACGCCGTGAAGGCCTTCCGCGAGGATGAGGGGCGTGCCGGCTTCGAGCCAGTCAACACCGGCCCGCAGCGCCATGGCGGCCGTGTCGAGCGCCTCGTCGATCGAAGTCACGTCGAGAGAGATCTGAACAATGGGTTTCATGGGAGTGCGGCCAGCATGGCACGGCCCCGACCGCGCCCAAACCGAAAACACGAAACTGGCCGGAAAAAAATCGCGTCCCCCGAAAAAATTTACCTTGTAAAGACACGGCCGGAGACGCTAAAACGAGCGGAGAAAGATTTTTTCCTTGTATTGGCTTTGTATTTGCAAGACTTTACAATGTAAAGCCAGCCCCATTCGGGCTCTTTGGTTTCCCGCAAACACTCGCACCCTCATCGAAACGGAGAAATGAAAACGCACTCCAAACCGATCACCCCCGGAAAATCCACCCCCCAGCGCCGCCGCGGCGTCGCCCTCCTGACCGTGCTGACCATCGTGTCGCTTTGCACGATTCTCGTGCTGACCTTCTTCCAGTTGGCGCAAAACGAGATGGTCGCCTCGAACAGTTACAACAATGGTCTCGAGGCGCAGCAGGTGGCGGAGCAGGCGGTGAATCTGGTGATTCGACAGATCCGGATGGCCACTTCATCCAATGAAAAAGCGTGGGCATCTCAGCCTGGCGCGATTCGCGTTTGGGACGACAACGGAAAATTCGAGGCTGGTTACAAACTCTACTCCGATGACAACATGGTTGTCACCTCTGAGGCTCAACTGGTTACTCAAGACTATCCGGAATTGGCATTATGGGACACGAAACCCTGGAAGTTTGTGGACCTCAATGAACCGGTGGTTCGGGGGGACAAGGTTTACTATCCGATTGTCGATCCCACCGCGAGAGTGATTCCGAAATGGAACAAGCCCCTCGGCGATGACACTGAGGGAATCGAGGGGTTCTTCACTTATCCCGAAGATGGGGACAAGAACTCCCTCAAATTCCTGGCAAATCAGGAGATGGACCTTGGTCCAA
This sequence comes from Verrucomicrobiia bacterium, assembly GCA_020439945.1. Classification (GTDB taxonomy): domain Bacteria; phylum Verrucomicrobiota; class Verrucomicrobiia; order Verrucomicrobiales; family DEV007; genus JAEUHH01. The sequence continues at coordinate 8,731 of JAGRPB010000001.1, forward strand.
TGCAGTCGGCTTTGCGGGAAGTTGATCCTTCTGACAGAATCCCGCGAAAGCCGCTTCCAATGCCGGCTACCTGGATTTATCAGCTCAAGGACGGGACGATCGGGTTCCTGGATGACAACAAGCGTTTTCAAGCTTCGGATGGCGGAGGGGGTGGTGCGACGGTGCAAAATCCGATCGTGGCACGAGTCGCATTTTGGGCGGATGACGAAACCACCAAACTGAATCCCAACGTTCATGCGGGCGGGGCGGCATGGGGAACGCCCCTTGCCGGGGGAGATATCGATCGGGGGCTTGGAAAATTCCAACCCGCGCAGCACGAGTGGCAGCGCTACCCGGGGCACCCGGCCACCACCCATCTGGCTCCAGTGATCGCGCCCGGCATCCCTGACATCACCTACAGCGCGGATACCATGGAATTGATCTTCGATCTGGTTCCTCGAGTTGTTGGGGGTGGTTCGATGTCGGGGACGATCAAGGTTAATACCAAGGATGAGGCAGAAATGAACGGGCTCATTCCCGACAAAGATCGCCTCTATGCCTCTCTGGATGAGTTCCTCCTAGAGCCGGGGCCCAAAGGCCAGAGGGATGATTTTCGGGAGCCCAACATATTTCCTGACCCCAACAATCGTTTTGGGCAATCCAAGAATGCCAAGGAAATGCAGGAACATCTGGAGCGTTCCAAATTTTTTCTCTCCGTGGTGAGCAAGGCTCCGGAAACGACGCTCTTCAACACGCCCAGAATCAGTATCTGGCCAACTCATTGGGATAAGGCGCCGAATCATTCCAGCCGGCATTTTACCGCGTTCGATAAGTTGATACGCTTCTGTGCTGAGATTGGTGGCGATCAGGCCAACCGCTATCAATATCATTTTCAGCGATTCAATGCCGACAGCACGACCGAGGATTACACCGAAATCAAACGTAACCGGGAGTTGATGGATTACCTGGATGATCTGACCAGCCGAAAGATCCCGGGTTTTGGGAAATCCTTTGCTGGAAAGTATTCGACGGAAACGAGACGGCAGATCCTGACGGAAATCTTCGACTATATCCGGTCGACCGATCTTCACGACGATACCCTTTACGTCGACAATTGGCGTGAAGCCTTTACTCCACCCAAAGAAAACTCGCGGGATGTGTATACCTACACCAATGGACGCATGAACGACAATGGTGAACGGAGGACGCATAAAGGGCATGGGCAGGTGACGCCAATTGAAATCGATTTCAAGGGGACTCCCACCAAGGGGTTTGGCCGCTTCTATACCTTGTCGGAGATGGGCGTGGTCATCATCTGTTGCGCGGATGCGGGTCCCGGAGTGCAATTCTTCAAGGATCATCCGGACGAGCAAATCTTTCCCGATGATCCGCGTTCGAATTTGTCGAGAGACTACAATCAAAAGCTCGCCATGAGTGTCGATCCCGAGGAAATCCGTCGGTTACGGATGGATTTGATGCTCGGGGGCGAGGGAATGTTGGCCAATCCGGGCACCAGTGTTTATGGCGGCGGAAAAGTCGAGGAGGTTGGTTCCATACCCTCCGCCGGAAATACCCTTTGGAACGAAAAGGTGCTCACCAGCCGTGAGTACGCCCAGATCGAAAAATACCAGGCGAGCAATATTCCGCCACTTCCAACCATTTCGCTCGACTTGATCAGGCAGTCCTATCGGCATCCGGAAACCAGCAGTCTTCCGGCTTGGTTGATGGAATTCCGGGACGTTGCGGATTTCTGGGACATCGACAAGAAGCCGCTTCCGGATTTCACGGAGTTGGGATTGGCGTTCTTCGAGAACAAGCTTCTGGACAAGGACAATTGGAATTATCAGTTGGCGTGGCTTGATTCGGGGGCCAATCCATCAAACAAATTCAGTTTTGAAGGAAATCCTGCAATCACTCGATTGCAGCCGGGGCAGCAACTGCTGCAGGCGGCTTTGGTTTGGAACATGTTTTGCCCCAGCGTGGGGTGGGTCCCGATCAACGTGGACATGATGTTGGACATCGCGATCAACGGGATGCGTTTCCAATCCGCCACCGGACCTGTCGAAATTGGCGCCGGCGCGTCCCTGCCCTCTTCTTTGAGCAACCAGCCGAGTGAGTATGCCTGGGCTTCCAATCGGCAGGAAGTGACTTGGCACGATCGACACTACGGCGGAATGAAGCCTTTCACCTACTTCATGACGGCGAACAGCGACGTGGGTGGTACTCGAGTGACTGGATCGAATATTTACTCGGAATACTGGCCCGAGCAGACGAATCCATCATATCCTCCCGGAATTGGAAGAAACGGTCGGGTCTCTCCCGTTGACTATAACTTTGAAAATGGTCCCCAAGGCAAGAAGCAGTTCAATCGCTATTTCTGGGTTACCAAGCCTTTTGTGGTGAACAACTACTCGGTGTTCATGAACAATGGAACGGTCGACATGAATATCTATGCCTCGGGTTGGAACAATCGAGAAGAGGCGCACTCAGACGGAACCGGGGTGGAGTGGAGCGCCTCGCAGGCCAGTGATGCGCAGTTGGTTCAATCAATTTCCGTTCCTTTCGACAGCTTCACGGTGAAAGCGCCGAAATTGGCGAGTGGTCGGGAAACTTACATTAATGACGTGGGGGGGCAGGCTCCTGGGAAAACCGGTCCGATGGAGTATTGGTCCCTCACCAACGATGGCGCCAACCCCAACGTAGCCAGTCGCGGCCGGATGGCCAAAATCAATGGGCATCAAGGAGGTCTGTTCTCCGCCGGAGACGTCGTTAAATCGGTGGGAATCCGACACGGGGACGTCAGGGTCGCGGCGACCCGTCGCGTCATTGCGGCAAATGACGGATTGTATGCCAAACATGTCCGTTATGATGATCCAAACGAGCGAATGGCTCATGAATTCATGACCACGCCTGGGTGGGGATTTCCCGGGACCGACCTCTCGGACCGCTCTCGTTGGCTGGTCGATTCTCCGGACTCGAGATTTAAATATCATTCTCAACGGACGCCAACCTTGATGTATTCGGATAGATCCAGAGAGGTTCAACTGTTTGGTGATTTTGACAGCGGCATGGGAAATTCCATCGATGGTCCCTATATCAACAAGCCAGACGAGGGGAACATCCATTCCTTGTTCAATCGAACCGATCCCACTGCGACAGGCTTGGGGCTTTGGGATCTGATGCGGGATTATGGCGATTTTCCCTACTTCGTCAGGGATTATATTCATGAGTCAGGCACTCCTGCCTATTTCTCGCCCAATCGAATCATTGCTTCGCCGGTTCAATTCGGTTCGCTATCGGTTGGGAGTAATGAGGCTTGGAATGGCATGTCCGGTCGTCCGTGGACAACGCTTTTGTTTCGTCCCGATGTCGATGGGGGTATTTACACCAGTCACCCGGGGTCGTCGCGAGGTGGCGCCGTAATTCCGGATCACCTCCTGCTCGATCTGTTCTGGATGCCGGTGGTAGAGCCGTATGCCATCAGTGAACCGCTGGCGACGAGTGGGAAGGTGAATTTAAACTACCAAATCCTTCCCTATCATCATATCAAGCGCAACACGGCCATCAGAGGAGTATTCAAATCAGAGTACATGCTATGTGTTCCGAACAGTCACACGAATGATTACAAAGTTGGATTTGGAAGGGGGATTGGCTATCATTGGCGAGATCACCCCTTTGACGGATCTCTCCAGAAGAAAAGTCTGAGGACGCTGATCCTGGAGGATAAAACCCTCTATCAATTCGAAAAGCGATTTTCGCAGAACGAGATCTTCAAATCCGCTTCTGAGATCTGTGATATCTATCTGATTCCGCAAGAAGTTTCGAAACGGATGGGATTCGGAGGGAGTGGGGGTTCCATTCAAACCACCGATTTCACCAACAAGACTCCCGAACAAGCGGTGCAGGCGATGAAGGACGGAAGTTATTGGAGTGATCATGCGGCTGTCGGTGATAATGGCAAGGAGCGTCCCTATTCGGACATTTACGGGCGCATTACGACGAAATCGAACGCCTACAAAGTTCACTACCGCGCCCAGATTCTCCGGAAGGCGAAAGGGACTACTCCCGATGTGTGGAATTCGGATGTGGATCAGGTGGTGGCGGAATATCGCGGATCTTCAGTGGTCGAAAGATATGTCGAGCCTGGGGATCCGGACATCCCGGATTATGCAACGCAGATTGGAACGCCGGAAACCATCGACCAGTTCTACAAGTTCAGGGTGGTGAATCCCACGCGCTTCTCTCCGTGATTCATTGGAAGGCATCCGATTATGAAATTATCCTCCACAATAAGAAAAGGCGCCACCGGAAGGTCCCGGGGCTTCAGTTTGGTCGAGGTGACTCTGGCGATCGGAATCACCGCCATCGCTCTCGTCTCGCTGATGGGAATGCTCCCGAAGGGGATGAAAACGCTGCAAAAGGCGAATGATGAGGCCGTGATGGGGCGGATTCACCAGCAAATCCTTGGAGAGCTGCAACTGACACCGTGGGAATCGGGTGGTGGCGGGGGGATGTCGCCGTTGGATTCCATGGATAAGACGGTCAGGTTCTACGACGATCAGGGGATTGAATTGCCCGATTCAGAGAAGGGTTCATTCAGTCATGTCTACACGGCGCGCATTACGATCGCTCGGTCAGGTGTGACTCTCCCCAGTAGTGTCGGCGGGGGAAGGCACCATGGAGTGACCATGCCTGGAGAAACTTCCGCAGGCGTTGGGGGAGATCCTGACAAGATCATGCGGTTGGTGATTGTGGAGGTAACGGGAATTACGGATCCTCGTTTTTTGGGTGGACTCCCTTTGAGTTTTGACATGAGTGAATATACCCATGCTATTGCAACCTACCGCACGATGGTCGTGAAGATGGGGCAGCAGTTCGGAAACTCGTGATTCGCTATCCCGAGCGATTTGAATCAGGCGATGAAAAAGAAAAATTCAAAATCATCAGGAAAGCTTGGCTTTACCTTGATTGAGTTGTTGGTCGCAATGTCGATATTGTCGATTTTGCTCTTACTGTTATCCCAACTGCTGGATCAGGTACAAAAGACTTGGAACTATTCGGAAGGGCGCGTGTCTCAATTTCGAGAAGCGCGGGTCGCCTTTGACATTATTACCAAGAATCTATCCCAAGCTTCGCTGAATACCTATTGGGATTATGAGTACAAGAACAATCTGGTTTACCGCTACAAGCGCCAGAGTGAATTGCATTTCCTGACTTTGGATGGCAAGCAATTGAGTCGAGATGCTGGTAGAAATGGGGGAGTGGATGGCGATGTCGTGGGGAAGGCAATATTCTTTCAGGCACCTTTGGGTGTTTCCAATGTGTATAGAAATTTAAACAACCTGTTTGTGGCCAGAGGTTACTATCTCGTTTTCGGGAATGATGACCGTTTCAAGCCCAGCATCATTGATTCAGCGGAAACAAATCGCTTCCGCCTGATGGAATATCGGCCACCTGCTGAACTCAATCAGATTTACATCGATGGCGACGAAGAACGTAAGGATGGGCGAGCTCCGGTCTACGATAAGTGGTATTGCTATGAAATGCCGAAATACAGTACGCCGCTTGCGGAGAATATCGTGGGGTTTGTGGTTGCTCCGAGAGACACGTTGATCAACGCCGGTGAGGCGCGCCGCAATACTTTCAGTCGAATCGCCAGTGATTACAACTTCGACTCGAACGAGCATACCGACCCGAGATTTGTGCAACAGGTTCCGCCGCTTGTTCAGGTCACGCTGGTAGCGATCGACGAGGCGAGCGCTATTCGCCTGGAGGCGGAGAATCAAGACGTGATGCCGGATCTAGGTATTGATCGGCTCTTCTTCAATACGGGTCAATTCGATGAAGATGTTGAGAAACTGGAAGAAGAACTTTCTGGCAGAAACATCAGTCACCGGGTCTTTAGCACGTTGGTGTCGATACGGAGCTCGAAATGGAGCACGTACGTTCCAAGTGCGCCAAACTAAGCGACTGCAGGACTTACCGATTAGATTTTGATATGAGGAAGATTTTCGTTTCATCCTTGAGAAAGGACGGCTTCTCGTTGGTAGAGATGCTGATCGTATTGACAGTGTTGGGAATTCTGATGGCTCTCGCTGCGCCAAACCTTTTCACCTTGATGCAGTCGAGCACTCTCTCATCGGAAGGGAACCTGGTGCGGAACAAGTTGGCCCAAGCCCAGCAGTTGGCGCTTTCGAAGAACAGCGACATTGAGGTCAGGTTCTTCGAAATGGCAGATCCCAGCGCGGCCGAGCAGGAAGATGAATTCCGAGGCTTTCAGTTTTTCCAGTTTAATGATCTGGGGAAACTTATGCCGATATCGAAGTTCTATCGAATCAAGCCACCTGTGGTCATCAGCAAAGAACAAAGCACGCTCCTGAATCCTGGGAGCAATAAGGACGCGGAAGGCAAAGAATACGGGTTCCTCTCGCCAAGCGAGGGAACGTATCCGGTGCCGGTGGGGGATGATCAGATCGACGCAACTTATATTTCCTTTCGTTTTCGACCAGATGGATCGACGGATCTGCCGGGACGGACCGGTTCGGACGACACGTGGTATCTGACTTTGTTGCAAGGTGATAATCCGAGGGGCGAATTGCCGGCCAATTATTACATCGTTCAGTTGGATGCCTTCAATGGCCGGGTCAGTGTTTTCCGGCCATGAATGACAGGCATCCATCGAAGATCCATGCCGGGTTCCGTAGGGGTGTCGGCTGTCGGATTGGAATCGCGGCACCACCGTACTTGTTGTCACTGGTTTTGTTTTTTTGGTCGATCGGCTCGATCAACCTGTTTTCGGTTCCTTTGAAAGGTGCGAATGGCAAGGTGGTGGATTTTGTTGGGATTAAATCGGGAGGACCCGATGGACTGAAGGTCCAACTGGTGGAAGATGGCGATTCGGTAGACGTTCCCTGGGAGAAGTTTGACCTCGAGTCCCTGAAAAACGACCAGCCTGTGATTTTTAAAGCCTACGAAGCTTCAAAAGGTGGGGAAACAACGGTTCTCGATCTGGGTTCTTTCAAGCCGAACACTCCGAGCCCGTCGGCAAAGAACATGTCGAAGGGCGATGGACAAGGGGGATTGTTTGATCCGACGGGATGGGGAGAGTTGAAAGTGGGCGGCGGCAGGTTTGTGATGCAACTGCCTGAGGGAGACCCGAAAGGAGTGCTCTTGGTTTCAGTGGGAATAGATGGGCGTTCCAGTCGTTATGTCGGTCGAGGCAGATTTGGAAAATGGGCTGAGTATTTTGAAAAATTCCAGTTTGCGGTGATGTCGTATGACTTTCCGATGTCGCGGGATTCCGGGGGAGCGGGAAAAGGCTATTTTCAGCCTGGGAACGCAAGTTTTGAAGCAACGATCGATGCGATAGCAAAGTTTGGAAGCCATCCCAGATTTGCGAATGCGGAAAAGATCCCGATCGCGCTGTATGGTTTCGACGTTCCCGGTGCTGCATTCGCTTTCAATTTTGCCCAAAAATATCACGAGCGGGTTTTGGCGGCAGTGGTTGCAAAGGGGGCCTTTTACTCCAATGCCCTTTCTGCTGAGTCAGTGAAGGTGCCGCTTCTTTTGATTTCCGGGGAAAACGATATTGAAGTGAAAAGCTGGAAACCTGAAAACACCATGGAGGTCGTGTATCCCCAAGGCAGGGAATTGGGAGCCAATTGGGTTTATGCCAGAGAGCCTCGCGCAGGCAGCGGTGAAACGATGCTTTCAATGGGGTTCGCCAAGTTGTTTTTGCAGCGCATGATTCTTGCCAGACTAACACCAACGGGTGAAGTGAAGTCATTGGATTCCGAAGATTCCTGGATCGGAAATCTGGAGACTTTTGAAATCGGTCGTCGGGAAGGATCCGAAACTCTGTCGCAGGAGTTGACGTGGCTTCCTAACGGGGAAATTGCCAAGGCTTGGGCAAATTTTTGTCAGGGGATAGACTTGGAGGGAGAGTGAAGGGAATCTGCTTGTCGATGTTCTGACGATATCGGGTAGATCGACTTTTCTCCGAATTTGTCGAAATATGTGTGCGGTAAAGTTGTCATTGGCATCAATTTGCTTCTTCACATCGTTGATATCGGGGCTGGCAATTGAAAAGCCCAACGTCGTTTTCCTCATGAGCGACGATCTCGGCTGGGGGGACGTCGGGTTCAATGGCAATGAAATCATCCAGACGCCACATTTGGATGAGATGGCGAGTGCGGGACTGAAATTTCAGCGATTCTACTCGGCAGCGCCAGTCTGTTCGCCGACGCGCGGCAGTGTGGTGACGGGGCGGCATCCGTTTCGATACGGAATCTACTTTGCCAATGTCGGCCACATGAAGGGGGAGGAGTTTACGCTCTATGAGGCCTTGAAATCGAAGGGATATGCGACGGGCCATTTCGGGAAATGGCATCTCGGGACTTTGACCACTGAGATCGCTGACGCCAATCGGGGGAAACCGGGAAACACGAGAGACTACTCGGCTCCCTGGCATCATGGAGTGGACACTTGCCTGGTGACGGAATCGAAAGTGCCTACCTGGGATCCGATGCTGGTTCCGAAATCCATCAAAAGTCGGAAAAACGGTTGGTTGCCTCTCGAAAAAAAACAGGTGGCGGATTTCTACGGCACTCACTACTGGAAAGGTGAGAACCAACCGGTTCCCATCGATTCTTCCGATCTGCGGGGTGATGATTCCATGGTGATCATGAATGCCGCCCTGGATTTCATCACCGGTGCGGTGAAGTCCGGCCAGCCATTTTTTTCCGTCATCTGGTTTCATGCCCCTCATTTGCCGGTGGTGGCAGGTCCGGAATACCGGGCGCGGTATCCGGGCACGACTGACTACGAGGCGAACTACTATGGCTGTATCACCGCGATGGACGAGCAGGTGGGAAGACTGCGCGAAGCATTGAGGGCACTGGGAGTTGCGGAGAACACAATGGTTTGGTTTTGCAGCGACAACGGTCCGGAAGGTCAAAAAGGGAAAGCGCCGGGAACGGCGGGTTCGTTCCGGGGACGTAAGCGGGATCTCTATGAAGGGGGAATCCGCGTGCCCGCATTGCTGGAATGGCCGGCACGCGTTAAAGGTGGCAGCGCTACCGATTTCCCTTGTGGTACGATCGACTACTTCCCGACCGTGATGGCGGCCGTGGGTTTTGAGGTGCCAGATCCCGATCGGCCGATGGATGGGATCAATCTGCTACCGGTGATCGATGGCGATCTCGAAGAGCGATCGTTTCCGATGGGCTTCCAATCTGCCAAGCAGTTGGCCTGGGTCGGGCAGCGTTACAAGCTCTACTCAAAAAACGGGGGCAAGGATTTTGAACTCTATGATCTCCTCAACGACCCGGCGGAATCAAAGGATCTCGCGAAGGATCACCCCGATGTTGTCAAAAGAATGACCGGCGAACTGGAACGATGGAGGGCTTCCTGCCGGTCCAGCGATGCTGGCGAAGACTACAAAAACTGATTGGGCTTTGCGACGCCGGTCAGAAGCCGTGCCTGGCGAGGTAGCTGTCCATCGCCTCGGTTTCAAACCAATCCAGTGTCCACGGTTCGTCACTGAGGCCCTCTCGAAACCGGGCTGGTACCACGTAGGCCTGGGACTGAACAGGGTTGCCTGTGGCATCCAACAGGGTTACCTCGCGTCGCTCATAGAAATCATCCTCGTAGGCATCGAGTCGGGCGAGGATCTCGTCGTCCAACCCGGAAAAGATTCGGCCAGGAACTGAGGACTCCGGCCGTGACTCGATGATCCCCGGGAAATCCGCCTCGAGAACTCGAAAAATCGCATAGCCCGGCAGGGTAGCGGGCTCGCTCGGGCAATCGCACCTGGTGACGGCTCGCCAGATCCGGGGAACCAGAAGCGTGCCGTAGGCGAAAAGCGTCATGGGCCGGCGATAGCGCGAATCTGAGAAACAGCCAGGCTCTGTTCGTTTTCGCTGAAAAAATCAGGCGGACAACGCTTTGATCACTCCGGGACTGTCCTGGAACTCTGCGCCTTCGATGGGAACTTCGAGCCGGTCGAGCATGGTCTGCCAGACGGACGATAACGGCGTATTGTCGGCCAGTTTCAAGTGTCCCTGGTGATCGATCCCCATGGCCCGACCGCCGAACATGGCGGTCGGCAGGCGATTCTTCGAATGACCGATTCCCATCCCGCTGGAGTAAGCCATCACCGTGTGATCGAGCAATGGGCGGCCGTCGGCCTCGGTGATCGATTTCATGCGATCGAGGAAATAAGCCCAGTGGTCCTGGTAGATCGTGTCCACCTTGGCCAGTTCTTCGAGATTCTTCGGATCGTTGCCATGATGGCTGAGTTCGTGGTAGCCCTTGGAAACTCCGAACTCGGGAAACACACCTCCCGAACTTTCCTGCCGAACCACGTAGGTGATGACCCGGGTCGAATCCGTCTGGAACGCCAGGGTCACCAGGTCATACATGAGCTTGGCGTATTTCTCGTAGACGAACTGTCCGGCAGGCAAGTTGATCGAGTAGGGATCGGCGTAACGGTCGGCGAATTTCGGGTCGACCTCGGGCTTGGGTTTCACGCTCCAGTCCTCGTCACGCTCCAGTTGTTTCTCCACTTCCCGGACGGAATTGAGATACTCATCCAGTTTTTCACGGTCGTTGGTGCCCACCTTTTTCTCCAATTGGTGAGCGTCTTCGAGGACGACATCGAGAATGCTGCCGCGACGCCGAAATCCGGCCTCGCGGGCTTCCCGTTCTTCGGGACTGTCGACCTTGAACAGCCGGTTGAAAATGACGTGCGGATCGTTCTCGGAAGCGAGCGGCACGCCGTTCCGATTCCAGGACAGGGTTCGCAGATTCGATCCAAAGCCGGTGCCGCGCTGGATGCAGAACTGCAGCGACGGATAGCGCGTATCGCGTCCGATCACTTCGGCGGCGATCTGGTCGCAGGACACGGCATTCTGAATCGAGCCGCCCTTCTTCGCTTCGACGCCGGTGAGGAAAGTGTAGTCGCCCTGATGGCCGCCCCCGTATTCGAGGTAGGTGCCCGAAAAGACGGTCAGGTCTCCGCGGTGTTTTTCCAGCGGCTTCAGGATGCGAGGAAACGTGAAATCCTTTCCTTCATCACTTGGCTCGAACTGGCGCATGTTCATTCCCGTGCCGAAGTAGAACCAGGCCCCTCGTCGCGGAATGGCGGCGGTGGCCGCGTCGGTCGAACTCAGGGCTGATTTCGGCAACATCGCTTCCAGAAACGGAAGTGAGAGCGTGGCACCGATCCCTCGCAGTGTCGTGCGGCGGGAGAGAGGCGTTCGCGGGATGAGAAAGTTCATGGGCTTTCGAGTCAGGGTTGGGGGTGGCTCACTTTTCCGAAAAAGCTTCCGTTTCCGCGATCCCCTTGATCAGGCTTCGGAAGGTAAGATCGTTGCTTTTCATCGTCTCGACAAGGTGATCGATCGTGCCACGGTCCGTCGATTCGATGCTTCGGCCGAGAGCGTAGGTGAGCATCTTTTCCGCCAGTCCGCGGAGAAAGCGGTCGCTCTGACCGACCAGGCCGGCGCGGAATTCTGCGACATTCTCGTAGGGGCGTCCGTTGGGAAACGTGCCGGTGGGATCGATCCTGGCTTCCTTCGGCCAATAGCCTCGCTCGCCATCCTGCTGGGTGCGCCACTTTCCGATGACGTTGAAATTCTCCAGAGCCAGTCCGTAGGGATCGATCCGGGCGTGACAGGCCCGGCAGCTTTCGATGGTGCGATGCTGGTCCAGCCTTTGACGCACCGTCAGGTTTTCTCCCTGGACGTTGGGTTCGACCTCGCCGGCGTTCGGCGGCGGGGGATCGGGGGGATCGTTGAAAAGCACGTCGAGCACATACTTGCCGCGTTCCACGGGCTTGGTGCGGTTGCCGTCGCTGCCCCATTTGTGGACCGCCGCCATGCTTACCAGCCCGCCCCGGTTTGAATTCGCCGGAAGAGCGACGCGACGAAAATCGGCGCCAGACACTCCGGCAATGCCATACCAGGCGGCCAGGGTTTCATTGGCCATGATCCAGTCGGAATCGAGGAAATCGGTGGCGGGCAGATCGTGCTCTAGTACTTCGCGGAAGAAAGCCAGCGGCTCGGCGTTGATCGACTCGTTGAGTCCGCTGTTCTCGACGGCGTAGTAATCTCGATAGAGTTGCCGGTCGATGGCGAAGCGGTCGAACTCGGATGCCTTCAGCCATTGCGTGGCGAAACCGTCGACCAAAGCGGCCGCCCTGGGGTCCGCGAGCATCCGGTCGACTTGTTCGGCTCGCGTTCTTGGATCTGACAGTTTGCCCTCCTCCGCGAGGGTGAAGAGGGCTTCATCCGGAAGCGAACTCCACAGAAAATAACTGAGCCTGGTCGCGATTTCGTGGTCGTTCAGCGGACGCGCCTCGCTTTCCTCGGATCCCTCAAAGAGCAGCAGGAAACTGGGAGAGCAAAGCGTGGCGATGACTCCGGCCTTCACTGCTTCGGGGAAAGGCTCGCCGGCCTCCATCTCCGAAGCCATGATGCCGGTGATCCGATCGATTTCCTCTTCGCTGACCGGACGTCGAAACGCTCGTGGGAGCAGCGAACCGAATATCTCCCGGGCGTAGTCCAGTCCCCATTGGGAACGATCTTCCAAGCCCCGGGTGAAAAGTGCCCCGGTGCTCTCCGGTGGCCACTGGTCGTAGAGGGGGCCTTCGACTTCGATCCAGTCAAAAAACACGCGGGGGAAATCGTCGGTCTCGCGGCTGTCAGGTTCTGGCCGAGATTGCCCGATCATCCCTTCTGCGCCGAGGCGAGCCCGGATTCGACCGCCAGCGGTCAGGTCACCCGACTTGATTGCGTCGTCGGCAGCCTTGCTCATCTGGGTGTTGAAATAGTTGACCCGCTGAAAGTCGAGCGGGTTCTCGAAAGCGACCTGGATCTCGTCACTTCCGGGAACGTCGAACGGCCGCGTGATCTCGATGATCTGGGGTTTCTCGAGCGTGCCGGTGACCTTGCCCGCCCAGAGATCGCCGTCGCCATTCCGAGTGAGACGCAGGTAGATGGGTTCGCCGCGGGAGCCCGGATCGGCGCCCACCCGCAGCCGGACCGTGTAGGTGCCGCGAACCGGAATCAATTGATCGTTCCAGGGATGCCGGAGCATCTGATCGGAACGCATCCCGTGATTCATCGTGATGATGCCGTCGTCCGTGACGATGGTGTCGCGACCTTCCTTGATATACTGGATACCGCCGGAGGTATCTTCGTATTCCATCCGATTTCGTCGTGTCGGCACGGGAGGCGGTCCGGTGACGATGGCCTTGTCCGCGACGACGGCGGCAACGTCGAAATACTGGGACATCAGCGAAGGGTCCAGGAGCAGCGCTTTACTGACTTTGTCGAAACCTTCCAGGGTGCCGTCCGGCGGCAGGAGGTCGGCCGGACCTTCACCCGGCAAAAAATTCACGTGGAGCAGGTCGCGCACGGTGTTGGCATACTCGGACCGGCTCAGCCGGCGGATCATGACCCGCCCCCCGGTGCTTCGGGCTGCCTTTTCAGCATGTCTCACTTCGGCGGCAATCCAGTGGGCCACGGGACCGATTTCCTCGATTGAAGGGATCGGTTCGTCTTCCGGTGGCATCTCGCCGAGATTGATGTTGTCCATCACTTCGATCCATTTGCCGAGCAACTCGTGGTCGGCAAAATCGACCGTCAACGTGTCGAGCCTGAGATCGCCCTTTTCCTTCTCCGGGCCGTGGCATTTGACGCAGTGTTTCTCGAAGAAGGGAGCGACAGTAGCCTCGTAGGTGGCGGGGTCGGCGACCAGCGGTTCATCCGCCTGAGCCTGAGTCAGGCACAGGACAGCGGTAAGACTCGAGAGCGCGAGGCGGACGAAACTTTTCGCCTTCAAATTGCTGCCGGGATGCTGCCTTCTCATGACTCTTCCTTGTTCCAATCCACCGTGTAGGGAATGACGCTCGTTTTCGGCATGAGGGGTTTGAGCGCGTTCATGCCGGCTTCGGTGAGCCCGGTATCGTTTCGCGGAAGCCAGAGTTCAGTGAGCCAGGTGGCTCGTGAAATGGCGGTCAATCCATCGTCGCTGAGAGCTGCTGGAGGACGCCACCCACGTTCCACCAGGCGCAGCTTCTTCAGGCTCCTGGCGCGGGCCAGTTGTTCAAAAACGACATTCGTCAGTTCCGGGCAACGCAGCCGAAGATCACGCAACTCTGGCAGACGGGTGATCGGTCCCAGGCCGGTGCCGGTGATCTTGCGTGAGCCGAGATCCAGCGTCTCCAGCCGATTGACTCGACCCAGGTATTCCAAACCGCGGTCGGTGGCGTCGCTGTTTTCGATGTAGAGACTCTCCAGGGAAAACGACTCGGTCAGCGTCGCAAATCCCTCATCCGTGATCTGCGCTGTTTCGGAACCGATCCGAAGGCTCTGGAGACGGGGAACCGCGGCAATCGCCGTCAGGGCCTTGTCGCCCGCGTGGGTGGCTTGAAGATTGAGCGTGCGGAGTTTCGCGAGCTTCCCGAGCGGTCCGAAACCCGAGGGTGAAAACCCGGTGCAACCGTGGAGTCCCAATTCCTCCAGTTGGGTCAAGTTGCCGACAGTTAACAGGGTTAGCTCGCTGAGCAAACCCTGTCCGTTCAGGAACAACTGGGTCAGTCCGGGAAACCGGGCGAGCGCTTTGGCTTGTTCGTCGCCAAACACCGGGTTTCCCTGGTAATTGGAAGTGAAAGAGAGCGACCGCAGCGGGCAACCCGCGAAGGCTTCGAGGAAGGAGCCGTTGGCGGACGTTTCGAAAACCTCGAGGGTTTCGAGGGATCGATTGCCGGCGAGTTGGGTCAATCCGGCGTCGGTGATGTTGCCACTGGTGCCGTAGCAGCGGAAAACCTTCAGCGTTTTCAGGTTCGACAGCTCGGCCAGTTCGGCGTCGGAAACAGTCGTCGAGCGGGAAAAACTCACACTCTCCAGCGTCGGAAGTCGAGTGAGGATCGAAAGATCGGCTTCGGACAAATCGAAGCTGCCTTTGAAATCGAGTTGGCGAATGGAAGTCGCCTTGGCAATGGCTTCGAGATCGGCATTTGTCAGCGGCGTGGTTTTTCTCGGCCCCAGCGACAGCGAGTCGATCGAGGGAACTCGGGGAAGCATTCCCAGCACCGACAGGTCGATCGGGTCGCCTTCCAGAGAGACTTGCAGGGTGAGACCGTCGGCGGAGCGAAGTTCACCTCCGGAGTTTGTGACCGCGGCCAATGCCTCGCGTTCGCGCTCGTAGGCTTCCCGCGCAGTGGTGGAAATGTTCGGGTCGGCTTCACGAACGACGCGAAAGCCGAGGTAAGCGGCGGCGTCAGGTTCGTCCCAATAAGTTCGATTGGAGGATCGGCAGATGACGGGACCATTGTACCAACTGCCACCACGGATGGTGCGAAATCGATTCGCCTCGGTCTGGGGTTCGCTCTCGTTGACCGGATCGACCGCGATGCCGCGCGGTTGTCCGCGATCGGGCCAGTCCCAATGATGGTAGTAGGTGTCGAGCCAGAGATCGGCGCACCATTCCCAGACATTGCCGTGCATGTCATAGAGCCCGAAATCGTTCGGTTGATACTGTCCCACCGGGGCGGTGAAAACATGGCCATCGGCGGGTTCCGTGTCCCAATCCAGCAACCATTGGCGTTCGACGGAGTGCTTCCGGTGTTTCTCCAGTTCGACGTTCCCCAGATTGGCAAACTGATGGATCTGACCGCGAGGTTCGTCGCCAAAGGAAAACCAGGTGTCGGTTCCGGCGCGACAGGCGAACTCCCATTCCGCCTCGGTCGGGAGCCGGTATTTCACGCCTTCCTTCTTGCTGAGCCAGGTAAGGAAGGCCTGGACATCCTCCCAGCTGACGCCGACCACGGGATGGGAATCGTCCTGGGGAAAGCCGGGATTTTTCCAGGTGAATTCCGGTTTCCGCTCGAAATCGTGCGATTGGTAGAGTGGCGCCTCCTCGGGCGTGGGCGACCAGCCGATGATGCCTTCGCCGTTTTTTTCCGCCGAGGTGACGTGACCGGTTTCCGCGACAAATTTTTTCCACTGACCGACCGTCACTTCGGTGGCGCCGATCCAAAATGGTTTGGTGATCCAGGTGACGTGGGCGGGCGTTTCCGGATTGCCGAAAAATTGGGCATTCACCGAAAGTGGAAAGGCCTGGGCGAGCCCCCTTTCGCGGGCGTCGGTGCCGCACACGTAGCGCCCGCCTTCCAGCAGGCGGAGGGTCATGCCGAGAGAGTTGGTTTCCGTCTCGCTATCGGCTTCCGCCAGCGAAACCAGAAACGCGAAGACAAACAAAACGGCGGTGGCGAGATGCCACCGAACATGGCGGGGGAGAGGGGGCATGAATCGATACCCGTGGAAGGTGCCAGAAAGCCATCGAAGGCTCAAGATCAGAACGGCATTGCCGAACCGAGTCCGCGCTATTTGCGAGGCATCAAATACTGCCGGAAGAATTCGAGCACCTGTGCTTTCACTTCGTCGGTCTGAAATTCTTTGCCACCGTGTCCGGCGCCTTCGACGATGTGAAAAGTCGACGGCACACTGGCGGAGAGGAGTTTTTCGTGCAGCTTGCGACTCTGTTCCAAAGGAACACCGGGGTCGGCGCTACCATGCATGATCAGAAACGGAGCATCACCAGCCGAGACCTGATCCAGCGCGCTGGCGTCGCGGGCCTTTTCCGGAACGTCGCGCACGGTGGTGCCGAGGAGTTTGGCGCCGTTGGATTGGGAGACCTGTTCCAGGGTGCGTTTTTCACTGACCACATTCGGCGGCATGGAGAGCAGTTCGCTGGGGCCGAACCAATCGCAGACCGCCTGGACGCGGCTGGAGGTTTTTTCTTCGCCCGGATAGGTTCGCGTGCCCATCAGCGCCACCAGGTGACCGCCCGCGGAGGATCCCCACGCACCGATGTGTTCGGGATCGAGATCGTAGGGTTCCGAATTTTCGCGAAGCCAGCGGACGGCGGCGTAGCAATCGTCGATCTGGGCCGGCCACTGGGCGATGTCGGTAAGTCGATAGTCGATGGAGGCAACGGCAAATCCCTCGGTCGCCAACCAACTGGCGGGGCATCGATCTTTGCTGCCGTTCAACCAACCCCCGCCATGCACCCACACCACGACCGGAAGCGCCGCACCCGATTCCCGTTTTTCAGGTCGGTAGAGGTCGAGCTTCAGAGAGACGCCATCGTGAACGGCATATTCCAGGTCGCGTGCCACTTCGACGCCCTCTGGAGGCTCTGGCACTTTTTTCGGCTTGGGCTGCTGAGCGAAGCCAACGCTCGTGAATCCCAGGACAATGGGCAAAAGAACGAACCGTTTCATGTCGAAATAATCTGCGCTTGTCTGCGTTCTCTGCGGTCAAAAAATTCTCACAGAGAAATCTGAACCGCCGCCGAAGCACGGCGCGCCTTTTCCCGAGCCTCGTCGATCGATCCTCCGCGAGCGATGCAAACGCCCATGCGGCGCTTGCCTTTGACGGCGGGTTTCCCAAAAAGCCGTAGCTGTGTGTCGGGCTCGGTGAGGGCGGCCTCGAGATTTCCAAAAGCGACCTGCTCGCTGTGACCCTCGACCAGGATGACGCAGGAGGCGGAGGGGCCATGCTGACAGATGTTCGGAATGGGGAGACCGAGAATGGCGCGGGCATGGAGCGCGAACTGCGAAAGGTCCTGCGAGATCATCGTGACCATGCCCGTGTCATGCGGGCGCGGGGAAACTTCGCTGAACCAGACATCGTCGCCCTTGATGAACAACTCGACGCCGAAAATACCGCGTCCCCCGAGGGCGTCGGTGATGGCCTTGGCATACTCGCGCGCCTTGGTGAGCGCGGCGTCGGTCATTGGTTGAGGCTGCCAACTTTCGCGGTAGTCGCCATCCACCTGCACGTGGCCGATCGGATCGCAGAACGCGGTCCCGGTGGCGTGCCGGATGGTGAGTTGGGTGATCTCGTAGTCGAAGTCGACAAAGCCCTCGACGATCACCTTTCCCGCCCCGGCGCGCCCGCCTTCCTGGGCATATTTCCAGGCAGCTTCGACATCGGCTTCGGTCTTCACGGTGCTCTGCCCTTTCCCGGAACTGCTCATGATCGGCTTAACCACACAAGGTAGGCCAATCTCGGAGATGGCGGCGCGGTATTCCTCCTCGGTGGCGGCAAAGCGGTAGGGCGAAGTCTGGAGTCCGAGTTCCTCGGCGGCGAGACGGCGGATGCCTTCTCGGTTCATGGTGAGTTGCGTGGCTCGCGCCGTCGGAATGATGGTGGCGACTTTTTCACTCTCCAGCGCGGCGAGTGTGTCGGTGGCGATGGCTTCGACTTCCGGAACGACATAGTCCGGTTTTTCCAGTTCGATCACCCTGCGCAGCGCCTCTCCATCGAGCATCGAGACGACATGCGAACGATCCGCGACCTGCATGGCCGGTGCGTTGGCATAGGCATCAACGGCGATCACTTCGACACCGTAGCGCTGGAGCTCGATGACGACTTCCTTGCCGAGTTCGCCAGAGCCGCAAAGGAGGACTTTCGTCGCGGTGGGAGAGAAAGGGGTGCCGATGGTGGTCATGATCCGGTGAGGATAAACATGACCCGGCCGGTTTGCTCACCCCTTTTTTCAAAAAGCCCACTCGGCCTGCTGCACGGTCGGATCCGCCACGGAAGCCGAATGACTTCCCTTCGAAGGCCTCGCCTTCGCGTTGTAGGGGCGGGCGGAGTCTTCGCGAACCACCGATTCTGCCAATGGCGGAGACGGAGCGACCGCTTGTGGACGCGCCGCCTCTCGGAGCGGCAATGGTTTTTTCTGACAGGCGCATTCCACCGACACATCGGGCCAGCCAGCCTTCGCGAGTTCGCGGTAAATGGTTTCGATCGCCACGTCGGGCGCGTTGCAGTCGCGGCTGAGGTGGCCGAGGACCACGCGGTGGAGGCGTTCGCTGGCGATGGAGAGGATCAATTCGGCCGTCTGATCGTTGGAAAGATGTCCGTGTCGCGAACTGATCCGCTGCTTGGTGGCCCACGGGCGCCTGGTGTCGTTCACCAGCATGGTCTCGTCGTAATTGGCCTCGACGAACAGGGTATCCACCGCCTGCAACCGGTCGCGGATCAGGGTGGTGGCCTGGCCCACATCGCTGAGGATTCCGACCGCGCAACTCCGGTCGGTGTCGCGAATCACGTAGCCGACAGGATCCACCGCATCATGAGGCACCGAAAAACTCTCGAAATGCAGCGAACCGATCTCGAAGGCGGCTCCGGCCTCGAATTTCTTCCACGGCACCCGGCTGCGGGTGAGACCTTCGCCGACCACCGTGCAGGTGTCGCGCGTGCCATAGACCGGCAAGGGGCGTTTGCGGCAGAAAACGTCCAAACCGCCGCAGTGGTCACCGTGCTCGTGAGTCAGCACCACGGCATTGATGCTCTCCGGGTCAATCCCGATGGCTTCAAGTCGAAGAGTCAACTGCTTGGCGCTCAGGCCGGCATCGATCAGGACCCTCGTCTCACCATGACAGATCACGGCGCTGTTGCCCGCGCTGCCGCTGCCGAGAACCGAGAATCGCAACATGATCGAATCGAGAGGTGGGAACGCCGAACCGAGAAATCCGGTCGGAAAGCCCATTCTAGATACTTAATTTTGTCGAAACAACCGAAAAGGCGGGTCGCGGAATAATCTAACGATTCTACATCGGCGCATTTTCAGCCCCAGCTTCGGATATTACGCGGTCCCGGCCTCGCCAGATCACGGCGACGAAGCTGCCGATGAGGCAATGAAACAAAGCGCTGATGGCACTGGGGACCGGGGCCAGGGCTGCCTGGGCGACGTCGGGGAATTGGGCGGCGAACTTGCCACTCGAGGCCAGGGTGCTGCCAAGACCGGAATTCTGCATGCCGACCTCGATGCTGACAGTGCGGCGATCGATCACGGGCAGACCCAGGAGTTTCGAGAGCAGGTAACCGAGCCCGAATCCCCCGGAGTGGAGCAAAAGCACCACGAACATCAGGATACCGGCATGCTCGCAGATGAGATCCTTCGTCGCCGCGATGATCCCGCCGACAATCAGGACGATGATGACTACGGAAAGGACCGGCGACCACGGTGTGACGTAGCGGACCACCCTGGGGAAGAAGCGGTTGAAAAACACGCCCGCCAGAACGGGAACCAGCACCACGCCGACCATGTCGAGAAACAGACTGACGCGATCGATATCGACGTAGGTTCCCGCCAACCAGCCGGTCAGCAGCGGTGTCAGGATGATGGCCAGCAGGGTCGAGGTCATCGTCATCAACACGCTGAGCGCGAGATTCCCGCGGGCCAGGTAGGTGACCACATTTGACGCCGTTCCTCCCGGACAGCAGGAAACGAGGATCAGCCCGACCGCCAGCCCGCTTGGCAGGGCGAATCCACGGGCCAGCGACACGCCCAGCAGCGGCATGATGAGAAACTGGCAACCCACTCCGACGAGCACCTTTTTCGGCGTGGTCAGGACAGACCGGAAGTCGTCGGTCGTCAGCGTGATGCCCATGCCGAACATGATGAGTCCCAGGCCGATGCTGATCAATGGCACGTCGAAGATGCGGTTGCTGCGATCGACGAACCAGACAAAGTGATCGGGCACGAACCAGGCCCAGACACAGCCGAGCACCGTCCAGAGGGCGAAAAGCCGGGTGATCTGTTCGAAAAAGCGGGTCACGACGTGGGGGAAAGCGGAGCCGCATGGTGGCCGATCCACAGGTCTCAGTCGATGCGGAATTTTCCCTTTCCAAGCGGGGGTTTCGAGCTACTGGTAACGCCCCTAAATTTCATCGACCCGAAACCCGAAATTCCATGGCCACAGAGCGCTCCCTGATCCTCCTGAAACCCGATTGTGTGCAGAAAAAACTCTGCGGTGAAGTCATCAAACGATTCGAAGACGCCGGGTTCACGATTCGCGGCACGAAAATGATGCGGCTGACGAACGAGTTGTTGGCCGAGCACTATTCCCACATCGCCGATCGTCCGTTTTTCCCCGAGATCGTCGAATTCATGCAATCCACGCCGGTCATCGCGTTGGTGTTGGAGGGCGACGACGTGGTCGCCAAGGTGCGCGACATGCTTGGGCCCACGAATTCCAAGGAAGCCGCCAAGGGAACCATCCGCGGCGATTTCGGTGGCGACATGATGGTGAATGTCTGTCACGCCTCCGATTCCCCCGAGAACGGCGAGATCGAGGTGAAGCGTTTCTTCGCTGATGGCGAAGTCTTCGATTACTGAGTTCGCTTCGGCGGGTCGACTTGACCCTGTTGGGTCGCGGACCTGACAGGGTTGCCTCGATAGCCGCCGCCCCGGCTTGCGCTGGGCGATGGATCGGGCGAGGCTTGGCACGCACGCGCGTGATGCGAATCTTTCGTCGTTTTCTCCTGATCCTGTTGTTGCTGGTGGCCGGCGTGGCCATCTGGGGGGCGGTCTATGCGCAGAAGAAGGGGTTCACCCGCACCTGGCGCGAACTGGTGGAGGGCGAATTCGCCAAGCGTGGTTACTACGTCGATATCGGAAAGCTGACGCTCGGGCCGTTCCAGGGGCTGGTGGCGGAGGACGTGCGTTTTTTCCAGGATCCGCAGCGCCGCCGCGAATTGGCGTTCGTCGACAATGTGATCCTCGACCTCGACCTCAGCGACGTGCTGAATCGCGATCTGACCGTCAACACCCTGGACGTGCAGGACGCGCAGTTGACCCTGCCGCTGACGCCGGGGCGGCGAGACAGCGAATTGCTGAAGGTGAACGACTTCTCGGCGCGACTGGTGGTGACGGAAAGTCAGATCGAAGTGGTTCGCGCCCAGGCCGAGTTGGCGGGTTTCATTGTCTCGATGAAAGGGTCGCTTTATCGGCCCCCACGTCAGGTTACGCCCGCGGAGGAGACGGAGGAGGAATTGGAGGCCCAGCGAGAGCAGTTGTTGGAAATCCGGCGCCGGTTCGACCGGGTGCAGCGGGTGCTGGATGAGCTGAACACCTTTTCTTTTGCCAAGGACAACCCCCCGCGATTGGAAATCGAGTTCGCCGGCGACCTGGCCGATCTTTCCCACCTGAAGACGACGGTGTTGCTGTCGGCGTCGGATTTTCGCCGCGAAACGGAGCGGGGTTTCTACGCGGTGAAGAAGCTGACCGCGCAGGCGGAGTACGACGGCGACAAGCAGCTCGGCCTGCTGAAAGACCTGCTTCTCCGGGACGATGTGGGTGACATTCGCCTGCGTGCGGAATGGCCGGTGGCGGAGAAGGCGATTCATTTCGAGGTGGAATCGTCGGCGAATCTCTCCGCGCTGGCGGGGTCGATCTGGACGAATCCGCAATTGGGCGAGGTCGTTTTCTACTCGGCGCCGCGGGTGAAAGCGGAGGGAACCCTGCACCTGGCTGAAGTGGGCCGGGTCGCCTGGCCGCGATTGCCGCTGAACATGATGGGGGAACTGCGTTGCGACCGATTCGGCAGTCGCGGGGCGGTCTTCGACGGGATGGAACTGCAATTCTCCGTTTCGGGTGACCGCTACTATGTGAGAAACCTGCGACTGGACCACAAATCGGGGCTGATGTTGGCGAACCTGATGTTCGATCCGTCCCTGACCGATGACCGTTTCCGGTTCCAGAGCGAGATTCGGATGGATCCCTCCGTGCTGATGCCGTTCGTGACGTCCGAGCGTACCAAGCATTTTCTCTCCGATTGGCAGTTCGACGAAAACTCGGCCATCTACTTCGCGGCTCTCGGAGAGGGAACCTCGATCGATCCCGCTTCCTGGAATACCCGTGGCGTGATCGATTTGCGACAGTTTCGGCGGCGCTCGATTTCGTTCGATCACCTGGAAACCGAATACGAGTCGAAGGATGCGGTGCACGATTTCCGCAACCTGACCGTGGAGCGTCCGGAAGGCCAATTGACCGCCGCACTGGTGAGGCACCGGGTGCGGGAGCGCACCTGGGAGACGGAGGATCTCCACAGCACCCTGGACCTGATGGCCACGCTTCGGGCGGTGGCACCGTCGACGGCGAAAGCCCTCACCGCGTTTCGTTTCAGTCACCCGCCGGAGGTGAAAATGTCGGGCCTGGTGGACAGCCGCGAGCCGTCGGGCGACGGCGAAATGCCGCCGCCACGTCATGATTTCGAACTGAGCTTCGAGAGCGATCATCCGGCGACGTTCCAGTTTCTCGGTAGACCTCTGCCTCTCATGGCGCCGAAAGGAACGGTGCGGGCGGGAGACGGGAAGTTGCGTCTGGAGACGTTCGAGGCCGGATTGTTCGGCGGCACGGCGTCCGCGACCTTTGAGACGGATCGTCTCGAGTCGGATCGCACTTACCTCGCCACGATCTCCGGTCAGGATCTCGCCTACGGGGATTTGCTTCGGCTCTACGGAAACAGTGAACGTCCGGCGGAAGGAACCTGGAGTGGCCAACTCGACTTCTCCGGTCGTTTTGGTGATCCGAAGTCGATGGCCGGAGATGGGTCGGTGACGCTGAAGGACGGGAATTTGCTGGCGATGCCGGTCTTTTCTCCGGTAGTGGATGGCCTGATGGCGTCGTTGGCGGCCCTGCGGACCCGGGAAATCGAAAAGCAGCAGGCCCGGGAGGCGGAGGCGGAAAAACCGGGGTCGGACGCTGTCGAATCGATTTCCGAAAAGCCCGACGAAACCGCGGTTCCGGTTGGTGCTCAGTCACGGGTAAAGCTGGCGGACGGGACGATCGCGTTTCCCGATCTGCGTGCGACCACCGATTTGCTGAAGATCGAAGGCATCGGAAAGGTGGACGGAACTTCGAAGACGGTTGATTTCGACCTCAACGCCAGCCTGCTTGATCTCCCGGGCATCGGCGTCGGCCTGAAGGGATCGGGTGCTCTCGCCGCGCCGGAGTGGCGCCTGAAATTGCCCGGGAAAGGCCGCTGAAGCCCGAATCGGCGCGTTCCGAGGGTTTCGCAGCTCCCGCTTTACTTTCGGACCCTGTCCACGTAGTTTCCGGCCCGCCAGACGGCCCTGCGATTGAGGGCGTGGCGTTGTTTTTCTCGTCCCTCCATGTCGACTGAACTGACACGAAATTTCTCGATCATTGCCCACATCGATCACGGGAAGACCACGCTCTCGGACCGGCTCCTCGAGTCGACCCAGACGATCACCCAACGGGAAAAGCAGGATCAGCTCCTGGATTCGATGGATCTGGAGCGCGAGCGCGGCATTACGATCAAGTCGCATCCGGTGACGATGAAATACCCGGCGAAAGACGGGAAGACCTATCAGCTGAACCTGCTCGACACCCCCGGTCACGTCGATTTCTCCTACGAAGTCAGCCGGAGCCTGGCCGCCTGTGAAGGCGCGCTCCTGCTCGTCGATGCCGCCCAGGGCGTGGAAGCCCAGACGGTGGCGAATGTGCACCTGGCCGATAAGCAGAATCTGACGGTCATCCCGGTGATCAACAAGATCGACCTGCCGGCCGCCGACGTGCCGAAGGTGAAAAAACAGATCGAGGACATCATCGCGATTCCCGCCGAGGAAGCGATCGAGGCCAGCGCCAAGATGGGCATCGGGATCGAAGATATCCTGGAAGCCATCGTCGCGCGAGTGCCGGCGCCGGACGAACCGGAAGACGACAAGCTGCGCGCCCTGGTCTTCGATTCCGTCTTCGATACCTACCGAGGTGTAGTCAGCTACGTGCGGGTGATTTCCGGCGAGATCAAGCGCGGCACGCCGATCAAGATGATGAGCACCGGGAAAACCTACGAGGTCAAGGAGACCGGGGTTTTCACGCCGAAGATGCAGGCGCGCGACCGCCTGGTGACCGGTGACGTGGGTTACCTGATCGCGAACATGAAGACGTCGACCGAGGTGAAAATCGGCGACACCATCACCGACTCGCGGTTCCCTTGTGAAGCACCGTTGCCGGGTTTCAAAGAGATCCAGCCGATGGTTTTCGCGGGGATCTATCCGGTCGCCTCGGACGATTTCGAACAGCTCAAGCTCGCCATGGGCAAGCTGCAGATTAACGACGCCGCTTTCACCTACCAGGCCGAAAGCTCGGCCGCGCTCGGCTTCGGATTTCGCTGCGGATTCCTCGGCCTGCTTCACATGGAGATCGTGCAGGAGCGCCTCCGTCGCGAGTTCGACATGGACGTGATCTCGACCTACCCGGGCGTGATCTACAAGGTGAAGATGACCGACGGCGAGGAGATCGAGGTCGACAATCCGAGTTACCTGCCCGAGCCGCAGCTGATCGAGGAGATTCGCGAACCCGTGGTGCGGGTTTTCATCATGGTGCCGAACGAAAACATCGGCGACATGATGCAGTTGGTGGCCGAGAAACGCGGCGAATTGGAAAACACCGAGACGATCGACAGCGCACGCGTGATGCTGAAGGCGATCCTGCCGCTGAACGAGATCCTGGTCGATTTCAACGACAAGCTGAAGAGCGTGACGCGCGGCTACGGCAGCATGGATTACGAGCATGCCGGTTACCGTGCCGCCAAGCTCGTGAAGATGGAAATGATGATCAGCGGCGAGCCGGTCGATGCCTTTTCCACCATCGTGCATCGCGACAAGGCCGAAGCGCGGGGACGTCATCTGGCGGCGAAGCTGAAGGAAGTGATTCCCCAGCAGATGTTCCAGGTCGCCATCCAGGCGACCATCGGCGGAAAGATCATCGCCCGCGAAACCATCCGGGCGATGCGGAAAAACGTGACCGCCAAATGCTACGGCGGTGACATCACCCGAAAACGCAAACTTCTCGAGAAGCAGAAGGAAGGGAAGAAGCGGATGAAGGCGATCGGCAAGGTCAACATCCCGCAGGAAGCCTTCATCCAGGTGCTGAAAACCAGCAACTGACCCCTTTTCCTGGAATCCAGAAAACCCCATCATGGCCAGCGAATCCCAGACCAAGAAAGCCAACGACAAGAAGTCGCTCGAAGGACCCGCCACCGCCAAGCATCTCAAGGAAGGCAAACTGCTGCTCAAGGGGGTTCGGAAATTTCTCCGCTACAACGACGATCTCATTTCCGACGATCGAAAGGCGTTGATCGCCGAGGACGAGACCGAGTTTCGCGAGGCGCTCGATTCCAGTGGCGTGCAGGTCAAGGAACTGGAGGAAAAGGCCGGAAAACTGACCGAGACCTGTGAGAAATCGGTCAAGGGATACCAGCGCCCCTCGGCGATGAAGGAAAACATCGAGGTGATCTTCGTGGCCGTGGTGATCGCCATGGGCATCCGCGCCTATTTTGCGCAGCCGTTCAAGATTCCGACCGGTTCCATGCAGCCGACCCTCAATGGGGTGATCGGTCATCCGGATGAGTCCATCAATCCAAATCACGAATACACGACCAACGCCGAGGAACCGGGCGCGCTGGAGCGGTTGTGGGAGAAATTCTGGTACGGGCGCACTTGGGTGAACATCGTCGCTGACCGGGATGACGTCGTTCTGCTCACCCCTCGAGCCGGTTATCGCGAGGAGACGCATTTCAAATTCTTCACTCGCACCTATCTCCCCATGCAGAGCGGGAGCGTTTTCAAGATCCCCGGCACCATCACCAAGGTTCAGGACCTGATCAATCCTCGTCTCTATACGAATTCCATCGTGAAAAAAGGGGACGTCATCGCCCGCGGTTATGTCGAGACCGGTGACCAGGTGATTGTCGACAAGTTCAGCTACCATTGGATCCCCCCGAAACGCGGCGAAGTGTTCGTCTTCACCACCAACGACATTCCCTACATCCAGGCAGGGCTCGATCCGCCCGAGATGGGTTCCCAGCACTACATCAAGCGGCTGGCCGGCAAGCCCGGCGATCATCTTGAAGTGAAGGATGGCAAACTTTTCATCGACGGCGAAGTCGCCAAGGAGAAGGGGTTCCAGAAAGTGATGGAAGGAAAGGATGGCTATCGCGGCTATTCGAATTCGGGCAGCCACCGTGACGTCACGTTGAACCAGGACCAGTATTTCGCGCTTGGCGACAACAGTTACAACAGCTCCGACAGCCGGACCTGGGGCACCGTTCCACGGAAAAACATCGTCGGCAGGGCGCTGGTCGTCTATCTGCCCTTTGGGCATCACTGGGGTGTGATTCGTTGACAGTGGCGTGCCCGAAGCGCTATACCGCAGTGAAATGAATGCCATCCTGCGGTTCTTTTTTCCCCAAATGCTGGGAAGGGCTTCCTATTTCATTCGCCTCATCTTGGCAAATCTGGCGACGGCGATTCTCTATTTCGGAATCGAAGATGCCGAACACAAAGAGGAGGCGGGCTTCCTCGTTGGGGTGCTGTTGCTGGCGATGATTCTGCTGACGATCTATGCGGCGATCTACATCATCCTGCCACGAATCCGGGAAATCGGTCTTTCCGGATGGACCCTGATCCTGGCCTTCATCCCGGTCGTTGCCGGATTTTTTGGCATGTCGCTGCTGTTTGTTTCCGGATCGAGATTGGGGAAATTCGGTTCGTTTGAAAGCGAAAGTACGGAGGTTCCGGAAGACGATGGGCCCGCTGATCAGGATAGTGCTGCTTTGGAATGACTGCGCCGCCGTCTGCTGCCGAGATCGTGCGAGCCGCCGGATCCAACCTGGCTTTTGCACTCGCGGTCCTGCCCCGGTCGATCCGGGCGGACATGCGGGTGTTCTACGCTTTTTGCCGGCAGGTCGATGACATCGTGGACGGCATCGAGGCGGCCGAGTCGGAAAAACGCGCCGCGCTGGAACGCTGGAGGCAAATCGTGCGGAGAGAAGAGGAATCGCTCGATCCGGCGCCTCGACCCGGGCTGGAGCAGGAAATGACCGAGCTTTGCCGGCGTCGCCAACTGCCGGCGATTCACCTGGAGGAAATCATCGACGGCGTGGCCATGGATCTCGATCGGAATCGCTACGCGACCATCGAAGAACTGCTCCGCTACTGTCATGGCGTGGCCAGCGCGGTCGGGCTGGTGAGCATCGAGATCTTCGGGTGCCGCGATCCCGGCAGCCGGGTTTATGCGGTGAAGCTGGGGTACGCGCTTCAACTCACGAACATCCTTCGCGACGTGGGAGAGGATGCCTCGGAAGGGCGCATCTATCTGCCCCGGGAGGATCTGGAGCAATTCGGGATCGAGGAGGAAGGCATTCTGGAATGGAAACACGACGAGGCTTTCGCCCGGTTGATGGCGTTCGAATGCGAACGTGCCGAGGCCTTTTACGCGGAAGCGGTGGCGGTACTGCCGGAGATCGACCGGCGGTCGTTGCGATCGGCGGAACTGATGCGCGAGATCTATTCCCGCATTCTGGCCCGGATGAAGGCGGATGGATTTCGTGTTTTTGAAAAACGCTACCGGCTGCCGAAGCTCGAGATGATCGGGTGCCTGGGCCGATCCATTTTTGGCTGACCCAACCCTGTTGAATCGCGGACCTGACCCTGTTGGATCGATTCGGGCACGTGTTTCCGGGCTTGCGGCTTTTGGCGATTCAGGCGAGAAAGGCCGTCCCATGAAATTCGAGGTCTCTCGCTTTCTTTCGATTCCGACATTGGCTGCTGTCGGTCTGTTTTCTATCGTCTCAGAAGTTCGAGCCGAACCTCCGGCCTGGTCGGGAAATCCCGACGCGACCTTCGTGATCAAGACCCTGCCGGGCATGATGCGCTACGACACGACCGAACTGTTCGCCGCGCCGGGTGATCGGATCAAACTGTCGCTGGAAAACGATGATGATCTGCAACACAACCTGGTGGTCCTGAAAACCGATCCGAATGACAAGGACGGCCAGAAATTCGCCCAGGCCGTTTTCACGAGTCTCGGAGACAAGGCCATCGCGATGGGTTGGGTGCCGCGTGACGATCCGAGGATCATCGTCGCAACGCAATTGCTCGATCCACACGCGAGCGAGGCGATCTATTTCGAGGCTCCCGAAGAGCCCGGTGATTACCCGTTCGTCTGCACCGTACCCGGTCACTCGTTGTTGATGCGCGGCACGATCCGTGTGCAGAAGGCGATCGAGGTACTGACGGATCTGACCTATTCGATCTACGAGGGGAAATGGGACAAGCTGCCCGATTTTTCGACACTGAAACCCACCAAAACCGGTGATTTGCCGAGCGGGAAACTGGACATCGGCGTTGCCAAGGACCTGAAAGGTGGCTTTGGCATCGTGTTCGAAGGGAAATTGCATCTGACGGATGAGGAAGACTATCGCTTCTTCCTGGCTTCGGATGACGGGTCCCGACTGATCATCGATGGCGAGGGCATCATCGACAGGGATGGGGTGCATCCGATGGGCAGTCCGAAGGAGGAAATGCTGCGTCTCCAGGAAGGTGTTCACTCGCTGCGGGTCGTGTATTTCGAGAAGAGCGGTCAGCGCGGCCTGTCGCTGGCCATGCGATCGAAGAGTCTCGGCTGGCAGGATCTTTCGGTTCAGACCACCAACAAGAAGGCGCAAAAGGCTCCGCCCAAACCCATTCTCCTGACGCCGAAAAATGGCGAGGCGATCACGTTCCGCGCCTTTCTCCCGGGAGTGAATCCCCGCAGCATCGCGGTGGGTTATCCCGGTGGCGTCAACCTGGCTTGGGATGCGGACGTGCTGAACCTGTCGCGGGTCTGGCGGGGTGGTTTTCTCAATGTGGCGTCGAACTGGGACGGACGCGGTTCGGGGAGCCAGATTTCCGGTTACGATCAGGCCGAAGCGAGCCACGGTTTTCCCTTCCAACAGCTGGAGAGTCTCGACGAACCGTGGATGACGGTTTCGAAGGCGAGCATCAAATACGAGCGCGACGTGGCCGATCCGCAGAAAGAGATTTCGTTCTATGTGAAGAATCCGGATTACCAGTTTGAAGGCTATCGGCTCGAGCCCGGGAATCGCTTTCCCACGTTCCGGTATCGCTATCACGATGTGGAGATCGAAGACACCTTTGCCCCGAGCGAGATCGATGGCCGCGAAGCGCTGGTTCGCACGGTGACGTTGCGGGGCAAGGTGCCGGAGAAGACCTATTTCCGCCTGGCCGATTCGGGTAACCTGGAAAGGAACGATTCAGGTTGGTATGCGATCGAGCCCGCCGTGTGGCTGAAGCTCGACAGCGGTGGAGAGCCGGTGCTGCGCAATGTGGAGGGAGGCAAGGACCTGGTACTGCCGATCGAGCCGGATACAGAAAAGACCGAGCTGAAAATGACCTACTGGTGGCAGACGAAAATCGGCGGGCGGGTGAAACCGGACTGATCTGCTGACGGAAACCTGAACTTCTTTGATCGAGATGAAACAGAACCATCCTGAATTACTTGCTCGGCTCTGCGTGGCGGCGATCGCCGCGGGAACGGGTTCGGTTTTTGCGGCCGACGAAGCACCCAAGGAATCGGATTACTACACCATCACCACCTTCGATGCGCCCGCGGAAGATGCGGTGATCGAGGGCGGGGCGGTCGAGTTGCTGCCCGACGATCGCATCGCGGTCAGCACGCGCCGGGGACAGATCTGGACGGTGGAGAATGCCTTCGAGTATCCCGCCAAACCGGCGAAGTGGTCGGTGTTTGCCGAATACCTGCACGAGCCGCTCGGTCTCGCCTGGCGCGATGGCTGGCTCTACGCGGTGCAACGGCCCGAAGTCACCCGGATGAAAGATTCCGACGGTGATGGTCGCGCCGATGTCTTCGAAACCGTGGCCGACGATTGGGGCATCAGTGGCAACTATCACGAGTACGCTTTCGGTTCGAAATTCGATCCCCAGGGAAATCTCTACACGGTGCTTTGCCTGACCGGATCCTTCACCTCGGAGGCGCTGTTTCGCGGCTGGGTGCTGAAGATCACGCCGGACGGAAAAACGGTGCCGATGGCCTCCGGGGTTCGTTCGCCCGGCGGGATCGGATTCAATGCCGAGGGCGATCTTTTCTACACCGACAACCAGGGCGCGTGGAACGGATCGAGTTCGTTGAAATGGGTGAAACCGGGAGCCTTCGAGGGCAACCCCAACGGCAACATCTGGTATCCCTACACCGAGGGCGCCATCGGGGAGCGTCCGGTGAATCCGCCACTGACGGAGGAAGGCAGCCGCACGGTGACCGAACGCGACAACATTCCGGAATATTTGCCGCCCGCGGTGATATTGCCGCATGGCAAGGTGGGCAATTCGCCGACAGGCATCGTGGCCGATCTCTCGGGGGGCAAGTTCGGTCCCTTCGCCGGCCAGGTGTTTGTTGGAGAACAAACCCATTCCAAGGTTCACCGGGTTTTTCTTGAACAGGTGAACGGCGTCTATCAGGGCGCGATGTTCCCTTTCATGGAGGGCTTCGATTCCGGAAATATCGGGCTGCTCCTGACGAAGAGCGGCGCGATGTTTACCAGCGGTTCCAACCGCGGCTGGGGGGCTCGTGGAACGAGGAACTGGAATTTCGAGCGCGTGAACTGGACCGGGAAGATTCCCTTCGAAATTCACGAGATGCGCGCCCGTCCGGACGGTTTCGAATTGACCTTCACCGAGCCGATCGATCCCGAAACGGCGGTTGATGCTTCCTTTGAGATGGAAGCCTACACCTACATCTATCAGAAGGCCTATGGCAGTCCCGAGGTCGATCAGGTCACTCCGAAAGTGAGCGTGACCGGGATCGGTGATGACGGAAAATCACTCGTGCTGAAAGTCGAACCGCTCACCAGGGGGCACGTTCACGAATTGCATGTGAAAGGACTCCGTTCGAAAGACGGTCTGCCCCTGTTGCATGACGTCGCCTATTACACCCTGAACGAGATTCCGGCTGCCAAGCAGTGACGGATTTCAACCATCACGGCTGAGGCGTGAGGCCGAAGAATCCGTGGGTATCAGGGGCGGCGGAATTTCCGGTGACCAGGTCCTGCCTCTGGAAGACGACCCCGTCCACGCGAATCAGCTGTCGGAGATTTCTTCCGTCTCCATCAACGTAGCGATTCACGAAGGTTCCCGAGATCCAGCCGGTTCTGCGATTGGCGTTCAGGCGGAAGATCCCGTCATCGGGAACGTCATCGGCAAACACGTTGCGATCATCCCAGTGGAGCGCCTGCCCGGGCACGGTGGGGTCGAAATTGCCCGTCACCTCCGCGGCGACTTCATCGGAGGCGCCGCCGGGAATGGGGAGCATCCGTTCACCCGGCACAAAGGCGTAGGCTGATCCCAGGACGGGGACCTCGACCGAGAAACCGTCGGGGTACCAGAGCTGACGTGAATGAGGGAACCTTTGCCAGTGGGCCGTGCCCTGGAAATCGGCTTCACCGCTGACGGCAAAGACGACGCGTCCGGAGATCTGTCCCAGCCGCCATTGATCGTGGAAGCTCCAGCCCAGATCGTCGCCCGATCCCTCCAGTCGAGTCGTGAGACTGCGCCGCTGCCGGTCGGCCAGCAGAAGTTGAACATTCACGAGGCCGTTGGGACGGATCAGCACCACCGCCACGCCGTCACCGGATGGATACCCGGCTCCGAGATCTTCCATCGCGGGAAGAATCATGGTGAATCGTCCCGTCTGAGAATCGGTGATGTCGTCACGCCCGGTCGTGTGGATCAGGACGAGTGACAGGATTTCGCCCGATTCGATGTTTTCAAGATCGGCGGTGATGGCCGGAGTCCCACCATCGGTCAAGGTGACGAAGTGGAGATTGGAAAGGGTATGAGTGAGCGAGAGCGGTCCGCGAAAGAAAGTCACGGTCAGGCTGCCGTCCGTTTCCGCGGTGCCGCGAAAGCGGCCGAGGGCGCCGCCGATCCTGGCGGTGCCGGTGAAGAGGCCGACCGAGTTGACGAAGAGCGAGATTTCCCCGCCATCAGGTGTCAGGACGACGCCACGGAACCAGCCGGAATGGATGGCGGGATCGAAGGTGCCCGTCGGTGTCGAGGAAAGGTCGACCGCCAGATCAGTCAGGGTACTGTCGCCGCCTTCGACATTCGAAACGTCCGAGTTGGCGAGCCCGTTTCCGGTGAGTTGAATGCCGTAGGGATTGTGATCCCGATCGTTGGACAAAATCGTGAGATTGCCGAGGGCGACCCCTTCTGCCGCCGGCACGAAACGGATCCGCAGGCAGGACGATTCACCGGGAGCCAGGTAACCGGCGCGGTCGGCGACCAGCGAGAAGCCTTGGCCGTCGAGTTGGGGAACGTCGGGCAGGAGGAGATTTCCGCCTCCCGTATTGACCAGTTCCACGATTCGTTCACCCACGCCTCCGTCGAGTCCGATATCACCGAAATCCAGGATGGCTCCGGGAGCCAAGTCCACACCCGAGCCGTTCCGAAGGACCAGGGTCGGAGTGGCGGCGGGTCGCAGGGTGAAATGATCCGTCGCGCCCGGAAGGAGGGACAGGCCGGCCACGAGACCCTGTTTCTGAAGCGCAACGCCCCGGGTGACAATGCGGCGATTGACCGGTCTGCCGTTCGGGTCGGTGCCGAGTTGGTTGTGAATGGTGACCACCTGGCCCGTCTGGATCTGGAGCAGAACGCGAAGCCGTTCATCGCCATTGTTGAACGGCAGGAGGCGATTATCAGGCAACCACGTGACGGGAATCACGCTCGGTGACGGATCGAGAAGCGACGTTCCCGTTTCCCAGATGGCGTTGTCCTCGCCGTTCGCCACCTGGCTGAGAACGCGCTCGCCGAGTCCCGGCACCTCATAGCGGGAACCGACCGCGTGCAGCGCCAGTTCGAAACCGAGAGGGTATCGGCTGAGGCGGTTGGGTCTGGGCTCGGCCTCTTTTTTCCAATGAACCGGACCGTCGAGATCGCCGACGTTGTCTTCGTTTCTGAAAATGAGCTGTCCCGCGATGAAGCCGCCGTTTCGCCCGTAAACCGGCTGAAACAGATTCCAGATGCCGTCACCATCGAGAAAGGTCGCGTCGGAGACCGGCGTGCCATCGCCGAGCATCAAGGTCGCCAGGATTCGGCCGTTGGGAAGCACCGTGACCAGGCCGAAGCCGTTGCCACCGGGAACAATTTGCGGGTCGACCGTCGGGTCGGTCGGAAGGACCAGAGTATAGCGACCGGGCTCCACGAGACCGCTGGAGTCGGCCGGTGAAGACGAGTGGCTCAGAACAATGTCCAGGTTCTCGTCCCCGACCGCGACCGTTCCCGTGATCGCCGGTGCGCCGCTGCCGGAGGTGGCGAGTTGCATTTCGAGAGTGGGGGCGGAGCCATTCGCGGCCGGGTTCTCGATTTCCGTAAATTCACCGGTGTCTGAATCGAAAGTGCCACGAATCACATAGCGACGCCCGTCGACAAGGAGAGTCACGGTGGCCAAACCCTGGGGAGAAACAAACCCGCGGATTTCCCCGGCAAACCGCGAACCCGGCTCGGTGATGAGTCCGATGTAGCGTCCCTGATGATCGGGAGTGAAACCGCTGTCGGTGTAGGTCGTACCGGGCGTGCCGGTTCCGGGCAGATCAATCGGTCCCGGATTATTCGGGGGTGCCGTGGAGGTCCCGGTCAGGCCGGTGGCGTAGGTCCCACTGGCGCCGGGATCGCGAAGTGAGAATCCTCCGCCGTCGGCGGGACTCACGAACGAAAGCGTGTGAACCCCGTGGCGGGCGGGGAGGGCAAAGATCATCTCGCCACCACTCCCGCTGTCGAGTTGATCGGTACGGAAAGATTCAAAGGTGTCGCCATTGGCAAGTCGTTCACCGGGTGCCAGATGATCGGGAAACCAGTAAAAACAGAGCGCGGTTCCGGGCGAAAGCTGGTGTGGTGGGTAGGGCAGGTTTCTCAGGATTCCGGTAAACCCGCTGCCCGGTCCCGCGAAACCCTGGTCGCTCGCCTGGACCACGCCGACGATGACGTCGTCGCTGAGACCCACCGCTTCGCCGACGGCGAGCCGGGTGCCGATGGCGGTCACGTGATTGAGTGGATGGAAACCGTTCCCGGCCCGGTCGGCGACGAGAATGCCCACCGTTCCCTCCGGCACATCGAGATCGCCGCCGAGGTAGATCTGGATGGTGGGACTGGCTTGCAGGATTCCCGCCGCGAAGCCGAACCACGCAAGACACACGCAAGCCGTCGCGGAGATCCGGCGTCGCCGCAAGCGTCGGAGGATTGAAGAGGGTAGACTCATGGAAGGAAGAGGGTCTGGTGAGCGAGCGGGCCGGAGAAAAACTCAGAGATTGGGATCCTGGGTCCAGACGGTGGTTTGGTGATTGAGGGTGGGCGCCTTGCGAATCACGAACGATGCGCCGGCGGGCAGGGAATCGCCGGCGGCCGCCACCGGCGGGCCTGTTTCCTCCACGCGGAACCATTCGCCGCCTTTCACGAAATACGTTGCCGCGGGTTCCGGATCGTGGGTCGGGACCGCGTTGGAGAAAACCAGCAGCAAATCGCGGCGCTGAGCCGGAGCCAATCCGGGGCTGGGGGCGAACTCTCTCGGCAGGAAATTCAGTTCGCCCAGCGTCGAAGGCAGCGGGCGACTGAGGCTGAGGTGATGATCGAGCGTGTCGCCCCGGCGGCTTTCGAGGACGACTCCGCTGGGCGAGGCATTCACCAAGGCGGCCGGGCGAAAGATCGTGGCGTCAGCTCCGTCGGGGTGCCGGATGACCAGCACGGCGTGGGGCGGAATCACGGCATCGTCCGCAGCGGGAATCCCGGCGGCGGCTTCGAACCAACCGGTGGAGGTGAGAAAGAAGACGCGATCGGGCGAGGCGTTCGGTGCCACGGGCCCGGCCGGGTAGACGAACAATTCGCTGCCTCGCTGCCCCGGCAGCAGACCACCGGACGGGTGCAGGGTCGCCTGGGTCGCGACTGGAAACAAGCTGGCGGGAGTCCAGAATGGAACGATGTCGACAGGATCGCCCGCTTCGGCATTCAGCGGGGGATGGCCTTCGGGAATCTCGATCTCGATTTCCGCGCCAGAGTTTCCGGCGACCGGGAATTGGCGTCCGGCGGCGTTTCCGTTGGAGAAACGAATGAAATGCGTTCCCGCCAATGCGTCGGCGTTCCAGCCCGGATCGCCTCCGGCCAGAGTGATCACGAGGCTGCGAGCGTTGGAAGTTCCCGGGGCAACGGCTGCCGCGTTCCCGCGGAAGGCCACGGAGCGTTCAAAGGGAACCGAGATCACGGTGTCCGCGCTGCCCTGGCAATCAAATTCCTGGAACCCGGCCACGGGAGAGGCGGCGGTGTCCACCGGTTCCTGTGCCGCGGCTAGCGAGACGAGGAATGGGAAAATTGCGAGCTGATGGGCAAGTTTCATGGCGGGGCGGAAACGGATCATTCAAAATTCAGATCGAGACGAACGTCGTCGCCGGTGAAAAGCTGGTGGTCGGGGCCGGCGGAAGTCACATCCATCTCATCGCGACTGACAGGGTGGAAGAAATAGGGCGTGCCCCACCGATCGAGCAGCTGTCCGCGTTGATTGATGGCCGGATGATCGGGTGGCAGCACGACGAGTCCCCGCGCGTTGCGGCCGGTGAGACCGGCGACGATTTCTTCGTTTTCGCCACCGAAGGGATTCTCGTGAAACGCGGCCCGGTAGGTGTTGAGAGCGTCCTGAATGAACGCGAGATCGGCTTCGGGCGAGTGGTCCGCCTGGTTGAGGGTTTCCACGCTCGCGTGGGCGATGGGAGCGTAGGTGGGCTCCGGGATCTCGATGGGTTTTGTCTCACCGTTGCCGAGATCGATCGACAGTTCCGGTGTGATGATTTCGAGATCGGGATTTGCGTCACCTTTCGGCGGCGTCTGAGTGATGGTCTTTTCCGGTGATTCGAGGTCCGCAAGGCGAGCCGGTTTTTCGGGAAGGCTCGATTCCTGGTTTTTCGCCGGTAGCGAAGGAGCGACCGGCGCGGATTTTTCCTTCAGATGGGACCAGCCAAAACCGATGACCACCGCCATGGCCGCGAGGGGCAGGGCGAGCGCCAGTCTGGCTTTGGTCTGGTCGTCCATTTTCACAGGATTGGAATCAGGCGAAATTGATGAAATTGAGATTGGCCGAGGCGACGGAAATCGGATCGTCGAAACGCCCGAGGTTCGGGAAAATGGTTTCCATCGAGTTGGAATCGACGCCGAACCACTTGCCGATCACGGAGCCGTATTGGTCGACCGATGTCGATGGAATCCAGCGGCCGCGCGTTCCACCGGCGTCGTCATTCCCACCGGGCGAGGTATTGGGATGATGACCGAACAGGTTCTTGCCATTGACGGGACCGCCCATCACCACTTTGTGACCGCCCCAACCGTGGTCGGAACCGGATGAATTGGCGTCGTTGCCGTTGGGCGTGAAGGTCCGGGTGAAATCCGAGCATTCGAAAAGCAGCACGTTGTCGGCGATGCCGAGCGCGTCGATGGAGTCCTGGAAGGCCTTCAGGCCCGTGCTCAGTTCGTCCATCAGGTTGGCGTGATTCGGCAACTGGGTGGCGTGGGTATCGTAGCCGCCGACCGAGCAGAAAAACACCTGGCGCCGGTTGCCCGAGGCTTCGCGTCCGGCGATCAAGCGCGCGATCATCTTGAGCTGATCGCCCAGGTTGGTTTGAGCATTGGCAAAGACGGCATCGAAATCCACGCCGGAGGCGTCCGCCTGGGTCATCGCGGAACCGACGGTACCCTCATAGTCCCGCGCCCGGCGGATGACCTGGGTGTAAGCCTCCTCCTGGAGATTGGTGTGGGAGAAATTCATGATCTCCTCGTAGCGGCGGAGACGGTTGCCGGCCCAGTTGTTGATGTAGCTGCCGTCGGGGTTCAGCGCGTTCTGATAGCGATTGTCAGCCGGGCCGTATCCCCAGAGCGACGTGGCGCCGTTCTTGTCGACCACGTATTGAATGACTTCGCGCCCGACCTGAAAGCTGTTGATCCCGGTCAGAGAGATCGACATCGATACGGTGCCGTCGGCGTTATAGCCGGCATTCACCAGGTCAGCCAATCTTCCTCCCCAGCCGGTTTCATACGGTTTGTCGGGCACGGAACTCTGCCACTGGATCTGCTGGTCGGAGTGGGAGAAAAGCTGGGGCGGGAGTGGCACGTTGCCGCTCAGGTATTCGGTGCGATCGGCGATGGGATAGGTGAGCGTGCCGACATTCTGGATCACGGCGAGCTTACCGCTGTTGAACAGGCTCGCCATGCCGGTGCAACTCGGATGCAGCCCCCAGGTGTCGCTCTCGTTGTTGGGGTGGATCCGCGCCAGATCCGAGGACGGAATGGCGAGAACGCCGCGCGCATTCTGGTAGGTGGTGCGTTGGGCTCCGCTGAACGGAATCAGGAGGTTGTTGGAATCATTGCCCCCGAATAGGAAGAGGCAGACCAACGCCTTGTAATCGGTCAGCCCGCTGGATTGGGCGTTCGCGGCGGCGGTGAAAAGCCGCATCTGCGACAGCGCATTCACGAGCCCGGCGTAGCCCAGTTGGGCACAGGCCGCCGACCGGAGGAAATTCCGGCGACTGAGGTGATCTTTGTCTCGTTGTCTCATCGTGGACGGGATTCGGTGGGGACGCGGTCGGTCATTTCTGAATGATGAACTCCGGCGAGGTGGTCAGCAGGTAGAGCAGATCCTTGACGGCGCGGTCGGTGCTGCCGGGGAGATTGCCGGGATTGTAGACGTAGGTCGCCATGGCGAGAATCGAGTCGCGCGGGTTGGGGGCCGCCTGGCCATCGTAACGGGCCTTGAGATTGCCGGCGCAGAGGAGCAGATCGAGTTCGTCGAGCAGCTTCTCGAAGGCGACTTGCTCGGAATCACCTCCGTTGATGTATCCCTGCACCTCGGCTTCGAGGGCGTCGATGTAGTGATAGGCGCGGATGTTGTCCAGTTCGCCGTTGGTGTCGCCGCGTCCTCCGCTGGAGACCGGATCGCGCTGGAGCGGCATCTCCCGTGCGCCCTGCCAGGTGTTGTTGCAGAGAGCAAACGCGTAGTTCACCCAGCGCATCGCCTGATATTCGTTGGTGAGCGAAAACTCGGGTGCCACCAGACCGGCCTGCTGGAGCGGGCCGCCGACCTGATGATCGGGCAGGAACCAGTTGAACACCGTCGGCGCTCGCAGGTGCGACTGGTTCCACCAGCTATGGCCGTGGGTCGTCCAGCGGAGCATGGTGGCGTCGGGCGGAAAATTGTCGAGCTGGTTGGCGGGATAGCCGTAGCCGGACAGCTCGTTCAGTGGCAACTCGGATTTCGCTCCGTAGGCACGCATCAGTTGCACGTAGCGGATCAGGGGCTCTTTCTGTTTTCCGAAACCGATGTTGTCGATCTGAGTCAGACTGCGCGCCTCGTAGTCCAGCAGGATGGCGCGGAACACTTCCTTCATCTGCTGCGAATTGCTGCGGTTGTTGTCGAAGGCCTGCGAAACGCGATAGATGTAGCCGGCGCTTGGGTTGGAAGTGACCAGCCGCTGGATGAGCAGGCGGGCGATGAATGGTCCGCAGTTCTGGTGATTGAAAAGGATGCCGGTCGCCGAGTTCAGATCCTGATCACCGTTCTGACCGCCGGGAATGGCGCTGCCGAGGACGTTCTTCGCCGCGGTGTCATGGTAGCTGCTGAAATTTTTCATGGGATTTTCCCACGAAGCCTGGAAGTAGAGCGGACCGCCGTAGTAGTTGAAGTTGTTGTTGTTCTGCGTCGGATAACCACTGGCCTGGGATCCAACGCTCTTGCTGAAACTCCATCCGGTGAAGACCCGCGCCAACTCTGTGATGTCGTCGTTGTCGTAGGTCTGGATCGGGAGCCCGTCCTCGTTCAACACCAGCGATCCATCCGGGTGTTGGAAAAGCAGCCCGATGGAGAAGAGCTGCATGATTTCGCGCGCGTAATTCTCGTCGGGAGCGATGATGATGTTCCCCTGACCATCGAGAACGGCCTTCCCGTTTTTCAATGAACTCAGGTACTGGCCCATGATCGGGCTCTTCGAAACGTCGCGGAGCAGCGTCAGGTAGTTGCCGTCGGTATGATCGGCCAGCATGTCGTAGTATTTCGCGAGACCGTAGTGTCGGCTGGCGACGAGCGCGTCGAGTTCGGACACCACCAGGACCTCACTCAGGGCGAACGCGGCCCGCTGCCGGAGTTGATCGTGAGCCTGACAGGCGATGTGCCAGAAGGCCGATTGCCGGTTGTTCTGACGAGGCTGCGGATCGCTGCCGGGATTGAGCCGGTTGGTGCCGTAGAGATCCCATTCTTGTTCGTCGGCGTAGTAGGTGAGGTCGTAGAAACGCGTCTGATCGAGCGCAAACTGGGCATTGATCCA
The DNA here is from genome assembly GCA_020439945.1 of Verrucomicrobiia bacterium. Classification (GTDB taxonomy): domain Bacteria; phylum Verrucomicrobiota; class Verrucomicrobiia; order Verrucomicrobiales; family DEV007; genus JAEUHH01. Next base: position 48,746 of record JAGRPB010000001.1, read on the forward strand.
GGCGGAGAATCCGGCGATGCGGTCGCCGCCGTGATTGTTCTCGATGTCCGCCACCAGTGCGTCGATTTCGGCCTGGGTCGGGCCGAAGGTCGCCTGGGTCAGGAATCGCGAGACGTCCCGCTTCAGGTCATTCCCCGTCAGCGGTTCGATTGCCGGCGGATCATCGGGAACCACGAAATCGGTCGTTCCGTGGCTCTCTTCGAAAAAGCCCCAGATTTCTCCACCCGGATTCTCCATCGTGTGGGCGTTGCAGTAGAGCGGCAGCTGACCGTTTTTCCGGTAGAGCGAGTCGATCAGATTCTGAGCGCTGTAGGCGCCGGTGCGATGAAAGTCCCAGACGTGATCGGTGAATTGTCCCAGCGGCAGGCTCTCGACGACCGGACCATTGATGATCGTGAGGTTATCCCCCGCGAGATTCGAGTGATGCACGTGGGCCGCGATCTGGGTCGATGTCAGTCCGCCGAACTGCATCGAAACCAGTGCCTGATTCTTCTTCCCGTTCAACCTGAGCCAGCCATAGCCGGTCGCGGATGTCTGGGCGCCCCGCTCGGACGACATCTGGGCCAGGAAGGTGGTCTGGTTGGCCGGTATGTCCGTGGCGTCGTAGATGGTCAGATCGGCGCTGCCGTTGCCGACGAGGTAGTCGGAGTGCGGTTGGATTTCGAAAGTCACCGTGTTGGGAAACTCCGGCTCGTTGTCCGCCACGGCGGTGATCTCGATGTCGACGGAACTTTGACCGAATCCGAAGATCACCACGCCGTTCGGCTGGGGCGTGTAATCCGTCGTCGTGGCCGGAGCATGATCGGGATTGGTCGAGCCGCCCACGTTGTAGAACACCGTCAGCGCCGCCAGCCCGCCGACACGCGAGATGCGGACCTTCCCGGTTGTGGGCGTGCCCGCCGGACCCTTCTCATACATCTCCGATTCGATCGCGGTGACGTGAACCGTTCCCGTGCTCCCCTGCAGCTGGGCGATCAGCGTGTCGCGATCGTTGCTCGCCGGATTGAGGCTCATGGGGTCGTTGGGATCGTAGCCATCGAGCTGCAACTCCGACCAGTCCCACAGTCCGTCGTTGTCCGAGTCGACATCCTCGACCGTGACCTGGAAAAAATTCGTTCCCACCGGCTTGGGATCGAGCGTGATCGAGAGATCTCCGCCATTTCCCATCGCCGAGTCGAGTTCCGTGAAATTGGAAGCGCTGGGTGTGGCGCCACCCTGGATACGGTAACGTTTGCCGACCTGACTCGGAAAACTGAGCGTGACGCCCGTGTCCGAAAAGGAAAACTTCGGCGCTTCCAGACGCGAATCGCGATCGAGCGGATCGGTACCGGCGCGCGACTCCGCGCCATTGTCTTCTCCGTCTCCGTCGCTGTCCTCATTGGCCACCAGACCCGCGGCGTCGTAGCGTTCTTCCCAGACATCGTCGAGGCCGTTCCCGTCGAGATCGAGATCCTCGGCCGATACCCGGCTGACAAACATCAACAGGCCGAAAAACAGGCAAAGCGAACGGCGGTTCATGGCAAAGGAAACTCGGGGAAAGCAGGGCGGGTAAGAACAGCCCCGACTATCCAGTCGTTTGGATTCCCCGGAGGAAGGGAGGGAGGAGTGGGAATCAGACGACGGAGCGGCCTTTTCAGGGGGGCTCGGAAATTTCGCGGATTAAACCCGGTTTCCGCGGCCTAGGTCAATCCTTTTTTGATTGAGACAGAAGCACTTCCAACTCGCCAAGCAGCCATTCGGCTCGAAGAAAAGGCGTATTGCCCGTCTCCCGCCATCGCACGTTGCCGTCCGAGTCGATGAGGTAGGTGGCGTGAAGAGGGCGATCGAGGAATTCGTCGAAGGCCTCGTAGTCGCGAAATGCCTCCAGGTTCGGATCGGCAAAGAGCGGAATCGGAAAATCCGCCGCCGTTTCATCGGCTGAATCGGTGCTGATCCCGATCACCTCCACGCCGGCCTCGGCAAAGTCGTCGAGGTAGGGCAGGAAGGCCGTCAGTTGTTCCACGCATCGCGGACAACCCGCTCCGAGGAAGAAGATCGCGAGTGTCGCTTTTTCCTGCTTGCCGCCAAGATTGCGCGAAACGGCATCGCCACGTTTCAGGATTCGCTCCGGGGCTTTCGGGGCGTGCCATCTCAACGATTCGAGTTCGTTCCGACCCGTTTCCCTTTCGGCTGAAACCGGTTCCAGTTTCATTGCCGCCGCAATTTCAGAAAAGACCGGGCGATTCCGCCATGACTCGTCGGCGTTCGCCAACCGGCGCCGGAAACCTCGATCGAAGTCGAAAAGCGCCTCTTTCCGTTGGCCTTTCCGCCAGAGCGCTTCGATCTCGTTGGCTCTCGCATCCCAGGCGTGGGGACGCGAAAGCCGATCCTCATGAGCCATCGCGAGGGCCGCGTCGAATTCGCCGGCGTCGATCGCGGTCCGGATTTCGGTGCGTCGCTTCTTTCGCGTTTCAATCGATTCGATCGCTCGCGTGTTGGCTTCGCGGCAGGTGTCTTCGATGCGCCGCCACGGTTGGGTGGTGCCCGCGGCGCCGGGATGATAGGGCAGGTCGGCAAAGCGGCGAGCGATCGTTGTCGCCGCTTCCTCGCGTCCCAGGTCAGACAGCAGGGTTGCCAGGGCCGCCGAATCGGCGCCGAGGTTCTGCGCTTCGTCCGGCATCGCCAGGCGCGAGTCCAGCCAGTTCAAATCTGCCTGGACCGCTTTGGTGAAAAGTTCGAGCAATGCTTCCCATCGGTCGCGGCCCTTCTCGAACTCGCCGGCGATCCGCCAGATGTCCGCGTTCGACGTTTTGGGAACCGGCGGAAGGTTCGGAAGATCGTCCTTCGGTGGCTGATCCGCCCAGAGCAGACGCCGGTAGGTCGCGGCGGCCGGCGACTCGACCGAGACCAACAGCCGATCCCACGCTGCCCGGTCGATCGCGCCCTCTTTTCCGCGCTGAAAGTCGAGGATCTCGCCCCGAGCCAGCCACAGTGCCGGCAACGATTCCGTCGGATGCGTCGCCACCCGCTGTTCCAGGCGACGATGCCTCTCGCCCTCGTCGCCGATTTGCAGCATCTCCAGCCACCAACGCGTGGGCTCGGAAAGATCCCGTCGATTGGCCGCCACCGAGGTCGCTTTCGCCAGAAAGGTCGCAAATCGGCGAGGACGCTCCGCGTTCGTCAGGGCCAATCCCAACAACGCATCGACCGAATCGGCATCCCGCTGGAACGCCTCGCGAAAGCATCGCTCCGCTTCCGCGTTCCAGAAACCGTGGAGCTTGGAGTAACCTCGATCGATCAGCGCTTCCGTGGTCATTTCGTTTTCCGAAATCCGCCGGAAAGGTCCGTCGAAAAAAGCTTCCTCGAACGCCAACGGACCGTCGCCCGAGCGCGCCTGCTCCACCAGCGCGGCGAGACAGGGCAGCTGCAACAGCGGCTTCGGATTCTCGTCACCCTTCACTCCCGACACGGCGATACCGAACGCCAGACCGGCGTGGAAAAAGGGAGGGAGAAACGACTTCATCGGCAGACACACTCAAGAGGGTTGAGTCCCGGATCATACCCTGTTTGGTGCCCGGGGTGCAATCGCTTCGGGCTTTTGTAATCGCGGGATCGCGGCAGGTTCGCTAGGGTCTGGTCCATGAATGGAGCGGAATTCCCTTTTCCCATCCTGATTTTTGGCCTGGTGGCGGTCGTCGTCGTCGTGGTGATCATCCTGACGCACCTCCAGGAGAAAAAACGACGTGAGGAACTGGGAGCCTTGGCCGAGCGGTTCGGATTGCGGTTCTCTCCGGGCAAATATCGCAAGTTCGATCATCGCTATCCGGCCTTCCAGTTTCTCGGTACGGGGAGCAATCGCTACGCGGAAAACGTGATTCACGGGAAGGTGGGCGAATTCGCCATCGAAGCTTTCGATTATCATTACGAAACGCATTCCACGGACGGAAAAGGGAATACCCAGACGCATCACCACCGGTTCACCGTGGTGGCCTTCGAAACGCCATTCCCGCTCGCAAACATGACGGTGCGACCCGAAGGCATTTTCGACAAGATTTCCGCGGCTTTCGGCTGGGATGACATCGATTTCGAGAGCGCGGAGTTCAGTCGCCGATTTCACGTGAGTTCCTCGGACCGGCGCTGGGCCTACGATGTGTTGCACGCGCGCACCATCGATCTGCTGCTGAATTCGCCACGATTGCCGCTCTATTTCAGCGGCCGGAATCTGCTCATCAAGGGCGATCATCGTTTTTCCGCTTCCGAGTATCCGCGGATCTTCGAAGTCGGTCGCCGTGTTCTCGAGGGCATTCCGGAATTTGCGCGCGGAGCGTGATGCGTATCCTGTGACCTCGTATGGACTCCTCCTTCATTCTCATCCTGGCAATCGCGTTTGCCGTGTTGGCGCTGCCGCTTCTCTGGTTGATCGGCACCTACAACGGATTCGTCCGCTTGCGAAATCATTGCCGGGAATCGTGGTCGGACATCGATACCGAACTGAAACGTCGGCACGATCTCATCCCGAACCTCGTCGAGACGGTGAAAGGCTATGCCGCCCACGAGCGCGAGACGCTGGAGCGGGTCATCGCGGCCCGGGATCGTGCCGGCGCGCCGCACGACCGCGTCCGCGAACAGGCGGGCGACGAATCGGCCCTGGTCCGGGAGGTGGGTCACCTCATGGCGGTGGCGGAAGGGTATCCTCAGTTGAAGGCGGACCGGAATTTCCTCCAACTCCAGCACGAACTGGTCAACACCGAGGATCGCATCCAGGCGGCCCGGCGCTTCTACAACGCCAACGTCCGCGACCTCAACAACCGCATCGAGATGTTTCCCTCCAGCCTGGTGGCGGGCTCGATGAATCTGGAAACCTGGGACTATTTCGAGATCGCCGATCTCGCCGTTCGCGTGGCGCCGAAGGTGGATGTGTCGGGAGAGTGAGCGTAGATTCGCGCTTTTACTCAGATGACAGTCGATACCCTCATCGTCGGCCAGGGATTGGCCGGTTCGTTGCTGGCCTGGGAGCTGCTTGAACGCGGGCAACGCGTGCTGGTGGTGGATCGTGACGAGGCGTTGACCAGTTCCAAGGTGGCGGCCGGTATCGTGACACCGATCACCGGGAAACGGCTGGCGCCGACGTGGCGCGGTGACGAGTTCTGGCGTTATGCGACGGCGGCCTACCGGCGGGTCGAGACGAAGTGTGGGCAATGGCTGTTCCGCCCGGTGCCGATCGCGCGCCTCCTGGCCAGCGAGGACGAGGCGCGGCGCTGGGAAAAGAAAAAGGCGGAAGCGGAGTCGGAACGGGGCCCGGGTCGGCTGCCGGCGGGCGCGGTGCCGCTGGAGATTTCCGAGGCGGTGTTTCATGCCGAGCGCGGCGGATTCGAGATGCCGGCGGCGGGCTGGCTGGACGTGCCGGCATTCCTGGAGGCGACGCGACTGCACCTGCTGGAGCGACTCGGCTACGCGATCGGCACGGTGAATGCCGACGATATCGACGTGGTGGCCGGAGGCGTGCGTTGGAAGAACATCAAGGCGAGCCACGTGATTTTCTGTCAGGGCTGGGAGGGAAACCGGAACCGCTTTTTCGACTGGGTGCCGTTCCGCAGCGCCAAGGGACAGATTCTCGATCTCGAGTGCCCGGCGGCGATGACGGAGACGCGGATCGTGAACCGGGCCGGCTGGCTGTTGCCGCTGGGCGGGAGAAAATTCCGCGCCGGGGCCACCTACGAATGGGACTTCGCGGACGGGGAGGCCACGGAGACGACTCGGGAAGGCCGGGCGGAGGTGGAGAAGAAGCTGCGCGGAATGCTCAGGGTGCCGTTCGAGATCACCGGACAGCGCGCCGCGGTGCGTCCGGTGATTCGCGAGAGTCGGGCTCTCATCGGGCTGCATCCGGCCACAGAACTCGAAAACCGCGTCGGCTTTTTCAACGGCCTCGGGTCGAAGGGCGTGCTCAACGGACCGTTCTTCGCGGCCCAGCTGGCGGATCATCTCGTCAGGGGCACTCCCTTGGAACCGGAGGTGGATCTCCGAAAAAATCTGTGACGGACAGCTCGATGGAATCGCGATCCGGGAAACCAAGATTGCCGCGCGCCACGGAACTGGCGCATCGGTTCGTGACCGAATGTCTCGGCCCTGGAGATCGCGCCATCGACGCCACGGCCGGCAACGGTCACGACACGCTTTTCCTCGCCGAATTGGTGGGACCCGAGGGCAAGGTGGTGGCCTTCGACGTGCAGCCGGAAGCGATCGAGGCGACGCGCGCCCGGCTGGAGGCGGGGGGAGTCGCTGACCGGGTGCGTCTGGTGCGGGAGTGCCATTCCCGGCTGGCGGATTCAATCGAAGGCGAATGGAACGCCGTCATGTTCAACCTGGGCTACTTGCCGGGCGGGGACAAAGCCACGATCACCCGTCCGGAGACGACGCTGGCCGCGATGGAGGCGGCGCTGAAAGTGCTGGCTCCGCGCGGACGGATGATGGTGGTGGTTTACCCCGGCCATCCCGGCGGCGAGGTCGAAGCCGAAATGGTCGAGCGTTGGGCGGCTGAGCTGGATCAGGCGCGCTTCAGCGTGGCGAGTTATGGATTCCTCAATCAGACCAATTCGCCGCCGAGGCTCGTGGTGATCGAAAAGCGGTGAAGGACCCCATCGCGGAACGCTTGCCATCACGCTCCTCCGCGCCACAGTGGACGGCATGAAGATTCTCGTCACCGGCGGCGCCGGCTACATCGGCAGCATCACCACGGAAGTGCTCATCAAGAGTGGCTATGAGGTCGTGGTCCTGGACAATCTCTTCCAGGGACATCGCGCCGCGGTGCATCCCGATGCCGCCTTTGTTGAGGCCGATCTCGCCGACAAACCGGCGGTCGAGGCGGTGTTCAGGGAACATCGGCCGCAGGGCATCATGCACTTCGCGTCCCGCACCCTGGTCGGCGAGTCGATGGCGGAGCCTTTTCTCTATCTCGGCGAAAATGTCCGCAACGCCCTGAACCTGCTCGAACTGGCGGTGGAATACGGCACCGAACGCTTCATTCTCTCTTCGACCGCCAACCTTTTCGACGACCCGGAGAAAATGCCGATCGCCGAAACGGAACGGATCGTTCCCGGCAGTCCCTACGGCGAATCGAAATTCATCATCGAACGATTTCTCCACTGGCTCCAGGTCACGAAAGGCCTCCGCTACGCCTGTCTCCGCTATTTCAATGCCTCTGGCGCGACCGAGGAACGCGGCGAGGATCATTTTCCCGAGATGCACCTCATTCCGCTGGTGCTTCAGGTCGCGCTCGGGCAGCGGGAAAACATCCGCATCTTTGGAGACGACTATGACACGCCGGACGGCACCTGTGTCCGCGACTACATCCACATCGCCGACCTGGCCCGGGCACACATCCTGGCGCTTGAGGCCCTCTCAGGGAAACCCTTTCTCCGTTACAATCTTGGCAACGGCAACGGTTTCAGCGTGAAAGAGGTCATCGAAACCGCCCGGAAAATCACCGGTCACGAGATTCCCGCCATCATCGATCCGCGTCGTCCCGGAGATCCCGCCACGCTGGTGGCCGACAGCACGCGGATCCGCGAGGACCTGGGCTGGGAGCCGACCTATCCGACTTTGGAATCGATTATCGAAAGCGCCTGGTCCTGGCACCAGCGCCATCCGCAGGGGTACGGCGATCGCGATTCGGATTCCTGATGGCGGGTGTCGGTGCTCTCACCAACCGCGCGACGTTTTCGGCTCGTGGGTCGGCAGGTCGCAGTCGAGGTACAGATGGTTGGGCAGCGGCAGGGTGTTGCCAGAATAGTTGTAGAGTCCGCCGCCCGGGCAACTGGGCTCGAGCGGAACCAGCTTGTTGAAGCCGATGATCTCGTCTTTCAGATTCGGTATCGTGTCGCCGGGCCGTTTTCCGGCCAGGTTGCCATAGGAACGCACCGCCTTCTGCACCGAGGCGATGTTCTGTATGCAGTTCGCGCGATCGGCGCCGCGCTTGTAGGCCGTCACCCCCAGGAACAGGGCGGAGGTGAGGGCGAGAAGGATGGAAATCACGAGCGTGACCTCGATGAGAGTCATGCCGCGGGGCTTGATGAGGTTAAGTAGGGAGGACTTCATGTTGTTGTTGGTTCAGAGGACTCTGAAATTTCTGGGAGGCGTCACCAGCCGGCCACGGAATTGGGGACGTGATCGCCGATGTCGCAGGTGAGATAGGCAGTGCCGGCCGACGGAATGGTGTCACCGGCGTAGGTGTAGTTCCCCCCGGCGCGGCATTCGGGCTCGTACTGGATGAATTTGTCCGAACCGATGATGTTGTCCCGCAGGTTGGTGACCGTATCGCCGGGGTTGTACTGGTAGAGATTGGCGTAAGAACGAATGGCTTCCTGGACAGAAGCGATGTTCTGGATGCACATGGCGCGATCGGAACCGCGCTTGTAACCCACGGCTCCCACGAAGAGAACGGCGATGAGTGAAAGCAGCACCGCAATCACCAAGGTGACCTCAATCAGGGTCATTCCTCGGCGTGGTTGGCGATGGCGGAAGACGAATTTCATCAATTTGATCTATATTTTCAATAATTTTCATAAAAAGACAAGCCGTTTCTTGCTTTGGAGATCTTGATTGTGAGGAAATCTCTCTCATCATCGCTGGGACTGCTCTGCGGTGATTTTCGACTTTGATAAGTCCGCTCATCGGGTTTTGATGAATGGCAGTCATTGCAAACCCACAGACACACCCATCCAATACCCTATGAAAAAGCCCGTCTCCCTGTTGTTGCTCACCCTTTCCGCCATCGGCGCGGTCGTAATCCTCGGCCGCAACGATGCCACCTCGGAAGAGAAAAAAGACGATCACGCCCATGGCGCCGCGGTCATGACCCTGCCCACCGGGCCGACCAAGCGGCCCGAAGACGCCAAGCTCTACATCATTTCGCCCAAGGACGGCGCCACGGTGAAACAGAACTTCACCGTTCGCTTCGGTCTGAAGGGAATGGGTGTGGCGCCCGCCGGCATCTACATGAGCGACGAAATGCCCACCGGCCATCATCACCTGATGATCGATTCCGATCTGCCCGACATGAAGCTCCCGTTGCCCAAGGATGAAACCCATCTTCACTTCGGCGGCGGCCAGACGGAAACCAAGCTGACGCTCACTCCCGGAAAGCACACCCTGCAACTGGTGCTCGGCGATCACGCCCACATGCCGCATGATCCGCCGCTGGTCTCGGACAAGATCACCATCACGGTGGAGTGATCTTCGTCTGAAGGGGGATCAACGTCCCCAAACTAAAATTCAACCCTGTCAGGTCGCGGATCTGACAGGGTTCTTTTTTGGGCAAGCGCGAGGCGCTGGTTCGCGTCTTCCTTATTTGCGAAGCGATTCAGCTTCGGTGGCGAGCTGGGATCTCAGGGCTTCCAGACCGTAGCGATACCGGGAAGCCGCGGTATTCTGGGAAATTTCGAGCGTCTCTCCGATCTGGGCGAAGGTCAGGTCGCCCCAGAGTTTCAGGGTGATGACTTCTCGAAACTTTTCAGGCAAGGCCGAGAGCGCCACCTGCAGGGCTCGGGTCTCATCGTCCTCGGGCAATTCGAACCAGGCCACCGGCGGACCTTCATCGGCGACCACGGTCTGTTCGCGCTGCTGTCGGCGATCGTGGGAGCGCGCCAGGTCGACCGCGCAGCGCCGGATGTTGGTGTAGATGAGGCCCAGCAACTCCTCGCGTGGTTTGTCGCCGTGGCTCTTCCACGTCTTCACGAGCGCATTCTGAAGCACGTCCTCCGCGTCCGCCTCGCATCGAGTCTGCTGACGGGCATACAGCATGAGTCGCGAGCCATTCTCGCGCAGCCATTCTGACCATGTGGCTTGTTCTGCCATCAGCTTCTTAGACGTCCGAAAACCGGGTTTCCTTTGAAGAAAGCGCCGGAAATTTTCGTTTTTGTCTGAGAGACCCCCATTTTTTTAGTGGACCGGTGGCGGCAGCGGCGCCTGCTGAGTGCCGCTCAGGTAGGCGATCAGGTCGCGCACCTCTTCGTCGGTGAGGGTCAGCAACAGCCCCTCGGGCATCATCGAAGTTTTCATCTCCTCCCGTTTCACCACTTCGGTGGCGGGAATCACGATCTGCTCGTTGAGCGACTGCACGGTGATGGCGTTTTCGTTTTCGGAAACGATGAACCCACCCACGGTTCGACCGTTGGCGGTGGTGAGGGTGTTCAACCGAAAATCCTTTGAGACGACGAGGCTGGGATCGATGATGTTTTCGAGCAGGTAATCGAGGTTCTGGCGTTGCGAACCGGTCAGGTCCGGACCGATGGACCCGCCCTCGTCGTAGAGCCGGTGGCAGGCGAAACAGGTGCGCTGGAAGATTGCCCTGCCCTGGGACGGATCGGCGGCGGCGAGAGTTTCCGGCGTCAGTTCCTTGCGGAGCTTGTCGAGTAGCTTCGCCTTCTCGCCGCTGGTGGGGCGCTGTCCTCCCCAATTCGCCTCGATCCGTTTCTGTAGCGCCGGATCTTTGAGCGTGCTCATCTGCCGGACGGTGAAGGCGGTGATCGCGCGCCGTTCCACCTCGCCACTGTCCACCGCATCCAGCAAAGCGGTTGCCCAGGCCGGTCGGGAAGCGAGCGTCTGCAAGGCGTCCTGACGGGCTTCAGTCGACAGGGTGGAGAATCGCTCGAGGATTTCTCCCGCCGTGTCCGGCGCGTCGTATTCGGCCAGCCCGCGAATGGCCAGCGGTGCCATGGTTTCGTCGGCGAGCAGGGAAAACAGGAGCGGCTCCAGTTTTTCCGGCCGTCGATCGATCAGGGCTTTCAACGCAGTCTGGCGTCGAGCTGGATCCGCCGACGGATCGCCCGCGATTTTCTCGATGTCGGCGAGCGCCGCAGGATCGTCGAACAGCAACGCCAGGCGAACCGCTGCCTCCGGCAATTCGCCGCCTGCTTGGAGCGCCGCGTAAGTCTGGGACCAGTTCGCGGGAGCGGGAACGGTTCGGCGCCCGGCGAAGCCATCGAAGAGTCCCGCGAAGAGATCGTTGCGAAACTCGGGATCGTCGTGTTCACCGAGCAGCCGGACGATTCCCTCGATGCCGTGTTGCTGGGCCTCGCCGGTGAGCGAGGCGATCCGGTGGGCCGCATGAGTGCGCAGCAACGGGATGCGGGAATTTTCCGCCAGTGCGAGAAACCGATCCGGATCGTCATGAACCAGTGGTTCCACGCCATACCAGACCATCAGCGGAAGATTCTGGTCGTTGATGTCCTCGGCTCGCTGGGAGAGCGCCTCCGCGATCGGCCAGGCGGCGTCGAGAGATAGCCGCTGGAGCGCGCAGGCCAGTTCGAGACGCACCACCGGGGAGCTGTCGTGCCTGGCCATGAGGGCAAACTGCTCCAACGTCTTTCCGTTGGGTGGCGGCGTCTCGCAGAGGAGTCGCACCGACCACGCCCGAAGGTGTTCGTTGGGATTGGCCAGTTGTTCCCGGAGGAAATCTTCGTCGATGCCGCCGATGACATGCAACGCCCACAGCGCACGCAGACGCTGCGGGATGGAGTGTGTCCCCTCCGTGAGAACGCGAAGCAGCACGGCCCGGGCCTTCCCGAGATCCTCGCCCGCGGCGGCGCGTTCCTGCAGTTCTCGTCGGGCGTGGCGGACCCACCAGTCGTTGCGGTGCAGTTGGAGTTGAGCCAGTTCCCACGGATTCATCGTGGCGAGATCGTAGTCGGGCTTCTTCGGTTGGCCGTAGGTGATTTTGAAAAGCCGGCCCGTCTCGCGCTGGGTGTTCTGGTAGCTGTGACACTCCCCGGTGTCCGACCAGTCGCTGATGAATACACCGCCGTCGGGACCGTAGCGAAGCGTCACGCCCATGTACCACGGATCCTGCGAACGCATCAGGTCGCTGCCGTGCGAAGCCGTGTAGCCCGAACCGAGGGGCTTCGGGATGTCGTGATTGATCCGTCTGCCGTGAATGTTGTTCATGAAAATCCCGTTGCGGTATTCCTTCGGCCAGTTGTCGCCGAGATAGACCATGGTCCCGCAGTGGGCGTGACCGCCGCCGGCGATGTCTTCGGCGTCCGATCCCAGTCCCGAACGGATATCGTCGCCGCCCACGAAATGCCGGTGATCGGCAATGGTGTCGATCCGTTGATACGCGAACTCGCTCGATTTTCGGCCGCGCCAGGGTTCGTAGTGGGCGCCCTGGATGACGTGGAACAGGTGGGGATTGACGCAGTTGGTCACGAATCCCTGGCCGTAGTCGTCCCAGTCGATACCCCAAGGATTGGTCGTTCCATCGGCGAAGGGTTCCCAGACTTTTCGCACCGGATGATAGCGCCACACGCCGCCATCAAAGCGGGCCCGCTCCTCTTCCGGGGTGCCCGGTTTCCCGATCATCGACCAGTTCGTGCGCCCATGCGTGCCATAGAGCCAGCCATCGGGGCCCCAGGCGAAACCGTTGGCGAGGTTGTGTGCATTGGAGTGATTGCCGAAGCCGTCGAGGACGACCTCCGGTTTTCCGTCGGGCACATCGTCGCCATCGCGGTCGGGAATGAAGTAGAAATACGGTGGCGACATCACCCAGGCGCCGCCGAAGCCCACCTCGATGCCGGTCACGTAGTTGAGTCCCTCGTAGAAAACGGTGCGCTTGTCGTGGCGGCCGTCGTTGTCGGTGTCTTCAAAGATCACGATGCGATCCGCCGCCGGTTGGTCGGTGTGATTCGGATATTGAAAGGCTTCTGCCACCCAGATGCGTCCTCGGTCATCGATGCAGAAACCGATCGGTTGCTTCAGGTCCGGCTCACCGGCAAACAGCGTGACCTGGAAGCCTTCGGGCACCTCCATGGTGGCGGCCGCTTCTTCCGGGGGCAGCGGTTTCTCGGCCGTGTGAATGATGGTTTTCTCCGCTCGGACGATTCCTGGCAAAGCAGTGAGAAAAAGGAGAACGGATGAGAGCGTTCGAGTCATGGGGCAAAAAGTTTCGAAATTGGGTTGGGGGCCAAGGCAAACTTGGAGCGCGACGATCCGTCGTCGCACTGGTCGACCGGGGCGACGAGGGATCGTCGCGCTCCCAATGCTCTCACGCGATCAGTTTTTCGACCACCTTTCCATACACATCGGTGAGCCGGTAGTCGCGTCCCTGGAATCGGAAGGTGAGTCGTTCGTGATCGAGACCGAGCAGGCGCAGGATCGTTGCCTGGACATCGTGGACGTGGACCGGATCTTCGACCGCGTTGAAACCCAGTTCATCGGTCGCGCCGAGCGACTGACCCGGTTTGATCCCGCCGCCGGCAAACCACATCGTGAAAGCCTGGGGATGGTGATCCCGACCCATGCTGCGACCCAGGGCGGCGCTGGCTTCGACCATGGGCGTGCGGCCGAATTCCCCGCCCCAGACGATGAGCGTATCGTCGAGGAGACCGCGCTCCTTGAGATCCTGGACCAGGGCCGCGCAAGCCTGGTCAGTCAATCCGGCCTGGGTCTTGATGCCGTTTTCCACCTGCGAATGGTGATCCCAACCCGCGTGGTAGACCTGCACGAAACGCACGCCGCGCTCGACCAGCCGCCGTGCCAGGAGACAGTTGTTGGCGAATGCCGCCTTTCCGTTCCCGGGTTTGGCGCCGTAGAGTTCCAACGTCTTGGGATCTTCGTTGCCGAAATCCATCAACTCCGGGGCGGCTGACTGCATCCGGTAGGCCATTTCGTAGGCGTTGATCCGGGTTCCGATTTCCGGATCGCCCACGGCCGCCAAGCGTCGCTCATTCATCCGGCGCAGAATATCGAGAGAGTCTCGCTGCGCTCGATCGTCGAATCCTTCCGGATTGGAGAGGTGCAGGATCGGGTCACCGCTTTCTCGGAAAGGCACGCCGGCGTGAGTCGTCGGGAGGAAGCCAGAACTCCACATCGCCGCGCCTCCACTCAGGTTGCCGCCGCTCTTCAGGACGACGAAGGAGGGCAGATCGTCGGCATCGCTGCCGATGCCATAGCTGAGCCACGACCCCATCGCGGGACGGCCGGGAATGGGACTGCCGGTATTGAAAAAAATCTGGGCCGGCGAGTGGTTGAACTGGTCGGTATGGACCGATTTCACGAAGGCGATATCGTCGACGACCTTCGCGAGGTGCGGCAGTTGATCGGAGATTTCCGCGCCGCTTTCGCCGTGGCGATGAAATTCAAAACGTGGAGCCAGCACGGCGGCATCCGGTTGGATGAAGGCATAACGTTGCCCCGCGATCACCGAGGGCGGGATCGGTTTGCCGTCCAGTTCGCGGAGCTTCGGCTTGTTGTCGAACAGCTCCAACTGACTCGGAGCCCCGGCCATGAACAGATAGATGACCCGTTTCGCTTTTGGGGTGAAATGCGTGGTTTTCGGCGCCAGCGGATCCTCCCGCGACGACAGCCCAAAGGCGGAGGAGCGCGAGGCGCCGTTCGCCAGCAGGGAAGCCAACGCGATTTTCCCGAGCCCGACGCCGCAGGTCTCGAATAGCTGGCGACGGGTTTGGTGTTGGAGGAAGGGGAGATCGGTTTTCATCGGATTGAAAAGTGGGGCGGGGGCGTTACAATGGAGCAGTCATGGCAACGCTGACGATAGAACTGGACGACGACACGCTACGCAAAGTCGAGCGCGCGGCCGAGCGTGAGCATTTGCCTGTCGATCGCTGGGCCAGTGAGCATCTGGCGGAAGCGGCGAGGGAAAAGACGTTTTCAGAACACTTGGCGGCGCATGCGGGCATCCTGGCGGATACCGATTTGGAAGTGCCTTCCGACGACGACATGCTTCCGTTGAATGACATTAATCTGGATGAAGATTGATGGTCTATCACTTCGATACCGACTTCCTGATTGCTCTGTTGCGAAATCGACAGCCAAGGATCGCTTTCTGGTGGGCCGAACTGGAATCGGGTGCGCGAGGAGTTTCGGAAATGGTTCGCGCGGAGCTGTTGGTCGGTTGCCTCAAAAGTAGCCAACCGCGATTGACTAATGATGGAGTCCGCAGTCTCCTCAGAGGATTCGAGTTGCTTCCCTTCGCCGGCGACGCAATCGAACATTACGCGGACATTCGTCACCATCTCGAACGTGAAGGCACGCCAATCGGTCCGAACGATCTCATCGTGGCGGCTACGGCTCGCGCGGCGAATGCGACGTTGATCACAGGAAATGTTCGCGAGTTTTCGCGGGTTCCGGATCTGGCTCTGCGCGACTGGCGCTCGGAAATCTGACGGGAGTGTTGTCATCCTTTCGTCACCGCTTCATCGAGATTGAGGATCACGCGGGCGACCATCGTCCAGGCGGCATGTTCGGGAGTGGCGGAGTCATTCCCGCCGATTTTCTCCGTGGCGAGTTCCCCGGTTTTCAGACGCGCGAGCTGCGATTCGTAGTAGCCGATCAAATCGGTCAGTTCACTCTGATCGGGTTCGCGGGTGAGGACACGGCGAAAGAGTTCCGCGGCAACGATTTCCGACTCAACAGGGTTGGGTCCGAGACCTGACAGGGTTGAGTCGGCCAGCGCGGCGGCGGCTTCGGTGAACATCGTGTCGTTCATCAACGTCAACGCCTGGAGCGGGGTGTTGCTGCGATCGCGCCGGGCGATGCACGCCTCGCCGGTGGGACCGTCAAAGGTCAGGTAGGCGGCGAATGGCGCGGTGCGCTTGGCGAAAGTGTAGAGGCTGCGACGATAGCGATCCTGCCCCGGGGAGGGCGTCCACTTCGGACTGCCGTAGGCGGCTTCGGAAACGCTGGGAGGTTGCGGCGGATAGACGCTGGGCCCGCCGAGTTTTTCCGAGAGCAGACCGCTCGTTGCCAGGGCGCTGTCGCGAATGATCTCGGCATCGAGCCGGAAGCGCGGACCACGGGCGAGGAGCGTATTCGTCGGATCGCGTTCGAGCAGTTCCGGCGTGGTGCGGGCGTCCTGCCGGTAGGTGGCGCTGGTCACGATGAGTCGATGAAGTTGTTTCAATGACCAGCCGCGTTCCACGAATTCGACCGCCAACCAGTCGAGCAACTCCGGATGGCTGGGTGGCTCGGACTGCACGCCGAAATCGCCGGCTGTGTTCAGGAGCCCGCGTCCGAAAAAGGCGCGCCAGGCGCGGTTCACGGTGACTCGGGCGACCAGCGGATTGCGCTCGGGATCGACGAGCCACTTCGCGAAACTGAGACGATTGGCGGGAGCGCCTTCGGGCAAAGGAGGGAACACCTTCGGGACAGCGGGCGTGACTTCTTCCTTCGTATTGAGATATTCGCCGCGGTGATGACGGTGGGTGGTTCGCGGGTTGTCATCCGGTCGCTCCTGCATGACGAGCGTGGTGGGAAGTTCGGGTCGTTTCTTCTCGATCGCTTCGAGCGGCTTTCGGGCTTCGGCCATCTCGGCGGCGGTCCGGGCATAGGCGAGACGCAGCTCCTTGTCGGAGGCGCTGAGAGGATCGATCGGGGGCAGGGCCCGGGCGGCGACGGGATGCGTCGCGGTGGTGGCGGAGAGGCGAAACTTTCCGAGCGCGGCGACGAAGTGGCGCTCGAAGAGCAGTTCGATTTCGAGCGGGCCCGAGGCGGGATCGAGTGGAGTCGCAAGGCTGATTACGATCTCGTGAGGCCGCCCTTCCGCCGTTGCCGTCGACCAGCCGGTGGAACCGTCGCCATCGAAGACGTTCTCCGCCGCGGCGCTGCCGTTGCCGATGTAGATCTTCCCAAAATCATGGGAAGCGCCGGAGAAGGCGAGCTTTCTCCCGGCGGAGGTCGCGGCGACTTCACTGAGAAAGAAATCGCCGCTGCGGCCTTCGTAATAGGCGGCTCCGGGACCGTTGGCGGGCAGACGTTCGTCGGGCAGTGCCTCGAGGCGAAAGGCGGTGATGGGTTGGGAAATCCCGGACAGGTCGTAGGTCAGGGTGAAGACATCGCGCTTGGTGAAATCGCCGCTGGCAAAGACGACGCCATCACCTTCGCGGACCAGGTGAGGCAGGTTGCTTTTCAGCGAGGTGGGTTCGAGCGAGGTCCACGGCGCGGATTGGGCTTTTTGTTCAATGAGCCAGGCATCGAATTTGGTGGGATCGATTTTCCCGATCAACTCAGCCTCGGCCTTGGTGATTTCCTTTTCCGTGGCCGCCTTTTTCGCGGCAATCTGCGAATCGGGCACGGTGATCGCTGGTTCGTCCGCATTGTTGAGCAGCCCCATCATGGCGTAGTAATCGGTCTGGGTGATGGGATCGTACTTGTGGGTATGACACTGGGCGCAACCGACTGTGAGCCCGAGCCAGGTGGTGCCGGTGGTGTTGACCCGATCGATCATCGCGTAGAAGCGATACTCCAGCGGATCGATGCCGCCTTCCTCGTTGAGCATGGTGTTGCGGTGAAAGCCGGTGGCGATGCGTTGGTCGGCGGTGGCATTCGGCAACATGTCGCCGGCGAGCTGCTCGATGGAAAAGCGATCGAATGGCATGTCGGCATTCAGCGCTTCGATCACCCAGTCGCGATAGGGCCAGATGCTGCGTGGGCGATCTTTCTCGTAGCCGTTGGTGTCGGCGTAGCGGGCGAGGTCCAGCCACTGTCGTGCCCAGCGTTCGCCATAGTGTTTGGAATCGAGCAGGCGATCGACGGCGGCGAGATAGGCGGTTTCGCCGTCGGCGGCATAGGCTTTGGCAAAGGCGTCCGCTTCTTCCGGGGTAGGCGGCAGTCCGACGAGATCGAGGGAAAGCCGGCGGATCAGGGTGTGCGGGTCCGCCTCGGGAGAGGGGGCGAGATTCTCCCGCTCCAGTCGGGCGAGAACGAATTGGTCGATGGGATTGCGGACGGTCGCTCTCTTTTGGGCGATTGCCGGCGGCTCCGGCCGAACCGGTTTCACGAAGGCCCAATGCTGTTCATACTTCGCTCCCTGTTTGATCCAGCGGCGGAAGAGATCGATTTCCTCCGGGGAGAGATGCGGTTTGTTGGCCTTTGCCGGCGGCATGACGTCGTCGGGATCGTCGGACATCATGCGAACGATGATCTCGCTGGCATCCGGATCGCCGGGCTTGATCGCCTGGTAGCCACCGAGATCTTCCGTGGCGAAATCAAAGGTGTGGAGCCCGAGATCGGCTTCGCGCGTTTCGTCATCAAAGCCGTGGCACTTGAAGCACCGGTCGCTGAGAATCGGGCGGATCTCGTGGGAAAAGTCGACCGTGTCTTCCGCGGCGCGGACGGTCAGAACGCCAGTTGCGGTCGCGAGCAGGATCGCGCCCCAGGATGAACGGGAGGATTTCATCGCCAGAAACCTACCGTCACCGCGAGGCCGGATCACGGACGTTTTCGCGGGATTCGGGGAAATCTGACGAATTTGTCACTAAGGCCAGGTGGCGTTGCTGATCCGCATCCGTCAGCCTGAATTTTGTGTGTTGGTCCCGTTTTTTGATGGGTTGGTTCCTTTTCGTGTCGGCATCGGCCACTGGTCTATCCGAACCGGAAAAAATCGTGATCAAAGGCTCTGACACATTGGGAGCGAAGATGGTGCCGCAATTGGCGGAGGCTTACAAAGCCGCGGGGAACGAGGTGGAATTCGAGATCGCGGCGGAGGGATCGAGCACCGCGTTCACGAATCTGCTGGCGGGCACCTGCGACATTGGAATGGCGAGCCGCGAAGCGAAACCCGAGGAGTTTGCGGCCTTCAAGGCGAAGGGGGTGAAACTGAAACGCTACGTGGCCGGGGCTGACATGATCGCCGTGATCGTGAATGCATCCAATCCGGTGAAAAACCTGACGTTGAAACAAGTGGAGGGGATTTTCACCGGGGAAATCACCGATTGGACGGAAGTTGGAGGCGAGTCTGGGGAGATCCAGGTTTTTACGCGCAACACCTCGTCAGGCACTTACAAGAGCTTTCAAAAGATGGCAATGAGTGGGAGAGAATATGGTGAGAATGCCCAGAAAATGACGGGAGCGGTTCATCCTTGTTGGTATGTCGAGCGAGATCCTCGGGCCATCGGTTATGTTGGACGGGCCTACGCCTTCGGCGAAGCTATCAAAGCGCCCACCATCGATGATATCGAAGTCGCTTCAGGCAATCATGGTCGCTATCCAATTACCCGCTACCTTCTTTACTACACCGCTGGCGACCCAAAAGGCGCGGCGGCGAAATTCCTTCGATGGGCCACCACTGATCCGAAGGCCCTCGAAATCGTCGAACAGGTTGGCTTTGTCGCAGTCCAGCCAGATGACGCAACTCCAACCTCACGGAAGACGGAGTCGGAAGTTTCTGTCAAGGCGCCTTGACTACCGACCGAGCCATCGGAGGAATTCGGCTTTTTGGACGAGTTGGCCGGACATTCTTTGACCCGGTCGGAATCCAGAGTCGGACAATTCACGAGACCCGGGCGATTTTCATCGGAGGATCGGCCAGTTCGTCGTCGGCCCGTTTCCCCGCCAATTTCCCGAAAACCGGCGCGCCGGGCGTGATGACCATGACGGTGACGCCGTCGAGATCGATCATCATGCCGCCGCCGTGGGGCGCCAGCAGAAAGGTGGCTTTGGCCCGGTCCGGATACACGACTTCGACGAGGGCGCCGAGATCGATCGGCTCGATTTCCGCAAAATCGCGAAAGCTCTCCGGACGGAACGTGTCGAGCGCGACGGCCAGTTCGTCGGCCTTGGCGGCCTGGCCGACGGCGAGGTAGGACGCTTCCAGGCTGCGGGTGTCGTACTTGCTTTCGGCCTTGCTGTCCTGGTCGGTGGCGTAGCCGCGAGCCTCTCGTGCCGCCGCCAGCATGCGGTCATACTGGGACTGGAGTTGGGCGCGGAGGGCGGCGATGACGTCGGCTTTGATCATGATCTCGTCATTTTCGATCAGGAAATTTGAGGCGCAATGAGGCACGAAAAAAGCATTTCCCCAAATCCGGGCCGCAGATTATTTTCCCCGGTTACTCCCTCCCCCATTTGAAAATCCCGGTCCATTTGCCGTTTCACTTCTCGGAACGTTCAGAGGCGCTTTCGCGCATTGAGCGGACGATGAAATTTGAACGAAGCGCGGTGCCATCGCGGGCAGTTCTGAAATGAGCAAGAAATCGCCATCCACGTCCCGTGGCATTCCCGATATTCCGCCGGCCGTCGACATGGAAGCGGGGGCGGCGCCGATCGCTGAGGAGAAACCCGCCGCCAGCGCTTACATCCCCGGCGAGTTCGAGTATCAGGAGGCGGTAACGATCGGATGCGCGCAGCTGATCCGGAATTTTCCGCAGGTTTTCGTGAACCTGGTTCGCGCGATTCATCGCCATGTGCGCGTGGTCTGCCTGGTGAACGAGGCGGACGAAATGCTGGGGCGCATCCTGCTGACGGCCGGTGAGATTCCGTCGGGAGCGGTGGATTTCGTTCGCTTGCCCTCGGTGTCGATGTGGGCGCGCGACTGGAGCCCGCTGAGCGGTTTCGATCGGGAGGGAAAACGCCGCTTTCTCGGTTTCGAGCTCCGTCATCTGCGCACGAGTTCCGATGTGGCCGTGCGGCCCGAACTGGAGCGGCTTTTTGACAGCCCGATTGTGGATGTGCCGTTGACCCACGAGGGCGGGAACATCCTTTGCAACGGCGACGGGCTCTGTCTCACTTCGACCACCGTGTTGCTGAAAAACGCCGGCCGCCAGTACGACGCCCGGCGCATCGCGGAAGTGTTCGGCGAGTATTTCGGGGTCAAACAATGGGCCTACCTGGATCCGCTAAGCGGGGAGCCGACGGGGCACGTCGATCTTTTCTGCGCCTTCGTCGATGTGGACAAGGTCGTGGTCGGTGAGTTCGACCCGAAATCGGACAGCATCAATGCGTCGCTGCTCGATCGCGCGGCGGAAATCCTTTCCTCGGTGAAAACGTCCCGTGGACCGCTCCAGGTTTACCGCGTCCCGATGCCGGAAGCGAATGACGGCAAGTACCGGAGTTATACCAATCTGCTGTTCGCCAATGGCGTTGTCGTGGTGCCGCTGTTTCCCGACATCAACGACGAAATGGATCGCCGCGCCCTGGCCATCTACAAGGAACTGATGCCGGACCGCGATGTGATCGGTCTCGACATTTCGGAATTGTCCATCCTTGGGGGCGGATTGCATTGCCTGACGTCGAATATCGTTCCGGCCACGCGCGCCATCGAGGAAGCCGGCATTCCCGAGCCCGAGCCGCTCGACGAATCGATGATGCCGGTGGAATCGGCCGGGCTGATGACGGCCTGAATCTCGCCGCCGGTTTCAGAATTTTCCCAAGCTCCCGAATTTCTCCCATCATGGAAGCTTTCTTTTCTTCGAAATGGGCCGACTGCCCGTCAGGAGTGATCCGGGCGATTCGAAATCCCTGGACGCTGGAAATCATCGATACGGTCCCGGAGTGTGATGTGGAAACCGTCGACCTCGCCATGCAGGAACTGCGCGCCGGCGTCGATACCCTCGCCGCCGTGACCAGCGAGCAGATGGGCGAGATTTTCACCGCCACCACGGAGGCGGTGAAAGCCGAGCAGGAAGCCCTCGCGCTGATGATCACGCGCGAACAGGGAAAGCCGATCCGCGAAGCGTGGCGCGAGGTGAATGTGACCATCAACCTGCTGGAATCCTTCGGGAAAGAAGCCTTCCGGCTCGGTCGCCAGTTTCTGCCGCTGGCCCAGGAAGCGAGGGTGGCGGATCGCTTTGGGTATACCCGTCGGCGTCCCTACGGGATCACGGCGCTGTTGACGCCCAACACCTTTCCTTTTCTCATCCCGGCCATGCTCATGGTGCCGGCGCTGGCGGCGGGCAATGCCGTGGTCATCAAGCCCGCATCGCAGACGCCGTTCTCGACCTTGAAGCTCGTTCGATTGTTGTGCGACGCCGGGATGCCGGAGAATGCGATCGCCTGTCTCACCGGGCCCGGTGAGCTGACCGGGCAGGCGGTTTGCCGCCATCCGCTCGTCGACCAGATCACGTGTTATGGGGGACTGGGCACCATCCGCGCGATTCGCGCCGCCAGTGGACTCATCCCGGTGCAGTTTCACCACGGCGGCATGGGAGTGTGCCTGGTCGCGGAGGATGGGAATCTCGATCTGGCCGCCGAACAGATCGTTGCCCAAGCCTTCGAGAATGCGGGACAGACCGCGATCTCCACCAGCGCGATCTTTTGCGACGCGAATGTCTATGAGGCGCTGATCGAGCGGTTGGCGGCCCGCATGGGAGAATTGAAAATCGGGAACCCCGAGGAAGAGGAAACCAACATCGGACCGCTGACGGAGGCGTTCCGGGCCGTTCGCGCGGCGCGTCTGATTGACGATCTCGTGGCAGGCGGCGCCCGTTGCTTTGCCGGCGGAGGAAAAAACGAAAAGAATCTCATCACGCCGACCCTGCTCGGCGACATCGAACCGCGGAACCGGCGCTTTTTTCCCGAAGAAGGCAGCCGCGAAATCCTGGCTCCGATCCTCGGAGTTTCAAAGCTTTCGGCCGGGCTGGAGCAAGTCTCCGAGTGGCTCGATCCGCGGACCCAGATGTCGGTCAGTATTTTCAGCGGCGACCTCGACCGGGCGGCGACGCTGGCCGGTTCGCTTCCGGTTTTCAACGTTCATGTCAACGGGGTGCCGACCTGGCGTGACGGCCTGATTTTCGATCCGGGATCCAGCATTCGCCTCGGCCGGCGGAAGTCCCGAAGTCGGGTGAACGATTTGTCCACCCATCAGGACATCGTCTTTCACCCGGCGTGAACGGCGAGTTCGCGACCCGATTGCGCTTTTGACATCGGGAGCATTTTCCGGATTGATTGAGCCCATGAATCCCCTTCGCTTTCTGGTCCGGTTTTCGGTTTTTCTGGTCGTTTTCGCATCCGCCCTCTCACTTCGCGCCGCCGACGGCCCGCCGAACATCGTCCTGCTTCTCTCGGACGATCAGGCGTGGACCGACTATGGATTCATGGGGCACGAATACATCGAGACACCCCATCTCGATGCCTTGGCCAAGCGCAGCGCGGTCTTTCCACGGGGCTACGTGCCGACCGCACTGTGCCGTCCCTCGTTGGCCACGCTCGCGACCGGGCTCTACGTTCATCAGCACAAGATCTCGGGCAATGATCCCGCCATTCTCCCCGGCATGAAAAAGGGGCAGAAGGACAACCAGGAATACAATCAGCTCCGGGCCAAACTCATTTCCCATATCGACGAGCACCCCACGGTGATGGACCTGCTCGGCCAAAAGGGTTACCTCAGCCACCAGTCCGGCAAGTGGTGGGAGGGGAACTACCAGCGTGGCGGATTCACCCACGGCATGACTCGAGGCTTTCCGCAGCCGGGTGGTCGTCACGGCGATGATGGATTGAAAATCGGTCGCGAGGGCATGCGGCCGGTCTTCGATTTCATCGACATGGCGGTCGGGGAAAAGAAGCCCTTCTACGTCTGGTACGCGCCTTTCCTGCCGCATTCGCCGCACACCCCGCCGCAGCGTCTTCTGGACAAATACAAGGCCAAGGGAATCGAGTCCGAGCATGTCGCCAAGTACTACGCCATGTGCGAGTGGTTCGACGAGACCTGCGGACAGCTCATTGATTACATCGACGACAAGGGGCTGACCGACAACACGCTCTTCGTCTACATCAGCGACAACGGCTGGATCCAGAGCCCGGAAAACTCCCACTACGCGCCGCGATCGAAGCAGTCCGCCAACGAAGGCGGGGTGCGCCAGCCGACCATGTTTTCCTGGCCCGGGGTGATCGAGCCCGGTAATCGTGGCGATCAACTCTGCTCCAGTGTCGACATCGTGCCCACCATGCTAGGAGCGGCGGGCGCGGAGATTCCCGAAAACCTCCCCGGTTACAACCTCATGCCGATCCTGAAATCCGGCGAGCCGACGCCGCGCAAGATCGTCTTCGGCGAAGGTTGCGCCCACGACGTTGCGGATATCGACAATCCCGAGGAGTCTCTCCTCTACCGGTGGGTGGTCGAAGGAAAGTGGAAGCTGATTCTTACCTACGATGGGAAACTGGGGCGCTACGCGAGCAGCCATCCCAGGACGGAAAAGCGGCCGCAGCTCTATGATCTCAAGGCCGACCCGGAGGAGAATACCAATGTCGCCAAGGACCATCCCGATGTCGTGGCGCATCTGGTCGAAAAGATCGATGCTTGGTATCCGGTGAAAGAGCGGTACACGATCACCCAGTGGACCGAATGATCGTCCGTTTCCGGAATCACAATTCACCATCCCAAAAAAATATCAGATGCGTCGCCAAATGGCCGAATTCGCTGATAAACTACCAACCATGAAAACCAGCGCTTTTTGGATCGCGGCAGCGGCTGCAATGTTGCTCATCGGATGCGGCGAGCAAACCGCAGAAAAGAAAGACCCGGCGGGAGAACAGGCTTCGGTCGACTTCGTGAACGACGTGAAGCCGATCCTGCAGACCCAGTGCGTGAGATGCCATCACGATGGAGCCATCATGGGCGGTCTCAATCTCACCACCCACAAGGCGGCCATGAAGGGATCGAGCCGCGGTCCCGTCATCGTCCCGGGAGAACCCGACAAGAGCCCGCTCTACCGGGTGACGCTGCTCCCCGAGGAAGAAAATCACGCCATGCCCGCCACCGGACCGAAACTGACCGAGCCGCAGAAAGACATCCTGCGTCGTTGGATCGAACAAGGGGCTTCATGGCCGGAGGGCGACGACGGCACCGTGCCCCCGATCGAGGCCGAAGTCGAAAAGGTCTGACTTGGATCCGGAAGTAGCGACCGGGGCATCTGACCCTGTTGAGTCCCGGACTCTACCCTGTCAGGTCGGGCCGTTTTTTGAAAAACTCCCGGCAGAGCGTCCGTATCAGGCGATGAAAACCGCTTGACGTTTCACTTTGTATCGCAAAGTAATAGCCGCCATGGATACCGCCGACCTGTCGCAAACCGCCCGCGAAAACCTCCGAACGATCCGTCACCTGATGGAACGGGCGACGATCTATCGAGCCATATCCGCGGGACCGGCCCTGCTCGGAGGAATCCTGGCCGTGGGACTGGGCGCGTGGTTCATGAGTCGGCCGGAGAGTGTCGATGTGCGGACCTTCGCGTTTTCCTGGCTGGCGGTTCTGGTCCTGGTCGGCGCATTCAATGCCATCCTCCTCTGGCGGGAATCGTGGCAGCGGGGTGCCAGGTTTCCGTCCAGTTCGACGATCCACGGTGTCCTCGCCCTGGCTCCCGCGATGCTGACCGGAGGAGTGCTGGGCCTGGTGTTTCTGTTGAGCGACGGCGATCCCGTCCGGGGCGTTCTCCTCTGGGTGATGGGCTATGGTCTGGGGCTCATCGCCACCAGCGATTTCGCCCCGCGATCGATTCGCGCGCTGGGTTGGGCATTTCTCTCGACGGGGTTGGTCTGGTTCCTCTGGTCGGAACTTGCTGTCGCGGAGGATCTTGCCAGGACCGGCGAACCGATCCGCTCGGCCGCGAAGGTCATGGCGGTCACCTTCGGGGGATTTCATCTCGTTTATGCCGTCCGGACCGGATGGTGGAAACGGGAGGGTCATTGATGGATGGTTCTCAATTCTTCGCGCGGTATCCTGTCTCAATCCGCCTTCACCGATGATCGATTTCAGCAAACTCGACAAGCTCATCCATGAAAAGGGACGGCTGGCGATCATGACCCTGCTGGTGGCACGAAAGGAATGGCGCTTCCAGGATTTGAAATCGGAACTGGAGATGAGCGACGGCAACCTGATCACCCACCTGAGGGCGCTCTACAAAGCGGGCTACGTGTCGATGGCGAAAGAGGTCGAAAAGCGGCCGCAAACCAAATACGCCCTCACGAAAAAGGGGCGAAAGGCGTTTCAGGATTACCTCGAAGTTCTGGAGCAGATCCTCGATGCGGGCAAATCGTAGACCGACCCGAAAGAAACGGCCATTTTTTTGAAAAGAAACTTTGTGGTGCAAAGTAAATGGAAACTGACACAGCATGAAAATCGAAATCGCAAAACATTACGGCATGTGCTTCGGCGTTCGTGACGCCCTCCGGAAGACACATGATCTCGCTTCGCGGGGGTCAATCACGGTGCTCGGCGAATTGGTTCACAACCCGCTCGTTCAGGAGCATCTGGATACGCTCGGAGTGCGGCGGGGAAATTTGGATTCCAAATCGAAAGCGGCGACCTCGTCGGTACTGATCACGGCGCATGGCGCCTCCGATCGGAACCGTCGCGAATGGCAGGAGCGGGGACACGAGGTTTTCGACACGACTTGTCCGTTGGTTCGCAAGGCGCATCGATCGCTGGAGTGCTTGGTGCTGGCGGGTTATTTTCCGGTGGTCATCGGACAGGTGAATCACGTCGAGGTGCGCGGCTTGGTGGGCGATTTTCCGGAGGCCGTCGTGGTGCTTCATGAATCGGACCTCGAGAACATTCCCGGCGACAGGGATCGGATCGGAATCGTGTCCCAAACCACTCAACCCGTGTTGTTGGTGGAATCGCTCCTCGAAACGATGCGAACCCGCTTCCCGGATGCGGATCTTCGCTATGTCGACACGGTTTGCCAGCCGACCAAGGATCGTCAGCTGGCTCTGAGAGAACTTTGCGATGGGAACGACGTGGTCATCGTCGTGGGAGGGAGCAACAGCAACAACACGGCCCAGCTGGCGGAAACCGCGTCGGCACTCGGTTGCCGCGTTCATCGAATCGAGCGGGCGGAGGATCTCGATCCGAAATGGTTTCGCCGGAAGGATCGTGTGGGCGTGACCGCGGGCACCTCGACCCTGGATGAAACCGTTCACGCCGTGGTCGAGCGGCTGCGCGTCATTGCCAAAGAACAGGAAAGCCTCGGTGTGTTCGATGCGCTCAAGGCCCTGGGGTGAAAACGGACCATTTCCCGCCGATTCTGAAAATGACGGCGAAATGATGGCGGGCGAATTTCTCGCCGATCGCGGGCTTGTCGAAAACGATGCGATTGAATAGGATGAAAAGGATGCGATCCCCGAAGTGGTAACCTCGGAGGTCGGAACCCGAAAAAACTCACTCTTCGCTGTTCGTGAAAACCCTTTTCTTTCCTTCAATTTTCGCCATTGGCGCAGCAATGGCCATCCTCACCGCCGGCACTGGCCTGAGCCAGGCTGACAACCCGCCGACCCTTACTTCGGACCAGATCGCCAACATTCGGGTCCAGCTCGAAGAGATCCGCATGGTGGTGGACGGGCACGTTTCCAAGGTCAACCAGAGCGCGGGCAGCGTGTTCCGGCAAGCGGCGCAGAATCCCAAGGCGGCCGTCGAGTTGTATGTGAAATGCTACAAGATGGTGAACTACGAGCGGAACGATCGCGACCAGGCGGAATTCCGCGATTGGGAGGATCGTCAGGAAGAAACCTTCAAGGATCCCCGGTTTCTCGAGGGATTGCTTACCCAACTTCGCTACCTCGCGCTCAGTTGTGAGGCCGCCGAAGCCGATGAATTGAAGGACGTGTTTCCTTCGATCCTTGCCTATGTGGACAGCCTTTCCCAACTGACGGAGTTGCCCGGAACGATCATGCTGCAACCGGTGGACAATTCGATTTTCGCCGACGCCTACCGGCTCAAGGAACTGCTGGCCCGCAATGAGAACTGGGAAATGGTGCCGTTCAACATCGCCGGGATCTACGAGAAAACGGTTCTTCCCTACCTGCGTGAGAACGATCCTTCGCGACTGATCGGGGCGTGGGACCGGCGCATCGAACAACAGACGCAGATGGTGCGCCTGTTTTCCGAGTTGGAGGAAAAAGGGAACAACCGGGAGGAGCGCCGCATGGCGGAGGCTCGCAACCGGCAGCTCCAGCAGGGACGCGCCGGGAACCTGGTGAAGGACTACGACCAGTTCGATTTCCAGACGAATACCTTGCCGACGCTACAGTGGGAACGGCTCAAGGACATGGCGCTTTTCGTCGATCCGGTTCAAGGCGTGGCCGGAATGCTGTCCTTCGTGAAATCCAACACCGAACATCCCAAGGTATCCGAGTGGCTCGATCAGTTGGGAAATGTTGTGAATCAGATCGGAAGTCGTCGGGAAGCCACCCAGACGTCCGCTCCGCCGGCCAGACCCGCGGCCGCGAGTCCCGCGACACCCGCCGCTGCGACGACCACGCCGGCGGGTAGTGGCGGCGTGTCGGGAAACGTGCCTCGGGGGCTGGAGTGATTCGTCGGCTCAGGCCGCTGAGAGAGACCGTTTCGCGCGCCATTTGTGGCGTCGGCGTCGTTTGCTGAGATCCCCGTCGATTTCCACATCGGTGGCGGGAATCGGCTCGGGCAGTTTGTCCGCTTCCTCGGCGAGAGCGCGAAATATTTCCAGAAATCTCAGGCGGTGTCCCGCGTCGGCCGGATCGAGGTGCCGGGCCGCCTTTTCGAGTAGGGAAGCGATCGCTTCGTATCGGGAAAGTGGCAATGCCTCCGCGCCTGATTCGGCCAGGGCCTGGTCGAAGCGTTCGCTTTCCATCATCCAGCTCAGGAGTGCCGGGAGACGTTTTCCGTTGAATCTCTGGCAGAGGAAAAGCCACGAGCCGGCCTCGGGTTCGATCAGGGATTCGGTGGTGGGAGTGGGTCGGAATTTCACCGTGAATGGCGGCCATTCGGAAACCGGCGACGAGTTCACCAATTTCCGCAGTCGCTCGTCGCAGAGCGGATCGGAGAAATGAAACACCAGGCGCCAGGGGTCCAGTCGGTCGGTATCGAGATCGATCCCGTCGAGATGGGCGAGCAAGCGGATGATTTCTTCGAGGATCGCGGCGCTGTCGATCACCCGAAGGCGCCGGCGGGCTGTTACCAGGTTCATCAGGCTGAAGCCGTTGAGGCCTTCGGCCACGACCATGGTGAAGTCGGTATCGCACACCAGGGAACGCGTCCGAACCAGGTAGGGATGTTCCTTGAGAAAAGGGTCGCCCATCTGTCCGTTCAGGCGCGGCAGCATTTCTCCGCCGATGAGGCGCTCCGGTGGCAATAGCAGCAGGTCGACGCATTCACCGCGTTCCGACAGGTTTGCGGAGGGGGATCGGGGAGCCCTGGCCTGGATGGAGAAAAGGGAGGCGTCGTCCACGGGAAAGGCGTCCTCTCGGGGCCGCCAGCGTTCCTGAGTGAGATGGTCGAACTCGCCGGAATCCTGGACCAGCAGCGACAAGGAGCCGAGCGGGCGATGCTGTGGATCGAGGATGGCGCGGAATCCCGGGTGGCGATGGATCTCGTTTTCTCCCGCCATTCCGGCGGCTTCGAGCAGGGTCGCCTTCAGCTTTTTCAGTTCGCGAATCGCCACCGATCCGGGCTCGCTTTTCAGCCGGGAAATGAGCGTGCCCAGCGGACCTTCGAGTTCCGAGCCACTCTCGGCGGCGTCCGAGGCCAACCTGGCAAGCTGGGGCATCGGTCTTCCGTCAATCACGAGGCGCAAGAGGTGGCCCACCGTCTCGATCCAGTGCGCGCCGAGAACCGCGTCCGAAACCGGCGCGTCGTCGCGATCGAATCCCAGGTGCGCCAGACGGAGACTGAGAAAACGGCCCCGGTCCATGGTGACGACGAAGTCGTCGAGCGATACCGTCGCCAGCAGGCGGGGAAAATCGGCGAGGTAACCGGCGGTTTCGGCCAGCTGCAGAACGAGGTGAACGCCCAGATTTTTCGGAACCGACGAAAACTGCGCCAGGTAGTGAGTGAGGGGAGTGCCCTCGACGAATTCGGTCGCGAAATAGAGATGGTCGTCCGTGTCGAGCCCGGTATCCAGGATCAGGCAGACCGAGGGATGAAAGAGTTTCCGGGCGAGCTTGAGCCGGTCGTTGATGGAACGCCAGCGTTGTCTCCCGAGATCGGATTCGGTTCCCGCTCGATGAATCGCGACCAGGCGTTGACGCTCGCGATCGAAACCGAAGTAGGAGGTGAAACCTTCGGTCGATTCGGAGAGGCGCTGGGGATCGCCCTCGGGATTTAGCCCGAGGACAATCGAGGAAGATTCGGGAAGCTCCATAGGTGGGAAACACCAATTTCCACTTTAAAACACGGAAATTTTGAAAATTCTAGACTCAAGTGCCGAATTTTCAATAATTTTCGCACTTGGAAGAAGCGGAAGTGAGAAACCAGAAATGAGCCGCTCTCAATCCGCTTTGCGCTCCGAAAGTCCTTCCACCCGGCAGTTCGACAGATTCAGATCCAGGTCCATGCCGTCGCAGGTTCCCACTACCGCAACCGGTTGGCCCACCGCGAGCAAGGTTGATCGATCGTTTCGGCTGATGACCCGATCCTGGGTACCGGCCACCTCGGCGTGAAAGCTCGCGTCGCGCCGGATGTGACAGCGGATCTTGGTGTCCGAATCCGAGCGCAGCAGCATGATGATTTCCTGGGTTGCGGTCTCGAAACCTTCGATGACGCCGACCACCTTGAGATAGCGGCGGTTGTATTGTTTGGCGGCGCTTTCCGGCGATTCCCGGTAGGTTTTCACCAATTCGGTCGCGGCCACCTCGGTCGGTTGCAGCAGTTCGCTGCGGGAATCGGACGCGACTTTTTCCCCGACCGCTTCGCGAAGTTCGGCATTTTCCGATTTCAGGGCCTCCACTTCTTCGCGCAACGCACCGACCTCGATCCGCAGGTCCTCCACCGTCTTGGCGGTTTCCAGGTAGGCGTTCTTGAGTTCGGTCAGCTGCGTCGGCAGGTTGCTGACCGATTCGGGGACCTTGATGTCTTTGACCTTGTTCAGCAGGTCGCCGAGAGAGGAGACGCCATTGCTTTTCCCCTCGTCGGATTGGGTCCATCCGGTCGAGGGAAACGACACCCCGAGCAGCAAAGTCAATGCGAGGCAGAGGCGGCAGAACGGGGAAGTGCTCATGGCGCTACCCTCAGGCCAACCCTCCGGGCAAGCCAACGCAAAATCGCGCCAATGATTCGTGCCGACGAAGTCTCAGTTTCCGATGGACACTGGTTGGAGGTTCCAGATGTCGCTGGCGTATTCGCGAATCGTCCTGTCGGAGGAAAACTTGCCGACCCGGGCCGTGTTCAGCGCCGCCATGCGCGTCCAGCGATTGATGTCCCGATAGGCCTCGTCCACCCGGGCCTGCGCGTCGACGTAGGCCTGGTAGTCGGCCAGGACGAGGAAGGGGTCGCCGCCTTCGAGCAGGCTGCGGCGAATGGCGTTGAAGGCGCCGCGAGTGCCGCTGAAGAAATCCGAAGTCAGCCAGTCGATGACCTCCTTCAGTTCCTCGTTGCCCCAGTAGTAATCCATCGAGCTGTAACCCTTGGCCCAGAGGGCTTCGACTTCCTCGACCGTGAGGCCGAAGATGAAAATGTTCTCGTCGCCGACTTCTTCCGCGATTTCCACATTGGCGCCGTCGAGGGTGCCCAGCGTCACCGCGCCGTTGAGCGCCAGCTTCATGTTGCCCGTGCCCGAGGCTTCCTTTCCAGCGGTCGAGATCTGCTCGGAGATGTCGGCGGCTGGGATGATGCGTTCGGCCAGCGTAACGCCGTAGTTGGGCAGGAACGCGACCTTGATCTTGCCCTGAATCCGTTCGTCGGAATTGATCTTTGCTCCGACGGCGTTGATGGCATGGATGATCTCCTTGGCCAGAGTGTATCCGGGCGCCGCTTTGGCGCCGAAAACGAAGGTGCGCGGCACCACGTCGAGATCCGGATTCTGAAGCAGACGCCGGTACATGGTAACGATGTTCAGGAGATTCAAATGCTGGCGCTTGTATTCGTGAAGCCGCTTGATCTGAACGTCGAAGATCGAGTATTCGCTGACCTCGATGTCGCACAGTTCCTTGATGATGCCCGCCAGACGCACTTTGTTGGCGCGTTTGATCATCAGGAATTCGTCCCGCCACGAGGCATCGTCGATGAACGATTCCAGATTCCGCAGCTTGTCGAGATTGCTCGGCCAGTCGGAACCGATGCTGCGATCGATCAGTGACGAGAGCCCCGGATTGCACACCTTCAGCCAGCGGCGAGGCGTGATTCCGTTGGTCTTGTTCTGGATCCGGCCCGGGAAGAGTTCATCGAATCCGCTGAAAAGATGGCGCTTCAGCAATTCGGTATGCAGCGCGGCCACTCCGTTGGTGGCGTGACTGCCGACGACCGCCAGGTGCGCCATCCGGATGGACTTGGGAAAGCCTTCCTCGATCAGGGACAGCTGGTTCTTCTTGGCATTGTCGCCCGGCCACTTGGCCTCGACCTCATAGGTGAGGAAACGCCGGTTGATTTCGAAGATGATCTGCAAATGCCGCGGCAGCACTTTCTGGAACAGGGGCACGCTCCAGCGCTCCAGCGCTTCCGGCAGCAGGGTGTGGTTGGTGTAGGCGAAGGTCTTCTGGCAGATCGACCAGGCGTGATCCCAGGTGGTCCCTTCTTCGTCGATGAGCAGCCGCATCAGTTCGGCCACCGCCACCGCCGGGTGCGTATCGTTGAGTTGGATGGCCGCTTTTTCCGAGAGTGTGTCGAGGCTGCCGTTCTCGCGCTTTTGACGCATCAGAATGTCGCGAAGCGAGCAGGCCACGAAGAAATACTGCTGCACCAGTCGCAGTTCCTTGCCGCTCTCGGTTTCGTCGTTCGGATAGAGCACCTTCGAGACGGTTTCGCTTTCCGCCTTCTCGCGAACCGCATCGACGTAACCACCTTCGTTGAAAATCTTGAGATCAAATTCCCGCGAGGCCCGGCTCTCCCAGAGGCGCAGAATGTTCACCGTGCCGCCACCATAGCCGACCACCGGAATGTCCCACGGCACCCCGAGAATCGAGCGCGTGTCCGTCCAGACCTCGCGTCCGTTGCCCAGTTCATCGAACTGCTGTTCGACGCGGCCATAAAGTTTCACCTCGAACGACCAGTCCGGCCGGATGATTTCCCACGGGTTGCCAAAGCGACGCCATTCGTCGGGCGCCTCGACCTGTTTCCCGTCGACGAAATGCTGGCGGAAAAGGCCGAACTCGTAGTTGATCCCATAGCCGACGGCCGGCAGGTCCAGCGTGGCGAGTGAATCCATGAAACACGCCGCCAAGCGCCCGAGGCCGCCATTTCCGAGACCCATGTCCGTTCCCTGGCCGATTACCGTCTCCACATCCTGGCCCATCTCGCTCAGCGCTTCGCGGGTATTTTCCAGGAGCCCGAGGCTAACTAGATTATTCTCCAGCAGCCGTCCGATCAGGTATTCCAGCGAAAGGTAATAGAGCCGTTTCACCTGTTCCGAGCGGTGGACCCGGCGCGTCTGGCAGGAGCGCTCCATGATGCGATCGCGCGTCATCAGGCAGACCGCCGACCACCATTCATAGGGAGCCGCCATGTTGGGATCGACCGCCAGCGTGTGGGCGAGGTGATTGCGGATATCGCGCTTCAGGCTTTCCACCGAGCTGTCCAAACCGGCGGCTTCCAGGCTGGCCGGAATCGACGGTGAGTTCGTGGGGGGAGATTCCATTTCAGTGATCATGAGTCGAACAGATTGGGGTAGATGGTGGAGGAGAAAAGTGGTGACGAACGTCGGGTTCGCGAATGGCCGGGACGGAGGGAGCCACCGGTATCAACGCGTTGAAAGCGAACGGGCTCAAGTTGGAAAAGGTGACGGAAAGGTTTGATCCAGCAACGCGGTGACAAATTCTCCCGCCTCCGGCTCCTCCGACGCGCGGGGGCCGGCCACATTGAGAATCTCCACGTCGTGACCGAGTAGGAAATCCCGCAGCTTTCCGACCGATTCAGTGAGTGCCGCGTTCGCGCGGGACAGATGCAGCCAGGGATGCCCGAGCGAAATCGCCAGGTCACGCGTAGCCGCCGAACCGCCATTGAGCGTTTCGGACAGGGAGAGAATCAAAGTCGCATCGGAGTCGCGCACATTGCCTTGCGTTCGCACAATGTATGCCGATTCATCGGTTTCTTTGAGGGGATAACGCGTTGGTATCGTGCCGTCTTCCGCCAATCGCCCCGCCGGACACCAGCCGCCCACGTCCAGGCCGCGGATCATCGCCCAATCCAGGGCCGCCCGGTCCACGCCCGTCTGGCCTCCGGAAACGATTTTTCGCAAACGGAGAACGGGCATGAAAAGCGATTCAACAGGGTTGGATCGCGGACCCAACAGGGTTGAATCACTCGCCGCCGACGCCGAGCAGTTCGACATCGAAAATCAGCGTGCTGTAGGGCGGGATATCCGGCGGCGAACCCTGCTCGCCGTAGCCGAGCTGGTAGGGAACGAAAAAGCGATACTTGGCGCCGGTCTTCATCAACTGGAGACCTTCCGTCCAGGCGGGAATGACGCGATTGAGCGGAAAGCTGGCCGGCTCGTTTCGCGAATAGCTGCTGTCGAACTCGGTGCCATCGATGAGCGAACCGCGGTAGTGAACTTTCACGACATCCTCGGCGGAGGGGCTCTCGCCCGAACCTTCCTGGATCACCAGATACTGCAGGCCGGAATCGGTGGTTTTCACGCCCTCCTTTTTGCCGTTTTCCTCGAGAAACGCTTTGCCGGCGGTGGCTTTCAGTTCCTCCGATTTCTTCTGCACATCGTTGAAGGCCGCCTGCACCTCGGCGTCGGTCATCGCGGAATCCTTGCCGTCGAGCGCTTCCTTGAGGGCTCGGTTGAATTGTTCCAAATCGATGGAAAGACCGGAGCGCTGAAGTTGTTTTCCGATCTGGAATCCGTAGGCGTAGCCGAAACGGGATTCGAGGGAATCGGGAACGGGCGCCGATTCACTCTTGGCGGCATCGTCCTGGCCATGGGCGCAAGGCAGGAGGGGAGCGGAGGAAAGCGAAAGAGCGGCGATGAGAATCGAGCGGAGCGAAGAGGGACGCATGATTTCTGGTGAAGATAATAATGGGATGAACGCGCGGATGTGCGCGACGACCCATGGTAAGGCCTTGCTCCCGAGGGTCAATGCCGAGGTGACGGAGGGGCTTGACAGGGGTTTAAACGCAAGTTAGTTGCATTAATGAAATTGGTTTCTCCAGGTGGCGTTCGGTCGACGATCGTCCTGTTGGCGGCGCTGGTCTTGCTGGCCTTTTCCGCGTGCCGCCGCGACTCGGGTTCCGCGGGAGCGCGGGATGCTGGCAAACCGGTGGTATTCACCTCGGTCGCGCCCATTGCGGGATTGGTGAAACGCATTGGTGGCGACCGGGTCATCGTCGAGGCGCTGGCTGGACCGGATCAGGATCCGCACGGCTTTTCGCCGACGCCGAGGCAGATGGTGAGCCTCGGTGAAAGCGACGTCTTTTTCATCGTCGGGATGCCGTTCGAGAAGCGATTGGTGGAAACGCTTTCGGGAACGGCGAAGGGACTCCGTATCGTCGATGTCGCCAACGGCATCGAGAAACTCGATCTCGACGAATCGCATCATCATCACCATGAAGGCGACGGACACGATCACGGATCCGCCCATGAGGAGACAGCCGATCCGCACGTGTGGCTGTCGCCCGATCTGCTCCGCGATCAGGCGATCCTGATCGAGCGGACCTTGCGGGAGATCGATCCCGCGGGAGAGGTCGACTACCAGGCGAATCTCGGGATGCTGCTCGCCGAGATCGACGATCTGAACCTCGAACTGCACCACGCCCTGGCCTCTCTGCAGGGAAAGGCCTTCTACGTTTTCCACGGCGCCTTCGGCTATTTCGCAGATGCCTACGGATTGAAGCAGGAAGCCATCGAAGTCGGTGGTCGCAGCCCCGAACCGAAACGCGTCTTCGAACTGATCGAGCAGGCGAAGAAGGACGGGGTGAAACTCGTGCTGGTGCAACCGCAGTTCGACACCCACAGTGCCGAAGCCATCGCCGAGGGCATCGGCGGCGTCGTGGTACCCGTCAATCCGATGGGCGACGATGTCTTCGCCACCCTGCGCCTGCTGGCGGAAAAGATCCGCGCCGCGCGCGGCGTGTGACGGAGGCGTCAGGCGTTGCTTTCGCGATCCGGCCGGAAGGCGGATGGGCTCGGTCTGGCAAGGTTCCCCTTCAGCTTCTGGAATGTGGATGGCGTGGCAATGCTCGCGGGAACTGGCACCGGCGGATCACCTTTTGCCAGAGTTGGCTCGGGGTTTTGGTTTGTACGTGCCTCGTATGATTCCGCCTCCAGTTTTTCCTGTCGTGGCGAAGTGAAAAAGAAATGCGGGATGGGTGAAATTGGGGAGTTAGGGGTTGCCATCCGGGGGCGCAGACGATTGACTGGTTGGGTGATCTCTTTCGCGGGCGGATTGGGTAGCCGGTCCGGTGGCCCGGAGGACACGGTATCGTCCGGGGGGATGGAGTCCTCCGGCGAGGCGAATTTCATTCTCACCAGCCTGTCTGCCTGCCATGAAACCGAAACCGAAGTTACACTCGCTCTCCTCACCCCGTGCCTCCGTCGAAACCTGTCGCTGCCATCCCCGATCGGCATTCCGGCAGCCGATCCGAATCTCGCTGTCTCTACTGATATTGTCGCTGCTGGCGGTGGCCCTCGCCACTCCCCGGGCCGCGCTCGCCCAGCGTTTCACCCCCGAGGTCACCAAGCTTCACGGCAGGGCGACGAATGGGCAGACGGATTATAATTTTGGCCACGCGGTGGCGGTGTCGGAAAGGTGGCTGCTGGTGGGGGAACCCTATAATAGCGACGTAGCATCAGACGCGGGCGCGGCCCATCTATACGACGCCCGCATCGGGCGCTACCTGCGCAAACTGACCGCTGACGACGGGAATGGTTTCGATTATTTTGGCAGCTCGGTGGCCCTGTGCGGGAATCTCGCCGTGGTCGGGGCACGCAACGAAGACGGAGGCGGAGCGGTCTATGGCTACGACGCCCGCACCGGCAGGTTCCTGTGGAAGCTGGAGAGTCAGCAGGCGGACGAGAGTTTCGGAACCGCGGTCGCCTTGAGCGGCCACACCCTGCTGGTGGGTGCCCCCAGGGCCACGGACGAAGCGGAATCAGAGGCGGGCCGGGCCTATCTCTACGACCTCTCCGGCCCGGTACCGGTCCTCGTCCAGACGCTCGGACGGGCAGCGGATGCCGAACCAAATGCCCGCTTCGGAAGTTCGGTAGCGCTGTGCGGGCAACTGGCGTTGGTCGGATGCCCTGACTCTTTTCCAGGAGGCACCGCCTATCTCTTCGATACCGCGACGGGCGCGCGGCTGCGGGAGTGGGCGGGTAACAATTATTTTGGCACCTCGGTGGCGCTGGACGCGGGCCGGGTGGTGGTGGCGACCGTACACTCCCAGGTGCAAGTCTTCGACGCTCTCACCGGTGCCGAGGCGGATTTCTCGCCGATTGCGGCCCCGGGATTGGAGGACGCCAGCAATGCGTTGGCGGTGAATGGCAATCATCTGCTGATCGGCGAGATAGGTGTCGATCCGGGGTCGGGAACCGCAACGGGGGGGGCTCATCTCTACGACCTCTCCACCGGCCAGTTGTTGCGCACTCTCACCGCCGGCGATGGGACGGCGTACGACCACTTTGGCTGGGCCGTGGCCTTGTGCGGGAACCGGGCGCTCATCGGTGCCCGTAACGACGGCGATCTCGGCGACGCGAGCGGCGCGGCCTACTACCACCGCGACGTGGCCGGTGCCCTGCCGTTGGAGATCCTGTCCCAGGCGGGCGACTTCGCCCCCGGTGTGGTGGATGCCGATTTCCGGGCCTTCGGCGACGCGGCGATCAACTCGGAGGGCGAGGTCGTCTTTCCCGCCACCCTGAGAGGTTCCGGCGCGGGCCGCGGCACCACGGCGGCGGGTCTGTGGACCGATCAGGCCACCGGCGGTTCGCTGAACCTGCTGGCTCGCGGCGGCACGGATCTGGGCGGCATGATGATGAACGCGACGGGTCGCCCGATCTTCAATCGCCCCGATGACCTTGTCTTTTCCGGCACCTTGAAGGGCGCCGGGGTGACGGGCGCGAATGACGCGGCCATCTTTCACTCCAACGCCGGCGGCGTGCCCGGTATAGCGTTGCGTGAGGGCGACACCCACGCCACCGCGAACGGGGCGGTTTTCAACCGCTTCCATGAAGTGGTGCAGTGCCACATTGCGGGACTCGGCGATCTGGGGGTGGCCTTCCAATACAAGTTCGGTCCCGGTGGGGTCAACCGGACCCGGGACAGCGGCGTGCTGGGCGTAAATCACGATGGCACCATTCGCCAGCCTGTCTTCGATGAAGATCGCGAACTGGCCTCGATGCCGGGAACCGCCTGGGCGCAATTCCTGCCCCGGGTGGCGAGGCCCGGCATCTACATGACGTGGTCCGCCTTCCTGCGGAATGGTGACGTGACCCCGGCCGACAACCTGGGGGCGTTTGCCGCGACTCCCGGTTTTAGCAATGAGATTCTCCTATCCCGCAGGGGAGATCCGATGAGTGGGGGTACGATTTCCAACTTTCTCGGAGAGGTCGTCACCAGGAGCGCAATCATCAAAACCTACCTCCGTGCCACCCTTCGCGGAGTGCCTGGGAGAGAAAATGAGGTTCTTTTCGACGGTACGGGCCAGGAAGTCTGGAAAAAGGGCGATCCGGCGAACACCTTCGCTCCCGCTTTGGCGGATGGTGTGAAAGTGGTGCGCCTGTTGAAGTTTTGGGCGATCGACAACTTCAAAGTCATCTATCTCGCCAAGCTCGCGGGACCGGGCGTGAACGGTAGCAACGATTGCGTCCTGTTGTTTTCGGATTTCGACGGCGTCCCGACAACGCAAATCCTGCTGCGCGAGGGCGACGACACCTGTGGCAACGACTGTCCCCGCATCGGCGTGATCCAGCGGGTGGATGTGGAGCCCGACACCGGCAAGTATGTGGTCCTCGCCTCGCTGACCGGCAACCGGTCCGCCAACCAGGCGCTCTTCACCGGCGACGCCTCGGCCGGAGATGGTGCCGATCTGAAGGCCCTGCGCCTGCCAATCCAGGTGATGCGCAAGGGCACTGTCTATCAGGCGCCCACGGGCGAAACGACGAGACTCCTGAGCATGATCCTCCCGGACACCACCGACCGGGGAGGCGTCGGCGCCAAGGGTGGTCCCCAGGTGATCGACAGCTCGGGCAAGATGGTCATGTGCCTGCAGTTCACCAACCGGGCCAAGGTGTTGGTGAAAGGAAAACCGTGAGAGGGGGAGCGAACCTTCTGCGGTCGGTCATCCCACCGCGACCCGGGCGCCTTTCGCGTCGGCTTCGAGAGCGGCCTCCATCACTTTGGTGATGCGGACACCGTCGTTGAAATCGGGCGTCAGGCCGCTGTCTGGTCCCTCGGCGATCGCGTCGAGGAAGTCGGTCACCGCATGCACGAATCCGTGCTCGTAGCCGATGATGTGACCGGGAGGCCACCAGTTTTTCACGTAGTCGTGGCAGCGCTCGGTGGCGAGAATGTTGCGGAAACCGCGCACGTTCTCGGCGTCGCCTTCTGAGTAGAACTGGAGACGGTTCATGTCCTCCATGTCCCAGGTGATCGCGCCCTTGCTGCCGTAGATTTCGAAGGTGTGCCGATTGCGGCGACCCGTCGCGTAGCGGGTTGTCTCGATGGTGCCGAGTGCGCCGTTGGCGAATTCGGTGGTCATCAGTGCCGCGCATTCCACCTCGACCTCGCCGCGTTCGCCCGGCTTTCCCGCGATGGGGCGTTCGGTGATGAAGTTTTTCATCCGGCAATCGATCGAGGTGATGTCACCGACGAGAAAATGCGCCAGGTCGATGGCATGCGAGCCCAGATCCCAGAGCGGTCCCGCCGCGGCGGTCGCCTTGCGGAGTTTCCAATCGATCGGGTGGTCGGGATTCACCAGCCAGCTCTGCTGGTAGGCGCCTCGCCAGTGAAAGATCTCGCCGATCTCGCCGGCGTCGATGAGTTGCTTGGCCAGCACCACCGCCGGGCAGCGACGATAGTTGTGATTCAGGTAATGGACCACGCCCGCCTTCTCCGCCGCGGCGAGCATGGCAGTCGCTTCCTCGCCAGTGTTGGCGAACGGTTTTTCGCAGAAGATGTGCTTGCCCGCCTCAGCCGCGGCGATGGCGGTCTCGGCATGGAGGTAGGTGGGCAGTGAAATGTCGACGATATCGATGTCATCACGCTCGATGACCCTGCGCCAATCGGTTTCAACTTCCTCCCACCCCCATCGATCCGCGAAGACCTTCAGATCGGTTTCGTCGCGCCCGCAGACCACCTTCAACACCGGTTCGAAGGCGGGCTCAAAAAACTTGGTCACTTGTCGCCATGCATTCGAATGCGCCCGACCCATGAACCGGTGACCGAGGATGGCGACGTTGAGTTTCGGCTTGGAAGAGGAGGAAGAATTGCTGTCCACGCTTTGACCTTTAGCGGAAGGAGAGGGGAGCGCAAGCGAACCGCCGTTGGATCATCGAATTTGAGAGCGTTGTCGACTGGTTGGAGCAGGTGAGGAATCCCGAGTTTTTCTCGGCGCACAGCCTGTGCCTGCGAACCGCACCGGTTCACGCTTCGATTGGTGGTGGACGTCCATTCACCCCTCATCCACATACTTCTCCCGACAGACGACGATGGCATCGAGCATGATGCGGGCTTCTTCGCGGAGTTCGGGGTCGAGGGAGGCTTCGGCCTGGTTGTGACGGCGGAAGAGTTCGGCGAGGCGTTTGCGGATCTCGTCGCGCGACATCTTTTTCGGGTCGATGCCGCAGATGATTTCGGGCGATTTGGCGCTCGTCTTTGGCTTGTGGGAAACGGTGGCCGGTCTGGTGGCGGTGGCCGTTCCGGTCGCGCCCTTGGCGGGTTTCGGGTCGGCGTCTTTCTTGATCAGGCTGAACAGTCTCTTGATCATGGGAGGAAGGGGAGGTGAGTGGTGGGGAGGCAAAAAGTGGTGGAGAAAACTCAGGCGATTTTTACCTGCTTGAGGTAGGCGGATTTCCGCTCGATGTCCTCGTCGGTGAGGACGCCTTCGCCGCGGTATTCGATCGCGATGTCTTTTCGGAGTCCGGAATCGGCATCGTAGACCTGGGCGCGGACGCGCTGGTTTTCGTCGTAGCTGTAGGTCACGGTGACCTCGCAGCCGGCGGGACGGCCGGGAGGGACTTCGAGGGAGATTTTTCCGACGATGTCCACGTAGCGCGGATCGAGATCCTCGCCCTGGGTGATCTCGACCTCGATCAGTTCCTCGTTGTCTTCCGACGTGATGTAGGTCTGCGACATGGAGCAGGGGATCGGCGTGTTTTTCGGAATGACGATCGAGTTCTGGATCTTCGCCTCGCCGGTCTTGGCGTCCTCGATGATGGCGAGGGTTCCATAGCTGTGGTTGCAGACTTCGGACACGCGGCGAGCCCGCTGGGCAAACAGCGCGGCCCCGAGGGCGACGCATTCGTCGACGTTGCCGCAGGAGAGCGGCGGCTTGCCGAACTGTTTCTCGAGCAGCGTCTTCACCTTGGGAATGCGGGTGCTGCCTCCGACGAGCACGACGTGATCGATGTCCTCGGGCGTGAGGTCGAGCGAGTCGAGCGCCTGTTCGACCAGCATGACGGTGCGGGTGAGAAGGCGCGAGATGGCATTCTCGAACATGTCGCGGGTCAATTCGATGCGGGCGATGCCATCGGTGTCGTTGCCGATGGTTTCTGAGATATGCTGTAGCTTGGACAGCATCTTCTTGGCTTCTTCGCCGAGGGCCAGCACGCGGCGGCGCTGGCGTTCGTCGAGGAAAAGCTCGGCCTTGTTTTTCTTCCGATATTCGTCGGCGAGCATTTCGAGCAGGACTTCGTCGAAATCGGAACCGCCGAGGTGACGGGCACCCTCGGAGAGCAGGATGTCGACCTGGTCACCGGCGATTTCCATCACCGTGATGTCGAGGGTGCCGCCCCCGAGATCGTAGACCATGACGCGACCGGAGATGTCCTGGGTGTGGGCGTAAAAAAGCGCGGCCGCGGTGGGCTCGTTGACGATGCGGGTGACGTTCAGCCCGGCGAGTTTTCCGGCGGTGACGGTCGCCTTGCGGGCGAGTTCGTTGAAGTTGGCCGGGACGGTGATGACGACGTCGCGGATCTCGCCGACGATCTGGGCGCAGTCGCGTTTGAGTTTGGACAGGATCATCGCGGAGATCTCCGTGGGCGTCCATTTCTGGTCGTCCATGTCCACGGTGAACGACGGATCGTCCATGTGCTTCTTGATGAAGTGAATGGTCCGCTCGGGATCGCCGCCGTCGCGAGCGGCGCTGCCGACGACCTTGATGCCTTCGAATTTATCGAAATAGACGACGGAGGGAGTGAGGCGTTCCCCATCGGCGTTGGGAACGATTTCCGGATTGCCATCCGGGCGCACGTGAGCCAGCGCGGAGGTGCTGGTGCCGAGATCGATGCCTACATATTGTGCCTGAGCCATGTCGAGGGATTGGAGGAACGGGAAGAAAAAAGGAAATGGACGGCGACTTTGAGAATCTGCGCGGAACTGAGTAATGTATCAGAGAATTTGTGGAAGTCTGAAAACGAGAAGGGCGTCTTTTTTTGTCACCTTGCCCGGGAGCCGGTCGGAAGGGAATCGGAATTTTTCAGCGTCGATCAGCCGTGGGTGATGACCTCCGCTTTTCGCAGGATGGTCTGGCTGCCGTCGCCGGTGTCCGCGCAGAGGTAGCCGGGGCGGACGGTCGCGTAGACGCGGGTGGCGCCGCCGCTGTCTCCGTTGGTGTGAGTCTCGACGATCCGGATCATGCGGCGATGATCGAGGCTGAGTTCGGTGCCGGGATCGAAGGCGTAGGTCTCGATCGCGTTTTCGCGGAGAAGATCGAGAAAACTCTGCTTCAGGGCTTCGAGCTGATCCACGGTCGTCTCGTCGCCCCGCTTTTTATAGGTGCCGATGAGGTCGTCGATCAGGTCGACTTTCTTGATCAACTGCCGACTCATCACCTGGACGGTGCCAAAATCGAGCCGAAGCGAGTCACGGAGGATCTCCTGGTAACTTTCGTACTCGGCGATCTTCTCCTTCAATTCCTCGATGCGGTGCTCCGCTTTCTGGAGCGAATCGCCGCCGTTGGCGTGTCCATTCAGCCGTGAACCGTTGCCGCCCCGTTCGGCGTGGGCGAGATCGGCGGTGCCGCGTTCGTCCTGGACGCGGCGCAAGGCGGCGGCTTCGTTGTCCTTTTTGTCGCGCATCTGTCGCACCACCGCTTCGGCGGCGTCGGCTTCCTTGCGGAGTTCGGTCAGGCGATGCTGGCGTTGGGCGATCTCGTCGGCCAGGTCTTCGGCGAGCTGAATGCGGTCTTCGGCCAGCTTGAGTTCGTAGAGTTTGCGCTCCAGCTGTTCTTTCGCCTCGCCGAGTTCCTGTTCCTTGCGGGAAAGTTCCTGCTCGATTCGGGTCGCTTCGCCAACGACGTCGCGGCCTTCGACGAAACCGGCGGCGGCTTCCCGCTCGCGGGCGGCCACGTCGGCCTCGCGGTCCTCGACCTCGCGCAGTCGACGTTCGATTTCCTCATGGCGATCGCGCAGGTCGCGCTTTTCCTCGATCTCAGCGTTGATCTGTTCCAGTCGCTTGGCGAAGGTCTCGACCCGTTCGCGCATCTCCTCGCTCTCCTCTTCCAGGCGATTGCGTTCCTGGTTCGCCGCGTCGCGTTGGACGCTGATTTCCTGGATTTCGGAGGACAGGCCTTCCAGGTCTTGGGTTTTCGATTGGAGGTCGCGTTCGAGCTCGCCGAATCGGGTCCGCTTTTCGGATTCCTCGCTACCGGCGGCGGAAATGTCGCTCTCCAGAGCTTCAAGCCGGCGCGTCGCCTCGGAGATCTGGGCGTTGACGCGATCGAGTTCTTCCGCGGCGCTTTTCTGCTTGCCGGTGATCTCGCGACTGACCGCGGACTGCTCGGCATCGGCCGCGGCGATCTCGTCGCGAATGGCGGAGAGAACTTCGCGGGCGGTGTTCGTTTCCGAGAGAACGGCGTCGCGTTCGGCTTCGAGATGGGCGAGCTGTTTCTGCTCGGCCTCGAGTTTCTCGAGCTGCTTCAGCGAGCGATCCCGTTCAGTGGCGGCGGTGGTCGCCTCGCTCTCGGCGGCGTTGAGCGCGCGCTCGGCATTGCGCCGGGCGATCTCGGCCTGGTTCAGTTCCGATTCCAGCGACTTGATCTTTTCGTCGGTGTTCCTGCCTTCGACGTCGGCGTCGGTGAGCCGCGATTTCAGCTCCGCGAGCTGTTCTTCGAGGTCGCCGATGTGGCGACGGGAAGCGTTCAGTTCGGAAGAAATCTGTGCCTTGTGGGCGGTGCTCGCGTCGATGCGGGCCTGGAGTTCGCCGGCCTTTTTCTCCCACTCGTTTTTGGTGGCGATGATGTCCGACACTTCGCCCGAACTCTCGGACACTTGTTTCTCCAAATGGGTCGCCTTTTCGCGAGCCTCGGCGAGTTCCTGTTTCAGCGATTCGTTGGACAGGTGAAATTCGTCGATGCGGGCCTCCATTTCCGCGATCTTGCGGCGGGCGGCGTCCTCGACCTGATCCTTCGTTTCCAGGTTCGCGGCGGCGAGTCCGGTGAGTTCCGCGATTTTTTCCTCGAGGTCACCGTGCGATTTTCGGGCTTCGGCCAATTGTCGTTTGGCCTCGTCGGCATCGACCAGTGCTTCGTCGATGCGTTTCTGAAGGGCGGAAGATTTCTTTCGGACCTCGAAGAGTTCCTTGTCGCGTTCGTCGGCCGTCTGGGAGGCTTCGGTATCGCGCTGACGCAGTTTCGTTTCCAGTTCGGAGAAACTCTGACGCGTCCGGGCGAGTTCGGCATCGGCCTTGCCCCGGGCGGCGCGGGCTTCCTCCAGTTCCTTCTGCAACTGGCCCAGACTGGCCTCCTGCTCGGCGACGGTGGCGTTGGTCTTGGACTCGAGTTCCTT
Organism: Verrucomicrobiia bacterium; assembly: GCA_020439945.1. Lineage (GTDB taxonomy): Bacteria > Verrucomicrobiota > Verrucomicrobiia > Verrucomicrobiales > DEV007 > JAEUHH01. Next base: position 93,286 of record JAGRPB010000001.1, read on the forward strand.
GATGCGCGCCTGAAGCGTTTTCCGTTCCTGGCCGGCGGATTTGAGATCGGCCTCGGCCTGTTCGCGGGCACTCCTGGTTTCCGCGAATTGGGTCTGGAGAGACTCCAGAGCGCCGGATCCCTTTTCCGAGGCTTTGAGTGCTTCCCGCAGCTTCTTTTCAAGGTCCGATTTTTGCTCGCGAAAGTCGGCGAGATCGGCGGCCTGAGTCTTGAGGCGTTCCTGGAAATCAGCCAGCTTGCCCTCCAGTTCTCCGGCCGTCTTTTTGCTCTGCTCGGTATGTTGGGAAAGCCGGGTCTCGAGGTCGAGGGCCTGCTGGCGCGCGGCGGCGGCCTCGCCCATGAGTTTGCCGTTCTTGGCCTGGGTCTCGGCCAGCGATTGCTCCGCGGTCGCCAGCGCGGCTTCCTTTTCGGCCAGGGCCTTCTGCGTTTCGGAAATGCGCCGGGTCACCTCCGCCTCGCGCTCGGCTTCGCGTTTTTCCGCTTCGGTCTTCAGGGCGGCGATGCCCTCGTGCGCCTTGGCGGCTTCGGCACGTGAAGACTCCAATTCCTTTTCCAGCGAAGTTCGCGCCTTCGTCAGGGCGTCGATTTCCGACTTGGCTTCGGCGGACGTTTTCTTCGCTTCGGCCAGTTTCGATTTGGCGGCCTCGAGTTCCGTGTTGAGTTTCTGGCGTGTCTTCTCGCCGGATTCGTTTTCCTTCCCGGCCTGGCTCAGCTGTTTTTCCAGCTCCGAAATCTTTTTCTCCCGATCCTTGGCGGCCGATTTTGATTCGGAAAGTTCCTCCTTCAGGGCGCCCAGCGTCGCCGCCGTGGCGGCGAGAGCGCCGGCCTTATCCTTCCAGTCGGACTCGCTCGACTTCGTGGCGTCCAGTTCCTGGCGAAGTTCCGCCAGCGCCTTGCCGGCATCGCCTGCCGCGTCGAGATCGGATTTAGCGGCCGCGAGTTGCTTCTCCAACGTCGCGATCGCTTCCGATTTTTCCGCCACCGTCTTCTCGGCGACTTTCAGCGAATCGGCGATTTCGCCGGCTTTGCCCGATGCGGCCTTCGCTTCGTCGAGTTGCTTCTGGAGAAATTTCTTGTCCGCTTCCAGCTCCTCGATCTGACGCAACAGCTCGTCTTTCAGATCGCTGGAGATCCCGGTCGTGGCAGTCTTGGCGACCGGCGCGGGCTGCTCCGGTTGGTTCGATTCGGGTTTGGCGGGGGCCCGGTTTTCTTTCAGCGGCGCCACCACCGGACCCGAATTCTTGACCGGTCGGGCGGTGTCCCAGGTCTGCCCGTCACCCAGTACCTTGCCTTTCAGCATGCCGATCCGAAGCGCGTCACCGGGAGAGATCCTGGCGCGCTCGATCCGGGTTCCATTGACGAAAGTGCCGTTGAAACTATCCAGGTCGACGATCTCGTAGTCGCCCGAGTCCGTCAACAGGACCTCCGCATGAAAGGCCGAGACGTAGGAGTTCTTGATCCGGAAATCGTTGTCGTGACTCCGGCCGATCGTCACCTTGGCGCCACGCACCACGTGCTCGATCGGCGGCTGATCTTCGATCTGTACCGCCAGTTTCAGCATGCTAAGAAGATATCCAGGGTTCCTACGGCTTCGGTTTGATGGTCTGAACAACTCGAAGAGAAAGGGTTCCGAAACTTTGAGAAAATCGGTGAAAAAATGGGGGCTCTGGGTAGGTGTGCGGGAATTTACCAGAATTGTAATAGAATATCGAGAAAATTTTTATAAATGATTAGGATGTCTAAATGATCAAGACATCTTAGCTACCGTATTTTCCGAACTTTATTTTGGCGGTCTTGCAATCTCCGGGGACCCGCCCCAAGCTATGCCGCGCTTTTCGCCTCCACCGATCGTTTGTCGGAGCTTCGAAAAAATTCTCTGAATTCCCGGAACGTCCGAACCGCCTTCCTCACGCTTCCCACACTGTCATGCCGATGCAGTTATTTGACACCTTGTCGCGAACCGTGACCGAGCTACGGCCCCGGGACGGAGAAGTTTTTCGTTTTTACTGCTGCGGTCCCACCGTCTACGGACCGGCTCACATTGGAAATTTCCGGACCTTCGTTTTGCAGGACGTGTTTCGGCGAACGCTGGAAATGAGCGGGCTCAAGACATTTCACGTCCGCAACCTGACCGACGTGGACGACAAGACGATTCGTGACTCGCAGGCCGCTGGCGAAACCTTGACCGACTTCACCGAGCGCTGGACGAAACGGTTTCACGACGACTGTGCCCGGCTCAACATGCTCCCGCCACACAAGGAGCCCAGCGCCGTCGGTCACATTCCCCAGCAGATCGCTCTCATCGAGACGCTGATGGAAAAGGGCCATGCTTATCGAGCCGAGGACGGATCGGTCTATTATCGGGTCAGCAGTTTCGATCAATACGGGCGCCTCTCGCATCTCGACAAGCGCGAGCTGCGTCTCGGCACCGCCGTGGCCGATGACGAATACGAAAAGGATTCGGTGGCCGACTTCGCGCTCTGGAAGGCGCGCAAGCCCGAGGATGGCGACAACTGGTGGGACAGTCCCTGGGGCCAGGGGCGTCCCGGGTGGCACCTGGAGTGCTCGGCCATGTGCCGCGAATATCTCGGCGAAACTTTCGACCTCCACTCCGGCGGAGTGGACCTGATATTTCCGCATCACGAGAATGAGATCGCGCAGAGCGAAGCCGCGACCGGATGCCAGATGGCGGACCATTGGTTTCACCTGACGCACCTGCTCGTCGACGGCGGAAAGATGTCGAAGAGCCTGAACAATTTCTACACTCTCGACCAGATCGAGGCGGCTGGTTTTTCCGGCGCCGAGGTGCGCTACGTCCTCATTTCCGCTCACTACCGGCAGCCGCTGAATTTCGTGGCTCGCGACAAGGACGGCAACGAGACCTTCCCCGCGCTCGCCGGGGCGCGTCATGCGCTGGAGAGGCTCGCGAAATTCGAAGCCGCGCTGATTCAACAGGGTCAGATCGCCGATCCAACAGGGTATGATGAACTCCGCGGACTCTCTGCCGACGAACGCGGTGCCTTCGGGCCGGCTTTCGATGGCCTGCTCAACGACCTGAACACTCCCGATGCTCTCGGCCGCGTGTTTTCCGCCATCAAGGAAGTGAAACCCGAGTCGCTGTCGCCCGAGGAAGCGCGGACACAGTATCGCGGCTTCCGCGCCGTGATCGAAGCGCTTGGTCTCGTCCTGCCCGAGGTCGGCGGCGAGGTCGACATCCCCGCCGAGGTTCGCGAACTGGCCGATCGCCGTTTCGCCGCCAAGCAGGAAAAGGACTGGGCCACCGCCGACGCGATGCGCGATCAATTGGCCGAGCTCGGCTGGGTGGTCAAAGACGGCAAAGACGGCTACGAGCTGGAGCCGAAGGGGTGAATTTTGCGACCGAAGCCGAGGGTTTCGATGGAGGGGCACCTCGATTTTCTCTTGTCAGTCGGAGGTCGAGCTCCCTTGATGAAGTTCATGCGGATCTCTCATTGCTTCCGACTCACAAGATTACTTCTCGCGCTTCTGACTCTCTGGGCCGGGGCAACGACCGTCACAGCGGCGGCTCCGGAGGAACCACCGAAGCGCATCCTTTTCCTCTTCGCCGACGATCTCGGCTGGGGTGATCTCAAGTCCAATGGATCGGACTACGGTGTCACGTTTCAGATCGATCGACTGGCGCAGGAGGGAACGACTTTCACCCAGTTCTACACGCCGGCGTCGGTGTGTTCTCCCAGCCGGGTCGGCGTGATGAGCGGCCGGTTTCCGGGGGAACTGGGTTTTCACACCGTGATCTCCGGAGTAAAGCGAAACGCGGAACTCGGGATTCTCGATTTTCTCGATCCCGAACTGCCGATGTTGCCGCGATTGCTCAAGAGTGCGGGTTACCGGACGGCCCATTTTGGAAAGTGGCACCTCGGCACCTCGCAGGGCATGCGGGCGCCGTTGCCGGACGCCTACGGAATTGACGAGCACCGCGTGACCACTGGTCGAGGCAACACGTGGGAGAATGAGGACGATCCCTTTTTTCGCTCCGAATCGTCGAATCTGATCGTCAACGAAACCATCCGCTTCCTCGATCAACATCGCGATGAACGATGCTTCGTGAATCTCTGGTTTCTCCTGACGCACGCGACCCTGAATCCGACGGAGGAGGAACTGGAGGCGTTTCGATCGCGAATGCCGGTGGGAACTTCCCATCCGGGGGCGACGGCCATCTACCTCGCCAGCCTGCGCAACCTGGATGTCGCGGTCGGCCGGTTGTTGACCTGGCTCGATGAGCAGGGGATGGCGGAAGACACGTTGGTGTTGTTTTCCAGCGACAACGGTCCCGAAGACATCACGATCCGGAACGCGAGTCATTCCGGCGTGGGCAGCGCCGGTCCTTTCCGCGGTCGGAAACGCAGTCTCTACGAGGGTGGCATTCGTCTGCCGCTGTTGGCGCGCTGGCCCGGACACATTCCCGCCGGCGAAGTGAACGACTCGGTGGTCGCCGGCGTCGACCTGCTGCCCACCCTCTGCCGCTTTGCCGGCGTCGAATTGCCCGACGACATGAGGCTCAGCGGCGAGGATCGAAGCGCGGTGCTGCTCGGCGCCCGTGAAGCGCGGAGCAAGTCGCTGTTCTGGGAATGGCGCTATCGCATTCCGGGGCAGGTTCTCAATCGCAGTCCGATCCTGGCGATGCGCGAAGGACCATGGAAGCTGCTCATGAATCCGGATGGATCCCGAAAAGAGCTGTATCGAATCGGCGAAGATCCGATGGAATTGCAAAACCTGGCGGATCGGCAGACCGACGTGGTCGAGTCCATGAGCGAATCGTTGCGACAGTGGTATGCCACCCTGCCCGAGGCGCCGATCGACGAGGATGCGGGAAAAGCCGAATGGGCCTGGCCGAAGTGAAGTTCCCTTGGCGCAACGCCGAGCGTGGGCGAAACTAAGTGCTCAGTCATGTCCGAAAAACTCGACCTTCCCATTCGTCCGCGTCGCAATCGCAAAACGCCCGCCATTCGCGGACTCGTGCGCGAGACGGTGCTGACGCCGGCGGATTTGATTTATCCGCTTTTTCTCCACGAGGATGCCGAGGACACCGACATCGCCTCGATGCCCGGTTGTCAGCGCTACGGGTTGGAAGGTCTGGTCCGCGAAGTGGGCGAAGCGAGCGCGGTGGGGGTAAAGGCGGTGGTCCTGTTTCCCAAGATCGAGGACAGCCTGAAATCTCCGAAAGGGGAAGAGTGTTACAACCCGGATGGTCTGGTGCCGCGCGCGATCCGGGCCATCAAGAGCGCGCATCCGGAGGTCGCGGTGATCACTGATGTGGCGCTGGATCCTTACAATTCGGACGGTCACGACGGGATCGTGGTGGCGGATGAAAAGTCCGGTGATCTCCGCATTCTTAACGATGAAACCGTGGCCGTGCTCTGTCGGCAGGCCTTGTGTCACGCGGAAGCGGGCGCGGATATCGTCGCGCCGAGCGACATGATGGATGGCCGGGTCGGCGCGATTCGCGAGGCGCTCGACGAAGCGGGACACGAGGGTGTCTCCATTCTCAGTTACACGGCAAAATACGCGTCGGCTTACTACGGACCGTTTCGCGGCGCGCTCGATTCCGCACCGAAAGCGGGTGACAAGAAAACCTACCAGATGGACCCGGCGAATTGGCGCGAGGCATTGCGCGAGGCCGAACTCGATGTCGCCGAGGGCGCCGACATGCTCATGGTGAAACCGGCGGGACCCTACCTCGACATCATCCGGGCGATCCGCGAAGAGGTCGACCTTCCGATCGCGGCCTACCAGGTCAGCGGCGAATACCTCATGATCAAGGCGGCCGCGGCCGATGGCTGGATCGACGAGGAAAAGGTGATGATGGAATCGCTCATCGGTATCAAGCGCGCCGGAGCGGACATGATTCTCACCTATTTCGCCAAGAGGGCGGCTCGACTGCTTCGCGCCGAATGAAGCGCGCCGTCGCCAGGACTTACTTTTCGCGAAGTTGACGAGTCGTTTCCTCCGCGACATCCTGAGGGGTGGAGGAATACCGTTCCAGACGAGGCAACGCGTTCGTGCTGTTGGGCATCGGCGCGTTTCTGCTCTCGATTCCGACTTTCCTGGCTCTGGCGGTGCGGGATGCGGAAGGGCGGCACGATCCCGGTGCCGGCATCTGCATGGGCCTGTTCCTGGGGCCGATGGGCTTGATGATGATTTTCATGGGCATTGCCTACCTGCGATTGCGGATCGGTTTTGACGACGAAGCGAAAGTATTGCGCCTCCAATTGCCGCGGTCGGGATCGACGCCGTGGTTTCCCTGGATGGTGCCCAGAACCGAGATGCCCTATGATTCCATCGCGAGGATTGAGGCGATGTCGCGGGCCAACTATCTGGCGCCGAACAAGGTCGAGACCCTGTATTTTCTGAGAAGCGAGTCGAACGCCGGCGACCGGCTCATCAACTCGGTCTGGTTTCGTGATTCGGAAAAGATCTTGGAGCGACTCCTCACGATCTCGAGCGCGGAGGTCAGCGAGCGCTCGCTCGACGAGCCTTTCGCGCCGGGTGAAAAACGGCTGCTTTCTGAAAAGCTCATGCACGCGGCCGGCTACGGCCTGATCGGGATCAGCGTGATCTTGGTGCTGCTGCTGTTGATCGTGGCGATCAATGGCGACAGCGAGGCGCGCTGGGACGCGTTCCGCGGCATGTCCATCCTGTTGATCACCCTGCCGGGTGCCGCCTTCATGTTCCGCTATCGGAAGCCGCGATAGGGTGGAAACTCGGGAGTTGGCACGAGTAGGTCTTTTCGCTACGATGCCCCGGCGTGTTAACCAGCGACTCGTGACAAAACATCGTCTCACTCCCCGTCTGCTCGGCCTCCTGCTGTTCTCGGTCGGTGGGGGAATGCTCTCGGCCCAGACTGCGGAGGATTCCGTGGCCAAGCTCCAAAGTGCGTATCGACAGGCTCTGGACCTGGCGAGCACGCCGTTGCTCAAACTCGAGGCCCGCTACGTGGAAGAGCTGAACAAGCTGAAAATCACGAAGCAGACAGAGGGAGACCTTCCCGCCGTGTTGGCTGTCCAGGCTGAGATTGAGAACTACGGAACACCGGATGCGGCGCGGGTCGAGAAATCGGCGGAGTTGAAGCGGCTTCGAGAGATCTACGATGAGAGTCGTGAGCGACTGGAAGGGGAAACCCGCGAGAAGAGGCTCGAGATCCTCCAGGCGGCGGCGGAGAAATTCGAGGAACTGAAAACCGAGCTAACGAAAAATGGTGAGATCGATCGGGCGGTGAAAGCGGGGGAGAGCCTGAAAGAGGTGAACCGAAGGCTTGAGGCATTGAAATCGGCTGCCCCTTCCACGGGGTTCCTGGACTCGAATGATGATGACAAACCACTTTGGTCCCTGGAATCAAAACGCAGCTTCGAAAGTGTGCTGGGGTGTCGCGCGGAACGCGAGGGGGGAAAGTGGGTGCTCACCAGCGACCAGCGGGACATGAGCCACATCCAATCGGATCAATCCTTCAAGCCGCCCTTCGTCGCGAAGATCCGGGCGATGACCGATTCAAGAGAGATGCGGTTTTTCTACAACCGGAACCAGATCGTGATTTTCAGCTGGTCGACCGATCCGCAGCAACTGCGCCTGGTGAGTCCCGCGGGCGGCCGTCCCGTGGGATTGAAGGGAAAAGGGTTCGTGGAGCCGGGAGTGATGCACGACATCGAGATCAGGCTGACGACTCGCAGCATGAGAGTCTATGCCGATGGCAAACTGCGTGGCGAGTTGAGCGGAACGTTTCGCGATCTGGAGGGAACCTTCGGCATTGGGCCGGCCTTCAGCAGTAAGATCACGGTGGAGAGTTTCGAGATTTTCGGGCTCGGCAACGACTGATACCAAATCCAAATAACCTCTGGATGATTGAAGGTGTTTTTCGGAGGGAAATTTGCCTTCGGGATTTTTCATCGATGCGAGTCCGCGAACTTCGGAGGCTTCGTTCCATCTCGGTCAGGTAGCTGGCTACCTTCCCTCAATGCGCCTCGCTCCGAAGCCCGCGGCCTTCGCAAATCATCCAGATCTTATTTGGATTTGGTATGATACCGGCGCGGCGCCTGGTCAGGCTTCGAGTCCGAGGAACTGGTCCCGCCCTCTCACCAGCGCCGCGATTTTTCGCTCCGCGATGGAGCGTTTCAGCATCCAGAACCCGCAATCGGGGTGGGCCCAGCCGATGCGCTCGTGTCCCAGGACCCGGGCCGCTGTTTCGAGGCGCCTGGCGACCTCGTGGGGAGTTTCGATGTGGTTGACCTTGATGTCGATGACACCGATTCCGAGCCGGATCCGGGGATCGATGTCCTTGAGCGCCTCCAGGTCGTCGTTCGGACGGTGGGCGAGTTCGAGGACGAGGTGGTCGGTGTGCAGCGCGTTGAGGAATTCCACCAGCGCCGCCCACTCGCCGCG